>DASUNM010000023.1:1285524-1606906 GCA_036277115.1 Pyrinomonadaceae bacterium
ACGATGTCTGGTTCAACTTCATGAGAATTGCGAATGGAGTTAGTTGTCATTCCGACAACAGCTCATTTATGACGAAAGACAATACGACTACAGAGACCGCGCTCTGGTACAACATCAACGCAAGGAATCGAACTAACTCAAAATCTATGCGAGCGACAGTTGACTTGCTGATTGCTGAAGGGCTCTTGAGTCAATAAGAACGCAGTGTGGCACAGATTAGTCTGTGTATTCGTGAGCGTCATCACAGACTGAAGTCTGTGCTACAAATCATGAACGTGTCCGCGAAGAAAGCCGGCTGGTAGCCCGCCTAGGAACTGCGGCTAGCTTGGGTGGGTTGAAGTATCCACTTGTCGATGGCCCGGGCTGCCCCATCTTCTTCGAACGTTGTGGTTACCCAATCAGCAGCGGCCCTGACCTCCAATGGCGCGTGACCCATCGCGACTCCAATTCCGGCATATTGGAGCATTTCAATATCGGCGAAGTCGTCCCCAATGGCCATCACATTTTCCGGTCGAAGAGACATGATTTCTTGAGCGAGATAGCTCACCGCCAGTCGCTTGTTTACGGCCGGATGGAATATTTTAAGGAAGGCCATTGATTTATATTCCTTCACTCGAATTCGGCTGTGCGAATGGTTCATCAGGCCGGCGAGGCGTGCGATCACTTCGAACTCATCGCTCAATACGATCACTTCCGTGATCGCCCGATCCAGCAATTGCCGTAAATCACTCACGACAATTGGGGCAACCTTTGATCCTTGAAAAAACTTAATCGATGCCTCATTCAGATTCGAGATATACAAATCGTGCTGAACATAGAATTGGACGGATACGCGGTCGTTCAGGCTTGGTTGTTCCGTATAGTCCAGCACCTGAGCTACGGCGCGACGTTCCAGGGGCCAGTGACGGTGAACGACTTCAGTCTTAGGTTCCCGGATCAGAGCCCCCTCATTGCAGATTAAAGGCAATGTTGAACCGATGGAATTATGTGCGTGCAGGGAATTCTGATACAAACGGCCTGTGGCAATGGCCACCGCTACTCCGCGGCGTTTGGCTGAAGCGATGGCTTGGGCGACAGAGTCCCGGATGCGATTCGAATCGTCAATAATCGTGCCGTCAATGTCGAGCACGAGCAAGCGAATGTCGGTGGCCGTCTTCGAAGAAATCACCCGGACTGCCGATTCGTCGCTATCCTTGTTTTCTTTCATCTCCAACTTACAAGATTTGCAGATGCGAGCCTCTGCTGGACGGCTAATAAGCTGCGAAGCTCCCAAGATATAAGTGGCCCACAAGCTCCTGAAGATTGTCACCTGGAGCAAGGCTCCCGGTGACAAAGCATTCGTCTAAAGCTTACGGCGAGGTCTCAACGGTCCACTAGCTCGAAGTGCTTCCTCCAGATTTTTCCAACGCCAGGTAAGTATTGGTATCTTGCGCTCTCGATACCGCTCAAAATCTTTTTCGAAATTCCTGGTCGTGCGGATCCCACTTGCGGACAGGATCAGATTTTGAAGCTTGCCTGCTCTGGCGTTAAAGACGCCCGCAAAATCATCCGTGGGGATTTCAAAATAATCTTGCAGTGCGACGCGAACCGCGTACCCCATGGACTCTTGCAAGTACATACGAAGCCATTGGTGAAGTATGTCGCACTGTTTTCCCAGGTCCCCCAAATGAATGTGTTTGGGAAGCGCTTCAAGGCCTTTATTGGCGAGACGACGTAAGTCGTTATCCAGCCGGAATCCCCCCAGGTCGCGGTGCCAGAACCGCTTTGTGGGAATTCCATTCCGCAATTCCATGAGGATGTTCTGCTCGTGCATTTCCCCCACGACCCCTACGGTCATTCCAAGGAAGTAAGCCTGGTAAAGCAGCGGCGTAAAAATAAACGCGTCCACCCAAGCCGTAGGTTCGAGACCACTCGATTCGACCAACTCGACGATGCGCGGGCGTCTAACGTGCTGGGAAGCACAGAGGCTGAATACCGGTACGATTTCTTCGCCGGCGCCAAGTTTCCAGGGTGTCTCTCGCCCCAAAAGCCCGGCATTGGTTTGCTTATGGATCAGGCCCACCGGATCATCAAGTAAAAGAATTCCCTGCCTTTCCAAGTCCGCTTTGCGAATTCCGGTAAATAGCGAGGAGATACCTACGCTTCGCTTTATTTCATCAAGCCTAACGTTTCGATTCCCCCCGCCCACCCACCGGTTGAACGAGGCTTTCACTGCGAACGGCGGGGTTGTCGGCGACCGCGGATTCCAAACCAGGAGAGTGCGGTGCGAAGCCATTGGCGTTGCCAGGAATCTCGGGTTCTTCCACCTCGCGCCCTCCAGATCGCGCTTGAGGAAATACTGCACGCTCAATGGATGTACAAGATGGGAGTAAACATCGGAACTGGATCCCGAAAGATACCAGGGTAAAGGCTGCGATCGACTTTGAAACAAGCGGAACTGATCCCGCGGGGCTTCGAATTCCGGTAGCCAAAACACCGGTTGCCGTTCCGGCCAGAACTCGGGCGGGACTGAAGTAGGTTCGATCGAGTAATCGCGTTCACTTATCGCCCGATCATTGTGCGTTTGTTCCTGATGAATCCATTTCACCGGATCCGGGTAGGTCAGACTAAGTTTCCGCAGCGCAGCTCGACCGGCGGCGCGCGGACGCAAATAGTATTGAGGATTTGGATTGGGTCTGCTGCCGGTCATCTTCTTTGTGCGTGCTCGGTGGGTTTCGGTGTCTCTGTGGTGGCTGTTTTCTTAAAGATAAGTTCACCACAGAGACACGGAGTTCCACAGAGGCCCACAGTGATCCTAAAAGTGGGACACTATCCAACACTAAGTTCCGACGTGAAGGCCATCGGCGCTTTTCGATTCAACGGTTCCTTGTGTGGCGTACGACCTGACCAGTTCCGCCCGCTCCCGGAAGTCATCCAAATTTTGGAAACGATTCAATTCAACTAGTTTCAGCAAGCGTGCTCGGCGCTCCGCATTAAGCGCCCGCAGGATCTGGTCGAGTTCCGCGAGGCTCAAGTGCATCAGCCTGGTTAAGCATTTGCCGGTGAATTGAATTTGTTCGCGGGACACCATTCGCAAAAGATCCTCGAACGGGCTGGAATTAATTTGCCATTCTATTTTCGGATTCGTCCTGCCGATTTCCGGATCGATGACGATCAGGTAGAGCCACCTGACGCAGGCTACTCCGTCACGCTCAAAATACTGCTGCATTGCCTGTTGTTGTGCGCCAGTGACGCAGACGTCGTTGATGAACAGAACCGGGCGGCCGTGAAAATCAGGGTTGCGAACCAGCCGCTGACTTAAGCGTTCGCGTAGTGTCAGGCGGTCTGCAAAGTCCATTTTTGCATAGTCGATAGAGGCCGTTGCCTCGTTGTCGTACTGGATATCGATCAAGGAAAGTTCTTTTGCATTGTTCTTGTCCCGTTCGCGCAGGTACAAATCAAATAACTCCCGACACAACAAGTTGGCGGCCGCCTGTGTCTCGGCAGCGATCGCCGGTCCCGTCAATATCCAATTGGTGTGTTCCGACTCATTCGCAATTACCCGTTTCATCAGCGGAAGCATCAACTGGGCGTAATAGCGAACACTGCTGGTGACGCCGAGCTTGAAGGCGGGATACTGGCGAAAAATCTCCGCGTCCGCGTCAAGCGGCAACTCGCTAATGCGATATAAGAACGTGGTTTCTGAGTCACTCATTTTTTAGCGATTCCGGCGGGCGCGATTCACTTGTATGTTGGATCAGAAAGGATCACGGCAGCAACATTCTGCGCGTGTTTCGAAACTGCCTTCGCGGTGTAAATGTCCGAGTTGGTGTTTTGCCGGCAGGCGCAGGCGCCGGAAGAAAAACTCTGTGCCTTTGTGGTGAGTGTTTGTTTCGATATTTTCACCACAGCGGCACAGAGGACACACAGAGACACCGAGGAAGACGTAGACCAGGACTCGCTGAAGGGTAATACATTGTGAGGCGCATAAGAGCGACCAGCACCGGCCGCTCGCGGGCTGGAACCTGGTCCCACAGAATAAACTTGCGGTCCGAAATTGCTAGCTTGGTGCATTCGCGAGGACATACAGGGCGGCCAGCGCGGGCCGCCCTGTGTGTTGACCTTCGATCGGCGTGTCAAAGGCTATCGGCTGCGAGCGCTGTTCTTGATCAGCATTTTGCGGAATTTCGCCAAGCCTACCGCTGAAGGTACTGCTGCGCTGGTCGGGGCAGTACCTACTTCCGGCGCGAACACGGGGGCGTTCTTAAGGATGAAGCTGAAATCGTACCCGGCCACTTGTGCGTTACCGTGGCAACCCATGCAGCCCCCCATGTTGGCTGCTTTGCCGCTGTTCGGATTAGGCGTAGGACTGGAACCAGGGACGATAGCGGGCAAGTTGTAATACACATTCTTGAACGGCTGGCCGTAGAACGGCGAAGTGGAGTCGGAAACGTAATCAGTAATCAGGTTAAGGATGTTGTCGTTGTTGTTTGGATCGTGCTGGAATTGACCACTGAACACTTGCAGGTTGTAGTTCGTCTCGACCACTTCATTGGCTTGATAATAGGTGGAAGGGTCGGGTCCGTTGGGTGCTCCCGTGTACGTCGTCCCCGCCGGTTTGTCGTAAGGCTGATACTGCACATTGATGAGCTTGTAGTACTGCCAGACCGGGTTGCCGTTGTTGTTCTGCTGTCCGTAGGTCTTGATCGCTGCATGCACAGCCGTGTTCACGTCGATGATGCATTGAGGGATGTTGTGCTTGCGTTGGTTCACCGCGACGATCCCTTGCGTAGTGTTCGGCGTCGCTGTCGGCGTGGGCATCGGCGCCGGGGCCGAGTTGTTATAGAAGAGTCGCTGTCCCGCTGTCTGTACAGTTAAAGAAGAGGTCGCAGGCTGTAGCTGTTGAATAGTCTGCGAGGTCTCAGGCGTGGTTGAAGTGGCTGCTGTCGAGGTGATGTTGGGCTCGAGCGCAGCAGTGGGCGCCGGCGTGGCGGCCGAGGGCGTCGCACAAGGCCCAGTTACGAGTTTACCGTTTACATCCTCGATACAATTCCCATTGCTATCCAAAATATTGTCGGCCTGGCTGAAGGTAGCGTAGATGAAGTAAGGCGCCGACGGAGTCTTCTGGATGATGTGCAACGCCACTAAGCCCCACACCGGGTAACCCTGGCCTGGGTTGTTCTGCGCGTCTATGTAGCCGACCTGCTGCGCGCTGTTTGCGTTGTAGTAGCGAACCGTTGTCGTGTAGAAGCGACCGCTGCTGGCCTCCGCGGCGGTGAGTTGCCGCCAGGCGGCCTTTACTTCGATAGTGTTATTCGGGAAGGCGACATACTGTGAGCTGCCCGGCGACGGCTCCACGTACGATTGCGGGGACGCGAAAGCCTGGGCAATGTAAGCGGCGGTGGCAGGACCGGGCGCACTTCCATCCCACCATTTGTTGGCCGCGACATAAGTGTATTCCGCGCGGTTGGCCTTCGCGAGGAAGAGAATCTGCTGCCCGGGGAACGGCAGGTTGGCGGAGCTTAGTGTTCCTGCGTACATCGTGTCCAGGCCAATCTCGCTCTGCTCGTCCAGATTGATCCAGGGCGCAGGCGAGGGCGACCCCGTCGGCGTAGGCGTCGGCCCGTTCAAAGAAGCGAAGGAAGGGATCGCACCATTCGCGTAGATGTACTGGGGCGCGGCGTCATAGCCGTAATAGGTGCTTGCGGTACTTCCGGGGTAGCCGGGGGGCTGCCCGGTGCCGGGGAAGATTTCGGCCTTGTGCCGGAAGGTATGCCAGACCAGCGGGCCCGTCGAATTGCCGAAGGGAACCGTCGGGTCTGGTTGGTCGCGGGTGTTGGTTGCTCCGGTCTGGGCGACGGCGGGCCAGTTGAGCGCAATGAACTCTTGCCACGCGAAAACACCTGCATCCCGTAAAGTGGCCGTTGCGGCGCCTCCGCCGTTTATATTTACGTCAGTAGGCGGCAGCCACGGACTACTTGCCGGATCGATGGTAAATGAAACTGGGGCACAACCTCCCGGGGCCACGGCTAGCTCAGTACGGGGAGCTTCCGGAGCGGTGCTTCGGCATGCAGCCCCGATCACCAACATAAGACACCACAACACAAGTGAGAGGAGCACGAGAACTTTGTTGCGACTCAGGGTTTTAGCAGCCAGGAGGGAAGTTGGTTTTGTTTTCATCCGCGCATTTTTTCCCAGCCGCAGTAGGAACACAAGTGTCGATCTGGTGTCGATCCGGCGCGGTACTCGCGTCTGACAACTTGCGCTTCATCGAAGTTCTGCCACGCGTCCGCTCGGGTTTTTTTGAGAATCAGGTTGGCTCGGCGGTCAATCGTGATGATTTGTTTTGGCCACGTCGCGCGGCGGTTCATTCACCGGGGGGCGCGATAAAACCGTACCAGGCAGCCTCAGGAGGATTCTTTAGAAATGCGCGACTGGCTCTCACATAGCTTTGGTTTCCCCAGTCATAGTGCCAGAAGACCTTTGCCGTTTCGTTAAGCAGCCCTTCGCGAGTCATGGCCCAATGCAACAGCCGCCGGTTCTGTAGCCTGAGATCATCTTCGTCAATAAGTCCGGCTGCTAACTGTCGCTCAAAATAGTCACCGGCGCTCACGTCCTTATCAGTGTCCTCTTCAAAGTCCGCTCCCATCTCGAGCAGTTCTTTCGTCACGGAATCGCGCAGCGTCAGATCCACTGCGGCCCCGTTTGTGTGCGCCTGCCAGGTACGGGAATCGGTCTCGTCGAACGACGCGGGATCGACGACGAATTGCCGCGCATAGGCCCGGTGTTCCTGCTCGCTCCCGCCGGGATTCTGCCGTTTGGCTTTGGTGAAAAAGAAATTCCACAGGCCTTGCTGGCAGGCGACGGTGCGGTGCCCATCGAGCACGAACAACTCTGCCTCAAACGGCCGGAGTAGCTCGTTTACGCGAGCAAGTTTTTCCGCTACCGATTTTCGCAGCCAGATGTCTGGCCGGCTGCCCTCGATCGCACGGCCGAACGGCGGATTCTTGCCGTCCGTCTTTGCGTAGTAATTCTCAAACGCGACGCCAACCGAACCCAGATGAATTAGGGGCTCGCGACCACGCGGGTCAGTCTTATCAATGGGAATATCCAGATACGAACTGGAAAACATTTCGAGCGAGGTGATCGGGACTTGATGATCGACGCGTATCCTGCTTCGTGTCATGAGGCTCTCCGTCGTTGTCGCGGGATTGTAGGTCTCTCCTGACCGCCACGCAAACTCGGAACCGCGGCGGTGCCCTCTGAATTATTTGCCGGGGTGCGGTTGCCCTCGTTAATTGAAATGAGTATTACCATGGCGCTACAGATCGATTGGTGATATAAGAGCGCCTTGACGTCACTTTCTCACCTTTTAGAAATCTAAGGAGTAACTCAATGTCTGACAGTCACGAGCATTTAGTTGATTTAGACGCCTACTTGAAAGACCTTCATGTGGTCGGTGACGATGACCACAAGGCTGACGTGCTGTTGCTTACTTGTTTGGATTTCCGCTTTTTCGTAAAGATTTCCAACCTGATGAAAGACATAAAATACGATCATGTGGTGCTCGCCGGCGCCGCGTTGGGTGGCGTAGTGCAAGGTAAGGAGCACTGGCACCAGACGTTTTTGGATCATGTCGATCTCGCCGTAAAACTGCACGAAGTCCCGGCTATTCTGGTTATGCAGCACCGAGATTGCGGGGCGTTTGGACCGAAAGGATTCGGCTTGCTGCCGGAGAATCCAACGCGTAAAGAAGAAAGGCAAGCGCATCGCGAGCAGGCGGCCCTATTAGGAGAGAAGGTTCCGCGTTTCCTGGGTTATAAGGCGCTGCTTTTGGACGTGCCAAGGGGGGCAGACGTTGTCACTTGCGATCAGATGATCTGAGAGTCCGGCGCAAAAACCATCTTGATGTGTCCGAGCCGGTTTAAGATCATTCCGGAAGCGAGGACATTATCTATCACTCACCGCGTTGGAATTTGCTCGCGAGACTTACCCTGCCGCGATCCTGATTTGTGGGAACTCTGATTTCAATACATTAGCCGCCAGGTCAACCCCGACGCGCACTGGTTCGCGTTCAATCTAAAGCCACATGTTCAATGTTTGACCTAACTGAGGAGACTATAGCGCCGAGCGATCCTTACCGTTGGATGGAAGAAGATACGCCCGCCTTACGAACGTGGCTACTGGCGCAGCACGAATACGCCATGGCCCAACTTTCTTCCGTGCCGGCTCGCGAAGGTATCCTCCGGCGCCTGCACGAGTTGATGCGCGCCAGCGCCATGGGCTCCATCACCAAAGCGGGAGAACGATGCTTCTTTCGCCAGCGTTTCGAGGACCAGGAACTTTCGGCGCTCTATTGCCGGGACACACCGCAAAGTGAACCACGACTGCTGCTCGATCCGAATGAGCTGATTTCCGACCGTAGTATTACGCTGGCAGACACGCATCCATCTCCCGACGGCTCGCTAATCGCATATCGTCTTTCCACATCCGGAAGCTCCCGCATGTCGCTTCATGTAATGGACGTGACCAGTAAGGAAGTGCTGCCAGACGTGATTCCTGGTGACGTAAATCCAGTCGCGCACGCATGGCACACCAGGAACCGAGTTGCGTGGCTACCTGATAACAGCGGCTTTTACTATACGCGCTGCCCCGGCTCCACACCGGCCGAAGACGCGCGCTTCCACCATAAACTCTACTTTCATCGGCTTGGTGATGATTGGCGCGGGGACACTTTGGTGTTTGGTGAATCTCTTAAACGAGAGCAGGCGCCGTACCCCGTGATTTCATTCGATGGCCGCTATCTTGCGGTCGTGGTGCAGGACATGTCAGGTCTCTTACCGTGCTCTGAGCTGTACCTTCTTGATCGCGAGGATCAGCAACCGAAATTTGTTTCTATTGTTCGCGGTGTCCAGGCCTTTATCGGCGCCGTCGCGTTGCATCGAGACAGTCTCTACATTCAGACAAATCACGAGGCTCCGCTGGGAAAAGTCACGGCGATCAAACTCGCGAACATTGCCGCCGGAAAGCTCGATAGCACCACCGTAATCCCCGAGGGGTCATATCCGCTGCGGGCCTGGGCCACGGTTGGGAATTACCTTTTTGTCGAGACGGTCGAGGACGTGTCCTCACGACTGCGCGTGCATGAGCTGGGGGGAAAGCTGGTCAGGGAAATCGAACTGCCCGGCATCGGCAGTATTGATGCGTTAATTGCCGCGCCCGATTCGGACGAACTGCTAATTTCGTTTTCCTCGTTTCTGATGCCCAGAGTTGTATATCGCATCAACCTCGAAACTCTGACCTACACGTTCCATCATCAAGCCAAGGTGCCTTTTGAGGCGGACGGGTTTGAACTCGAGCAGGTTTGGTTTGAATCGCGCGACAAAACCCGGGTGCCGATGTTTCTGCTTCATAGAAAAGGGATCGAGCGCGACGGCAACAATGCTGCCGTAATCCATGGATATGGCGGCTTTGGAGTTAGCCTCTTGCCGGCGTTTACCCCACAGGTGATTCCCTTCCTTGAGCGCGGCGGAATTTATGCAATCGTCAATGCGCGAGGAGGCGGCGAGTTTGGCGAAGAGTGGCATCGCGCCGGCATGCGCGAAAATAAACAGAACGTCTTCGATGATTTCATCGCCGCCGGCGAGTGGTTGATTGCCGAAGGTTATACCCAAGCCTCAAGACTGGGCTGTTTCGGATGGAGTAATGGAGGTTTATCTGTCCACGCCGTTGCGGTGCAGCGGCCGGATCTCTGGAGGGCTGTGGTCACCGGCGCGCCGGTTACCGACATGGCCCGCTTTCATAAAGCGCACGGCGGCCAACATTGGATCGCCGACTATGGTTCTCCTGAAGACCCGGATGATCTGAACTTCCTGTTGCAATACAGTCCCTATCACACGCTGCCACAGCAGATCGAAGCCCCTGCGATACTTACTGTGGCCCCCGAAAATGACGACCGCGTCGCTCCCTGGCATAGTTACAAAATGCACGCCGCATGGCTGGCCGCAAGCGTGTCTGGGCGACCGATCCTCTTGCGCGGAGAACAGCAGGCGGGACATCGAGGTAGCCCCGCAGTTAGCAAAACGGTGGCGCGCTATGCCGATATCTGGGCGTTCTTTTTTTGGCAACTCGGCCTCGACTGAAGCCACGGATAGGGATTGGGAAGTACCGTGGCGATCGCCTCAAGGTACTTCCCAATGTCGGTCTGCTGGAACGGTGTGCGGTTCTACTGGGCGTTTTGTGGGATGGCCCAGGAGAAGTCCGTGCGTGTAAACCCGGCGAACCTTGGATCGATTGGCTTGCCTCCTTGGCCAAACGAAATCGGCTTCTTGTAATCGGGAGGGTAGGGCAGCGTCGTCGGGTTCGCACTGGGAGGTGGATTTTGATTAGTGATTGGAGGACCCGATACCGTAGCGGTGCCGTGGCAGCTCACGCAGTTGCTCTGCAACCCGTCAGGGATACCGGCGTTGGTGGCAGTTTCCAGGAATGGATTAAAACAGACGACCATCTTGGTTGAGGCGTTACCTTGCGTCTGGTTATATGCCGAACACGAAGCGTAGTTGCGCCAGGGGCCTTTAACATTCGCGGTCATGCCGTCCTTGCTGCCAGGAAATTTGTTCGGAGTATCCGGCCCGGGTTGCCAATAGAAGGTCTGCCAGGTCCAGTTAATGATTTCCTTGCTGTTCACGTGCATGCCGCCGAGCACTCCGTAGTCGCCTGCCGCCGCCGTGCCGCCACTGCCGCCAACACCTTTTTGAACAGCGTTCCACGAGGCGGCTTCGTCAGCGTTCATTTTGAAACTGTAAATCGTTGAGAGCGGCGCGTAGAGGTATTTGGTTTTGTCGCACGCGTAGGGCATCGCGACCGCCTGGGCGATTTGCTGCGGCGTCGCCAGTACCGGAGCCACATCGGGTCCGCCCGTGTTGGCGGGGTCCAACAGTACGCAGGTCGTCCAGGTATTAGGTGTCGGGGCGGTCGGCAACGTGCTGCCTGCCGGACCCTGCCACAGCGGCATCGGTGTAAGCCCGGTTGCCTTAACCAGGAATATGACGGGTTTGGTTTCAATGCCGGCAAAGCCGGGCGCGCTGGAAGTCGACGGCTGGTACGGGGCCTCCTCGACCTTTCGATCCACCGTTGCGGTGCCCGATGGCCAGGCATTATTCAATGCGATCAAACTTGACACCGACGTGTAGTTGTAAGGGCCTCCCGTGCCCGGACCCGCATGTTGCGCGTTAAGGTACTGGGCCATCGACGGGTTGAACTTATTGAAGGATACGACCTGTGTGTCGGGAGCAGGGGCCGACGAGCCCTTCAGTTGTGCGCTATGGGTAAATTGCGAAGGCACTCTGAACGGGCGCGAGGGCCGCGCGACGCCCTTGCCGCAAGTGCCGCCGAAGACGTCCGCGGTGCCGCACCAGGTTTCCCAGTACGGTAGTTTTGAACCGTCAGGATCAGTCTGGCCAGAGTCGGCCGTCATCCCTGCCCACATGTCCCAGGTATGTTGAGTGATCTTCGCAATCTCCCACTGATCGGCCCAGCCCTGGATCTGGGCACGGTCACCCGGGTAACCATAACCTGCCGGAATGTCCGCAGCCGTGATGCCGGCGGCGCGCGTTGCGGCTGGGGTCGGTGTGGATGTTTGAGTGGATGGAGACTGTTGGCAGGACGTAGCGACCAAGGCCAGGGCAAAGACCAAAACAGATGCGAACGAAGATAGTTTCATGGAACTCTCCTGGGTCGTTAGGACATCGTGATCCGTCGAGGCTCGCACTTCTATCACCCGAAAGGAGCATGGGTCTGTGCGCTAAGAGACATAACTTCATTTAACAAAACGAATCGAAACAAAAGACGTCGGTGATCCTGGGCTTACTTTTTCTCCCATCAATTCGAAAGGCGAGTATCCTTTCTATTAATTCGTTACGAGCGAAACGCACGGGCGACCGCGCACGAGGCTCCACCAATAAAACTACAGTTTAGGCAAAAACGCCTCGTTCGTTCCGTCCACCAACTGAACAAAGCTTGCAGTCGCCAGAGCGACGGGCTTGCTTTGCAACAGTTCTTTGCCAATATAATACGCTCATCTTGATTGAGTGCCCCTTCTCCGCGTGACCAATTCGTCTGCTGCACAAGTCCTGGCCGGCTGCGGCGATCAAATCGACGCGATTTATCAGGAGTGCGTTACCGCGAACCCCTCGTTTGGTGTCGCACCAGATGACTTCTCAGCAGCTCTCGCGGGCGCGGTGGAGAAATACGCGGACTGCCTGGGTCCTGGCGGCCGCACCTCAGTGCGCAAGGTTCGACAATTCATCAAGGAGCTTCAACACGCGGATCTCTATCTGGCTCTGGCGTGCGCCCGCGGCAACGAGAGCGCCTGGTGGGAATTCGATCGGCGCTATCGTTCGTTTGTCGAGCGGCTGGCACGGCACTTACTAAACACACGCGCCAACGCGGACGAGGTAATCGATCACATTTATGCGGAATTATTTGGAACGAAGATCGTCGATGGAAACAGGCAGTCGAAATTCAGAACGTACACGGGCCGCGGAACTTTGCAGGGATGGCTGCGCGCGGTCGTTTCGCATGCGGTGATCGATTTTTACCGGCGACGGCAGGACGAGGTCTCGTTGGACAACCTCGAAGAGATCGGCGAGGAACCGAGGATGCGCCATTCGCGCGCGTCGCATGCGCATCGGGCTGAGGAATCAATGTTGGCGAGTGTGGTACGCGAACGTTATCGGACGGCCACGGTGGCTGCGCTGGATCAGGCGCTGGCCACGCTCGACGATCACGAGAAACTCCTGCTGCTGTATTACCACGTAGATGGTTTGAAGCTGCGCGAAATCGCGGGGCTGGTACAGGAACCGATGTCGCCGATCCGCCGCTGGTTTCAGCGACGCGCGCGTTCCGGCCGCGTGCACGAATCGACGGTGATGCGTTGGTTAGAGAAAGCTTATGAGAAGGTCGCGGATCGTTTTGCGGAGGAACTCGCTCACAAGCACCAATTGAGCACCGAGGAGATCGAGATCTGCATGTCAATCGCGACCGAAGATCTGGGTCATGGTCTCAACTTAAAGGCAATGACATCGGGTGAAACGGGTTTTGGCAAAGTAAAAGCCGCCGAAGGAACTTCATAGAGTGACGGCCGAATTAAACAAAAAGGACCGCATGCGGGAGATCGTCGCGCAACGCTTGAAGTCTGTGGCGGTGTTCGAACTGTCGAACCTGCCGGCCGGCGCGCACTTTGATGAAGACTTGATTGCCGCATTCGTCGAAGGCCGTCTGACGGATACCGAATGCAAACCCGTCCTGTCACACCTGGCTGCGTGCGGTTTATGCCGCCGCACTTCGGCGCAGTTTGTTCAGCTCGAAAACCAAATAGATGATGAACCAGTGGAAGCGCCCGAGGAGACCGGCAGACTTGAAGCGCTGTTGTCGCGATTACGCTCGGCGGTTCCATCGGCAAACGATGAGGTTGTGTTTGCGTATAACTCTGAAGAGACGCGCGAGACCGAGGAATCTAATGAAATACCGAACACTCCTAACGGCGACTAATAACCGCGCAAGGTGACATCGCGTCTCGACAGCTTGATGACGACATCAACCAGCTTCTCTTTTTCATCAGTTCGATAATCAACATCTTTGTCTCTGTCGACGCGATTGAACCATCCCGTCTCATTGATTCGCCGGATACTCTCATCAAACGATTTCTGGCTATAGACATCGCCTTCGCGCACCAGCAGTAAATGCCGCACTGCGCTTTCCGGCAAATTGTCACCTTTAAAAGAGATATTCCTCAGCGTGAACTGTTGTCCCTCGTCAACGATGATCTTGAAGTCGACGACACCTTCCGCGTCGCCCGGCTGCGTCCGAAACGTGGGAGCAATTTCGGCGGTGTATTGAATGAAACCTTTGTCGCCATAGATGGCCCTCAGGTCTTCGAATAATGTCTTGGCGATCTTCTCTCCGCTGGGAATGTCGCCGCGCTTCATGCCGAGCATTTTGTGAATCTCGGCTTCGGGCACTTGATTGGCGCCCTCAATTTCCAGATTCCCAACCCGGTAAAGAATGCCCTCGTGAGATTCGATAGTGATAACCACCGCTTGTGCGTCTCGTTGAACTTTTGGTTCGCCAAACCTCGCCTGAAGAAACCCCTGCGATCTTTCGTAATTGGCCACATCACGCAGGCAATATTCAAACACGTCTGAGCGAAAGAGATTGGGGTCGTCCTTTTGGAAACCCGCGATGCATTGCTTGATTTTCGCTGTCAGCAACGATCCGTCGAACAGGCGATTGCCTTCAAATCGTATCTCGGCTATCTCAAGACGAGGGGCTGATGTGGTTGGCGATGTCGATTGCGCGCTAACTCTGGATGCGCCGATCAGAACTAACCCGAAGGCCAAAAGGAAGGTGGCGTTTTTCATCGAAAACTCCTATAGCGGGCAGAATATCGATAATCAGCTTGTTAGAGGGCTGACGCTCCGGAAACGGTTGGCTTCAATCTTTTCGCATACAGCGGAAACTTTGCGGTTAGTTCCGCCACGTCGCGGCGGACTTCATTGCGCACCTGTTCGGATTCCGGTTCGCGAACGATAGCCGCAATCATGCGTCCGATCTCGTGCATCTCCGGTTCTTTCATCCCGCGCGTGGTCACGGCCGGCGTGCCGATACGCAGTCCCGACGCCACGAAAGGCTTGTTCTGATCGAAAGGAATGGTGTTCTTGTTAACGGTGATGTGCGCGTCTTCAAGAGCTTTCTCAGCGACCTTACCGGTAATTCCCTTCCCGTCCATCCACACATCGACAAGCATCAGGTGATTGTCCGTGCCACCTGAGACGATGCGCAGTCCCTGCTCCTGCAATTCCGCCGCCAGCACTTTCGCGTTCGCGAGAATTTGCCGCTGATATTCTTTGAAGTCGTCGCGCAGAGCTTCACCGAAGGCGACGGCCTTCGCCGCGATGATGTGCACTAACGGTCCGCCCTGCACTCCGGGAAACAAACGGCGATCGATCTCTTTCGCGTGTTCGGCTTTGCAGAGAATCAATCCGCCGCGCGGCCCGCGCAGAGTTTTGTGCGTCGTGGTGGTCACATAATCGGCGTGGGGGACGGGTGATGGATGCAGACCGGCGACGACCGGGCCGGCGATGTGCGCAATATCCGCGAACATCCGCGCGCCGACGCTCTTAGCGATCTCGCCAATGCGTTTGAAATCGATAATACGCGGATACGCCGAAGCACCACAGACAAGCAACTTTGGCTTGTGTTCTTCGGCAAGTCGCTGCAATTCGTCGTAGTCAATAGTCTCGGTCTCGCGCGAAACGCCATAGTCGGCGACCTTGTAACTCAAGCCGGAGAAATTCAAAGGATGTCCGTGGGTGAGGTGTCCTCCATGCGACAGATTCATTCCCAAAATTTGATCACCGTACTGGATCGCCGCGAGATAGACAGACATGTTTGCCTGCGCGCCGCTGTGCGGTTGCACATTCGCGTGGTCGGCGCCGAACAATTCCTTGGCGCGATCGATCGCCGCTTGCTCGACAACGTCGGTGTACTCACAGCCTCCGTAGTAACGCTTGCCCGGATAGCCTTCGGCGTACTTATTCGTGAAGACAGAGCCGGCCGCTTCAAGCACTGCTTCACTGACAAAGTTTTCGCTGGCGATTAGTTCCAAGCCATCTGCCTGACGCGCGACTTCATTGTCGATTGCGTTAGCGATCAACGGATCGGTTTCGGCCAGCGGTAGATTAAGAAGATTGGTGTTATTGAATTGACTCATTGAGTCATTGATCCATTGAATCATTGCCAAACCAATGACCAATGAATCAGTGAATCAATGATTCAATGACCCAGTCCCTTTTCGATCTCGCGGATCTTGTCCACCCTTAGTGAGTGCCGGCCGCCGTCGAACTTCGCGGCAAACCACGCGCGAACGATCTTGTCGATTTCGTTGAAAGGCGTGCAGCGAGCGGCCAGCGACAACACGTTGGCATCGTTGTGTTCCCGCGCGAGGCGAGCTACTTCTTCATTCCAGGCGACGGCCGCGCGCACGCCCGGGACTTTGTTCGCCGCAATGGCCATCCCGGTCCCGGAACCACAAACCAGCAGGCCTTGATCGGCCTCACCGCGGGCGACCTTTTCTGCGACTTTGCGGGCGTAGTCGGGATAATCGACGGACTCAGGCGAAACGGTGCCAAGATCCTCAAATTGGATTCCCAGTTCAGTCAGCAGCGGCTTAAGCTGCTCCTTCTCCTGATAACCCGCGTGATCAGCTGCAATCGCGATCTTCATTGTGTTTATCTCAGTTGTTGAAGTTGATGCGATGGTACATCAGCGGTTTCGCGGTCGCAATCAGGCGTTAGAGTACCGACTTCAGTCGGCCTAATTGGCGCGACAAAAAAGCCCGACTAAAGTCGGTACTCTGAACGTCGTCCAAGTTGCGTTGAATGTTTCGCTAAGCGAGAATGCTTCATCTATGCGTTGGTCACAATATTTCATTCCTACTCTGCGTGAAGATCCGGCTGACGCCGAGGTCGTCTCGCACAAGCTTCTCTTGCGCGCCGGTATCATTCGGCAATTATCCGCCGGAATCTATTCGTATCTGCCGCTCGGGCAACGCGTCGTTCTGAAAGTGATGGAGATTCTGCGCGAAGAGATGAATCGCGTTGGCGGGCAGGAGTTCTATCTGCCGGCGCTGCATCCGGCGGAACTTTGGCAGGAATCGGGCCGTTGGAACGCGATTGGTGACGAGATGTTTCGGCTGAAGGATCGCAAGCATGCGGACATGTGCCTCGGCATGACGCATGAAGAAGTGTTCACCTCGATCGCGCGCCACGAAATCCGTTCGTACAAGCAACTGCCGCAAGTTTGGTATCAGATTCAAATCAAGTTTCGCGACGAAGCGCGGCCAAAGTCAGGTCTGATGCGCCTGCGCAGCTTCATCATGAAAGATGCGTACACGTTCGATGTTGATTGGGAAGGGCTCGACAAGTCATTCACAGACCAGCGCGAGGCCTACAAAAGAGTTTTCACGCGCTCTGGAATTCAGTTTTCAATCGTCGAAGCGTCATCAGGTTCAATGGGCGGCAGCGAATCGAACGAGTTCGTCGCGCGCACAGACGCCGGTGAGGATTTGATTGCCAGCTGCTCGAATTGTGATTACGCGGCGAATCTCGAGAAAGCGACATCGCGTTTGGCAACTGTCGCAGACGAACCAGGGCCGGCTGCTCCCGAAGAATTTCCGACGCCGGGCGTGCGCACGATCGAAGACTTGACAACATTTCCCGGTGGCGCGGCGGCGGAGCGGCAGATCAAGACGCTGGTGTACTTCGCGACTCTGAATGACGAACTGACGCCGGTGCTTGCGCTGGTGCGTGGCGATCATCAACTACACGAAGTGAAGTTGAACGATGCGCTTGGATCGACGGCTGCGCGACCGGCGCATCCGGAAGAGATTCGTGAACTGCTTGGCGCGAATGCCGGAAGCCTGGGCGGAGTTCGCGCCAAACAGTTTGCGCGCGGTGGAAACAAGACACTGATAATCATCGCCGACAACGGAATCAAGGGCCGGCGCAACATGACGACCGGCGCCAACAAAGACGAGCATCACCTGCGCGGCGTGGATATTGAGCGCGACATCGAAGTCGACAAGTGGGCCGACTTGCGCGCCGTAAATTCCGGTGAGCCTTGTCCTCGCTGCGAAACCGGCACGCTCGAAGTCTTCAAGGCCATGGAAATCGGCCACATCTTCAAGCTTGGAACAAAGTATTCCGAATCGATGGGCGCGACCGTGCTGACGGCTGATGGTAAGGAAGTTCCCATCGTTATGGGCAGTTACGGCATCGGTGTCGAGCGCATCATCACCGCAGCCATCGAACAAAACCATGACGCGGACGGGATCATCTGGCCGAAGTCACTTACTCCGTTCGACGCGATCGTCACCGTGACGAACATGAAAGACGAGAAACTGCGCGCCGCGGGCGACAAGCTTTATCAAGAGTTGTTCGAGGCCGGCTTGCAGGTTCTGCTAGACGATCGCGACGAGCGCGCGGGCGTGAAATTCAAAGACGCCGACCTAATCGGCATTCCCTATCGCATCACGATTGGCAAGAAGATCGCTGACGGAGCGGTGGAGTTGTTTGACCGTCGCGCGAAGCAGAGTGAAGACGTGAAGCTGGATGAGATCGTGTCACGAGTCCAAAAGCTCGCGTTGTCAGTGTCATAGTGTGGCGTGAGGGAACGCTCCGTAGGAGCGTAATGTTTATAGAACCGCACCACCCACAAGGTTATGAGATGACGCGAAGCGAGTTTCGCTTCGCGTCATCTTAGTTTTGATTTAAATAGCGGCCCTTATATAAATATTTCGTCCCTACGGGACGCTAACACCCATGAACGACGACGCAATTGAAGCAATCGTCGCTCTCATCATAATCATCGGCCTGATACTTGTCGTGGTGACCCCGGTGATCGCGATGTGGATCTACATCTTCTACCAAAACAGCAAGCGCAAAAAGATCGTTCAACGAATCCTTGCCGGCCGAGCCGATGTCATCGGTAATAAACGCTGGTTTCCCGCGCGTTACGCATCACAACAGAAGTTCGATTCCCTCTTGAAATTTTTCCCATGGGACGGGGCGGGCATCGTCATCGTGGTGCCGGGCAGTGTGCTGTTCCTCGGCGAGACCTTTGCGGGCGCTCCCTTAACCCTGCAATTTGCGCCCGGAAATTCGCGCATTAACTGGCTGGGAAAGTGTCCCTGGCCGAACGGTATGATCTCGTGGTTTCGCTTTGACACCGCCGATCAACAGCACTACTTCAGCTCAGAAACCGGCGTAATGATTTTCGGTTCGCACCAGACCACAAAAGCAATCTACGATGAAGCCAACCGCAACTTTGGCGCTCCCGCCGCGCAAAACCTCTGAGTGCGCGATATACTAAGCGCGAATGAAAGCAGTAACCCGCGTGCGTTTTTCCCTTATCGCCATTTTCGTCGTTATCGCCGGCTTGTGTTCGGCAAGTGAAATACGCGCGCAGGACCAACTGCCCGAATTGGTGCGCCGCATCAAGCCCTCCGCGGTAGCCATTGAGACATTCGACGCGCGCGGCGAAAAACTTTCTCGCGGCAGCGGATTCTTCATCGACTATGATCGCGTCGTTACCAATCGGCACCTGATCGACGGCGCTCACCGGGCCGAAGTTCATTTAACCTCCGGTAGCAATTTTCCCGTCCGCAGTGTCCTCGCCGTCGATGCTGAAGGAGACGTCGCGCTGTTGAGAGTCGATGCGCCGCGACAACTCGTGCGGCCGTTGCCGCTCGATCGGACTTCGCCTCAGGAAGGTGAAAGCATCGTTGTCATCGGCAATCCTTTTGGCCTGGAAGGCAGTGTGACAAACGGGATCGTTTCCGCGGTGCGCGACATCCCCGGCTTTGGCCGCATCATTCAAATCACGGCGCCGATTTCTCCGGGCTCAAGCGGCAGTCCGGTCGTCAACATGCATGGACAGGTGATTGGCGTCGCGACTCTGCAAGTCACTGGCGGCCAAAGCGTCAACTTCGCCATTCCTTCGGATCGCATAGCACAGCTGGATCGCTCAGCCAGCTCGCAACCTAACCAGAGTGTGTCGCTCGGTGAATTGGTGGCCGCGACCAGTCGCAACAAACGCGCGCGCGCCGTTGAGTTCTTCCGCAACGGTCTGACGTTTCTATCTAGAGACGATTGCCAGGGCGCGCTGCCCTATTTTCAGAAAGCGACTGAGGCCGACAGTGGCTACGCGGAAGCCTGGGCGCAAACCGGCTTCTGTCACGAGAAGTTACTTCGTCACGCTGAGGCCATCGAAGCGTCGAAAAAAGCCGTCAGCATTCGACCGACGGCTGAGTCTTATTTCAACATCGGTCTCGCTAATTTTTACCTGAAGCAATATCGTGAAGCGGAATCAGCGTATCGTCAGGCGATAAAGCTCGATCCGTACAATGCTGCGGATGCGTACTATGCGCTGGGACTCACGTATCGCGATGCAGGACAGTTCGATGATGAAGTGGGCGCTTACAAAAACGCCATTCGTCTGCGGCCGGATTACGCGAGCGCGTACGATCGCCTCGCCCAACGGTACTTGCAGATGAAGAAGTACACCGAGGCCATCGAAGCGTTCAAACAACTCTCTATGCTGAAGCCGGGTGATGCGAATGCGCAGAACAGCCTGGGGGAAGCCTACGCCGCCGCCGCGAAGAACGAAGAAGCCACCGAAACCTTTCGCCAGGCAATTCGTCTCAAGCCTGACTTTGGCAAGGCTTATTACAATTTAGGCAAGATTCTGTTGGCGAGCGGCGCGCGCGATGCGGCCATCGAGCAATATAACGTTCTGCAAGGTCTGGATGAGGACTGGGCCGAGAAACTCCGCAACTTAATCTATCCCTGACCCTAAAGCGATACGCACGCTTCCAGCTTGCAGCACGCGTGACGCATTGCGTATCCAAAAAAAATCGAGGCCGGATTGCGCTCTCCCCTTCACAACCCGGCCTCAACCCACGGTCATCTTGCGACAACCGAATTCAATTTGTTTTCAACCAGCCTGACTCTTCCTGGTTAAGCGAGGCCGGATTGCGCTCTCCCCTTCACAATCCGGCCTCAACCCACGGTTGTCTCGCGACAACCGAACTCAATCTTCAAGCCGTTAGCGGCGATAACCGCGATTACGAATCTTGTACGTGTACAGAGCCGAACCGCCCGCCCCCAGAAGCGCTCCGATGAGAGCACCCTTTTTGCCGCCGGTCATTGCGCCAATTGCGACGCCGGCGCCCGTCCCCGCGGCCACGGTCAGCTTGTCGCGGTGTCTGCTCCAGACACTTCGGTTCCGGTTGTTGTAATCGTAGTAACTGCGGTTGTCGTAGTAGCCGCTATTGTCGTAATAAGCGCGATTGCTGCGGTATGTCCGCGAGCTGTAGGTTCGTGAATCGCAGCTCTGGCTCTCAACCCGCCGTCTGCGTTGCGCGAATGTCGGCGCTGCCATGGTCGCCAGAATCGCTGTAGTGATAATGAATGCGAATAACTTCTTCATGAAACGCCCTCCGGCTGAAGCGAATGGCAATGGTTGTGCCATGACCGGCTGGCGACGTCCGAAGACGCAAACGGCTGAAATTTAAGGAAAAACTGTGATGTTCAGGCGAGTGAACGACGTGCGAGCGGGAGGACTTACGATATCGTTTCAGGCGCTACCGCAAATGGAATAGAAATGCGGCGGCCTAAGCGACGATCATCGTGCCGGTGCCTTCATTGGTGAAAACTTCGGCCAACAACGCATTACGATAGTTGCCGTTGATAATGTGAGCGCTGCGGACGCCCCGGCGCAGGACGTCGATAATGTTCTGGAGCTTAGGGACCATTCCGCCCGTCGCCGCGCCGTTCCTGATGAGTTCTTCTGCTTCATCGGCGGTCATCCGCGACAGCTTGGTTTTGGCCTCGCCCGCCGGGAGATAGATTCCATCGACGTCTGAGAGCAGAACCAGCTTCTCGGCATCAAGTTGAATGGCGATCTCGGAAGCAATCGTGTCGGCATTGATGTTGAAAACCTTGCCTTCAGCGTCTGCGCCGAGCGAAGAAATCACCGGCAGGTAGTCGTGGTCGAGGAGCACCTTCAGGAGCTTTGAATCGATTTCGAGAATGTCACCGACGTGGCCGAAATCAACGTGGGCGCTTTCACCTGTCGCGCGATCGACAATTTCTTTTGGTGGGCGTCGTTCGGCATGAACGATGTTTCCGTCTACACCGGAAAGCCCGACCGCGTGTGTGCCACGATGCCGTAACGCCGCCAGAATATTCGTATTAATTGTGCCGGCGAAGACCATCTTTGCCATCTCCAGCGTCTCGTCGTCGGTAACGCGACGGCCTTCGATTATCGTCTGCGCGACTCCCATCTTCTCCGCCAGCTGGCTAAGTTGCTTCCCGCCTCCATGAACAACGCAGATGCGAATTCCGACCTGATGGAGCAGTGCGAGCTCTTCCGCCAATGAGAGTAGCTGCTCGCGATCTTCGGTGACTTTGCCTGAGAACTTCACGACAAACGTCTTGCCTTTGAAGCGCTGAATGTACGGCAGTGCTTCGCGCAACAGATCGAGTCTTAATTGGCTGTCAACGAATTGGTTCATTTGTTCAGTGACTTATAGTAATGAAGTCAGTACCACCCGCGTGAGCGGGTGGGTCATTGAGCCTTTATCCCATGTGGTTACGCAGATGGTACTGACCTCATTACGGCTCAATCAATCTTTTCAATATTGCTTTCTGCACGTGCAAACGGTTCTCGGCTTCGTCAATTACCACGGACGCCGGCGAATCAATCACGCCATCCGTCACAATCACATTCCGCCGTACCGGCAAACAATGCATGAAGATGGCGTCGTTTGTGCGTGCCATCTTCGCTTCATCAACAATCCAAAGGCCGCGATACTGCTCGCGCTCGGCGACGTCTTGTTCAGGCGCGCCGTAGAACTTTTTGCTGCCCCAACTCTTTGCATAAACAACTTCGACATCTTCGAATGACGCGTCGATGTCGTTTGAAAGTGTGACCGTGCCGCCTGCTGATGCCGCCTGCTGTCTGATTTTCTCCATCAGTTCATCATCAAGGTCGTAGCCTGATGGGTGCGCGATCGTCAGATCGTGTCCCATTTGCGCGGCTGCCAAAGCAAAACTGTTCGGCACCGCCATCGGCAGAGGCTTCGGATGCCAGGCCCACGTTAGCAAAACCTTCTTGCGATCGGAGCCGAGCTTCTCGCGAATCGTCATCATGTCGGCCAAAGCCTGACACGGATGATGCATCGCGGATTCGAGATTGATAATCGGCACGTCAGAATACTTTGCGAACGCATTCAGAACCGGATCAGTCCTCTCTTCGTCCCAATTCTTAAGCGCGGCGAAAGTCCGCACGCCGATGGCGACGCAGTAGCGCCCGAGCACGCGCACAAACTCCGCCACGTGCTCAGTCTTGTCCGAATCCATCACCACGCCTTCGCGATGTTCCAGCGTCCAACTGGTGCCGCCCGGCTCAAGCACCACGGCGTTCCCGCCGAGTTCGTAAATCCCAACTTGCATCGACGCTCGCGTCCGCAGACTGGGATTGAAAAAGACGAGCGCCACCGAGCGACCGGCCAGGGCCTGGTTACGGTCCTCGCCCGTCTTAAATCGAACCGCCGATTCGATCAGCGCTTCAAGTTCCCCGGCCGGCCAGTCGCCGGTTTTTAAAAAATCGCGAGGCATCCGTCAGCGGCTCTCCTTCGCGCGCGGTCGCGCGGCAAATTTGATCAGGCCGTAGATACTGATGAGCAGCCAAAACGCCTCGACCAGAAACGCTGAGAGGTTAAAGCGGTAAAGCAGCGAAATCAGAACCAGCAAAGCTCCCACGCCGTTCATCAGCGAATAGCTGAGATCGCTGCTGCGAATTTTTTCGGCTTGCAGCAACAGGTAGCCCACGACCATCAGCGCGACGCCGATGTTTCCTGCCAGGTCGTACCACGCGTAATCCATATTCAAAGCGGCTTTGCCGCGCTGCAGTGCGGAAAGGCTAAGCCTTTCCGGAATCTGCCATTCTTCTTCTTCGCCGAGGCTCAGCCTCGGCGAAATGGTTAAAGCTAGCGTCACGGTAAGGCAGAGCCTTACCGCACTGTGCTGCGGCAAAGCCGCTAAAGTCACGTCGCGCTTAACACGCTTCCGAGTGCGTCAACAAACAGGTCAACTTCAGACTTCATCAAACACAACGGCGGCAAGAGCCGCAATACTTTCGGATCGCTCGATGTGCCCGTTATGATTCGTCGATCGAGCAGCGCTTCATGAACCGCCTTCGCGTTTTCTTTGAACTCAATACCGAGCAGGAATCCCAAGCCGCGAACCTTCACTACCTGCTTAGCATCGTTAAGCCGCTCGCGCAGATATGCTTCGACCTTGCGAACGTTGTCCAGCATTCGATCGTTTTCGATTGCTTCAAGCGTCGCGCTGACCGCCGCCATCGCTATCATCCCGCCACCGAAGGTTGTGCCCAGATCATTTTCTTTAATGTGCGAAGCGATTTTGTCGGTGACGAGGCACGCGCCCACCGGAATACCGCTGCCGAGCGCCTTGGCGAGCGTGATGATATCCGGCGTCACTCCGGCGCCCGCCTCGCTGCCGGCAAAAAACCATTGCCCTGTGCGACCCACGCCCGTCTGGACTTCGTCGTAAATAAGAACAATCCCACGCTCGTTGCACAGCTCACGCAACGCCTGGAAGAAAGACGCTTGGGCCATCCGCACGCCGGCCATCGACTGGATCGGTTCCAGCATGATTGCAGCGACAGAATCATCGGCGAGCGCTCGAACGGAACCGATGTCTCCGAATTCAGCTTCTAAATGGCCCGGCACGTTTGGCTTTCCCAACTCACGATACTTGCCGAGAAAAGTCGCACTGATCGCGTCAGCCGTCCGCCCATGAAATCCACCGCCGAAAGTAATAATGTTTTCGCGGCCTGTCGCCATGCGCGCCATGCGCATCGCATTCTCGTTCGCTTCAGTTCCGGAGTTACAGAAGAACGCTTTGGTAAGCGCGTCCGGAGCAATTGAAACCAGCTTCTCTGCCGCACGCGCGCGGCTTTCCGAATAAACGAGATTCGAATAGAAGAGCAGATCGTCGGCCTGTTGTTTAATTGCGCCCACGACATGCGGATGGCAATGACCCGTGCCCGCGACCGCGTGGCCGCCGTACAAATCGAGATAGCGCTCGCCGTTACTCGCGTAGATCCAACAGCCCTCGCCCCGCTCCGCGACGATCGGCATTTTCTTGTACGTCGCGACCTGATACTGCTCTTCAAGCGCCGGCACGTCCTTCAGATTGATGGTTTTCTCTGCCTTCATCCCACTCTCGCTCCGTTCGGCACCTGCTTTTCAGGAATCGCCAACGCGGGGACCAGTCCATCCGCATAGCCGATATCGAACAGCATTCCTTCGGACACTTCACCCAGCATTTTCTTTGGCGCAAGATTCACGACAAATAACGCCTGGCGTCCCTCAATCTCCCTGGGGTTGTCGCGCTCCTGCTTCATTCCGGCGAGTATCGAACGACGATGATCACCAAAGTCCACCGTCAGCTTTACAAGCTTGTCCGACCCTGCAACATCAATGACCGAGACAATCGTGCCCACGCGGACATCGATTCGTTCGAGATCGGCAAACGCGATCTGCGGCTTAATAGCAGCCGTCCTAAACTCGTCACTCATGGATTTGTTCCGATCAGCATCAATCCGGTCTCTTCATCCAACCCGAACATCAGGTTCATGTTTTGCACCGCCTGCCCCGCAGCGCCTTTCACCAGGTTGTCGAGAGCGCTGAACACGACAAGCTGTCGACCGCGTGTGGCAAAGCCAATGTCGCAAAAGTTCGTCGTCTTGACCCAATTGATGTCCGGCGAGCTGTCCACGAATCGAACGAAGAACGAGTCGCGATAGAAGTCTGCAAACAGATCACGCGCCTCGGTAATCGAGACTTCCTTTTTTAGTTCGCAGTAGATGGACGCGAAGATGCCGCGCGCCACCGGCAGCGAGTGCGTCATGAAAATGAGTTCGTCGTTCCAATCGCCGATTGATTTCAGCTCCTGCTCGATTTCCGGTACGTGTTGATGCGTAAACGGCTTGTAGGCGTAGAACGAAGTGCTCCGCTGCGGATGATGTGTGTTCCCCGCGGCTTTGGCGCCGGAACCAGACGAGCCTGTCTTCGCATCGACGATCACTCGAGACGTCAGGAGATTGTTCGCCACCAGCGGCGCCAATCCCAGCAATGTTGCCGTCGCGAAACAACCCGGGTTCGCTACGCGATTCGCGTTCCTGAGCGCTTCGCGATTTGTTTCCGTCAGGCCGTAAACGAACTCTGACTGCGCCGTCATTGCGCTCTGTTCGAAGCCGTAATGTTTGGCGAAGACTTCCGAGTCGCTGAGGCGGAAGTCACCCGACAAATCGATTACCTTCACAGGCGCAGGCAGCCCCGGCGCGATATTCATTGCCTGACCGTGCGGCAAAGCGAAGAACGCACAATCCAGATCCGGAAGTTCTTGCACATCAGCAGGTGCTTTTATGAATTTCAGATCTGTCAGGCCAAGCAGGTTTTTGTGCACCTCACCAACAGCTTTGCCCGCGTGCTCGTTCGCGGTGACGAACCGAATGTCGGCATGCGGATGCTGCAGCAGAATGCGCAGCAATTCCGAGCCGCCATAGCCTGAGCCACCAAAGATGCCGATCTTAAGTTTCATGTTCGTTATTTGGAGTGCGACGGCAGAGCGTAGCGGCGACGGCGCTTTGGATTCGGGCGCGCAACCACGCTTGTAAGCGTTTAGCCGAAGACTTTCGGCTCACTCAATCAATGCCATCTAAACCAAAGCGTCGCCGCTACGCTCTGCCGGCGCACTCCTAACTTTGTCTTTGACTACATCCCAAAGCTTCGCGCCATTTCGCCTCACATTCGCTGCCGGCACACCGAACTCGCGCTCGATGTAGTCTTCGCCCATTTGCGAATCGGTGACTGAGCCGGCCACGAGATCGACGTTCATGCCGCGCCGGCGCAACAACTCGATTCCACCCCACGCAGCCACATAATCAGACGCGCAGAAAACCAGCGCCGCAATCGCTGCGCGCAACTCGTCGTCTTCGAAAATCGACTCGACCGAGTAACCACCAAGTATTCCGTCACCGAGTTCGATCACAATCAAATCCGGCGCGCTTTCGTTCAGCCGCGAGATGATCGACTTCGCGACGGGCGCCAAATCGCCCGCGCCGACGGTTGACGGCAAACCACAATCGAGAAAGCTGGCGGTGGCAATCGCGCCATGGTCCTGCATGTTCAGCGTGTCGCGGAGACAGGCGACGCCGGAAAGTTTCGCGGCCGCGATGCGCAGCCCAGCACGCGTGCCCAACTGAATAATTTCCGTCGCCGCGTACGTCTTGCCGCTGTTCATGCACGCACCCGCGATGACAACAAGCGGCGCGGTCGGCCCCAGAGTGTCTCGCGCAGGCAGCGCCACATCAGCGATGTTTTGGATTGAGCCGCCACCGTTTACAGCAAGGCCAAGCACCTCAACTTTGATCGCGTCATTCAGACTCGAGTGATGGCCACTGCATTGCCCAATTACTCCGCCAAGATTCAGAAGGTGAAGTTCATGTCCGGCTTTCACCGTCTCAGGCACATCGCCGACGAAGCCTTTCAGCGCGCGGCGACGACCCAGCACGCCGGCGACGACATCGCCCGGATTAACTTTCGCCAACCTGCCGGTCGGCAGCTCGAGCATGTTGTACGTCGCGTTGTCAGTGAGCGCGCGCACGACGACTACGTCGCCGGCTCGTGCCGTGCCATTCGACGGAACGATGGTCACCGTGCGAGCCAAATTGAGCGGCGACGTCGCTGATCCGATCTTGTCTATTTCGATAGTTTGTTTCATCGCCCACCTCCCAGTCGCAAGCGCAGCGCATTCAGCTTGATGAATCCTTCCGCGTCGCGTTGGTTGTAAACCGTGTCCGCTTCAAAGGTCGCAATGCGCTCGTCGTAGAGCGAATGTGGCGAACGGCGACCGGCGACAATTACATTTCCGCGATACAGCTTCAGCCGCACGTCACCCGTTACAGCAACCTGGGTCTCGTCGATCATCTTGCGCATCAAGTCGAATTCGGGCGCAAACCAAAAGCCGTAATAAACATTTTCGGCGAACTTAACTCCGAGCGAATCCCGCAAGTGCATCACCTCACGATCCATCGTGATGGATTCCAAAGCGCGATGCGCGGTCTGCAAGATCGTCACGCCCGGCGTTTCATACACGCCGCGTGACTTCATGCCTACGAACCGATTCTCAACCAGATCGACGCGGCCTATTCCGTGCACGCCGCCCATTTCGTTCAGCTCTGAAAGCAGCGAAACCGGATCCAACTGTTCGCCATTCACGGAAACCGGCTCGCCTTTTTCAAATCCAATCTCAACATACTCGGCCTCATCTCTGGCGCGTTCGGGCGACACCGTCATCTGGAAGATGTTCTCGGGCGGTTCCGCCCAGGGGTCTTCGAGAATCCCTCCTTCGTAAGAAACATGCATCAGGTTCCTATCGGTCGAGTACGGTTTATCGATCGTCGCCGTCACCGGGATTCCATAGCTCTCGGCGTAAGCAATCAGATCTGTGCGGCCGCCGAACTCCCACTCGCGCCAGGGCGCAATGACTTTGATATCAGGCTGCAACGCGTAGTAAGTGAGTTCGAACCGCACCTGGTCATTTCCCTTGCCGGTCGCGCCGTGAGCCACCGCGTCGGCGTTTTCCTGACGGGCGATCTCAATCTGGCGCTTCGCGATTACGGGCCGAGCCAACGAAGTGCCCATCAAATACACGCCTTCATAAACGGCGTTCGCTTTGACGGATGTCCACACGTAATCGCGCACGAACTCTTCGCGCAGGTCCTCGATGTACAACTTCGAGGCACCGGTCGCCTTGGCCTTTTCTTCGAGCCCGTCCATCTCAGCGCCCTGACCAACATCGGCGCAGTAGCAGACGATCTCGCACTGATACTTCTCTTTCAGCCAGTGCAGCATGATCGACGTGTCGAGCCCACCCGAGTAGGCCAGAACGATCTTATTTATTGTTTTGCTAGTCATCTCTTCGTGATGTCAGTAGTCGTCAGTGGTCTGTGGTAACTGACTGACCTACCCAAACATCTCCCAAATCTTTTTCATCGCTGTGCGCTGTGATTTCTGATCGTGTGTCGCAATGAAGATTGTGTCTTCGCCGGCCAGCGTGCCGACAATCTCTTCAATCGCGGCGTCGTCAATCTCGACGGCGACCGAGGAAGCCCGCCCGGGCAAACACTTCGCAATCACCAGCACGTCACCGGCAATGTCCAAACTGACCAACCCGCGCGCCGCGTCGCCATTCGCCTGTGGCAGCGCGTAAAACCCGTGATGCTTGACGACGCCGAGTTCATCCAGATCGCGCGAGACGCTGGATTGCGTCGCCGGCACGCCCGAACGCTCGAGTTCCGCGCGAAGCGCCTCCTGCGTGCCAATGCGCTTCGCCCGAATAAGATTTAGAATGCGCTTCTGTCGTTCTCGCTTTATCATCGCGAAGGCCGCCGGTTCTTCAGACGCTTGCTAATGCACAATAGTTGCATTTTATTCGCATAGCTGCATAAACTACAGGAATTATGCACGATGGTCAATCGCAGAAACTGTGGGGAGGCCGCTTCACCGGGCAGGCGGATCGCGGGTTTGCCGAATTCAATCAGTCGTTTTCGTTCGACCGCCGGCTATTCGAAGCGGACGTGCGGGCCAGCATTGCGCATTGCGAAGGCCTGTTCAGCGCCGGCGTCCTGACGGCTGCTGAAGCCGAACAGATCAAATCCGCTCTCCACGGAATCGGCGAAGCGGGGAAAACGAATCCGAATTATTTCGAAGAGCTACCGTCGGAGGATGTGCATTCGTTTGTTGAAGCTCGGCTGGTGCAGATGATCGGCGACGCCGGCCGCAAGCTGCACACGGGCCGCAGCCGGAACGATCAAGTGGCAACTGATCTGCGTCTCTGGCTGCGCGACGAAATTGATGGACTGCACGATTCGCTGCGCGACACTGGGGTTGCTCTGCTTGATTTCGCGGAAGCCAATCAAAAGGTCGTGCTTCCCGGTTACACTCACCTGCAAAGGGCCCAACCAATTCTGTTGGCACACTGGTGTCTCGCTTACTTCGAAATGTTCGCGCGCGACCGCGATCGGCTTGCGGACGTTCGTGAACGAGTTAACGTGCTGCCACTCGGTTCCGCCGCCCTGGCGGGAACCTCTTATGCAATCGATCGCGAGGCCGTCACCCTCGCGCTTGGATTCGACTCAGTCTCACGGAACAGCCTGGATGCGGTCAGTGATCGCGACTTCGTCATTGAGTTCGTCAGCATGGCGTCGCTAACCATGATGCATCTCTCGCGCTTGGCCGAAGACATCATTCTCTACTCGACAACGGAATTTGGATTTTTCGAATTAGGCGACGCGGTAGCCACGGGTTCAAGCCTGATGCCTCAAAAGAAGAATCCCGATTCGATGGAACTGGTGCGCGGAAAAGCGGGACGGGTCTTTGGCCATCTCAACTCCTTGTTGACGACGATGAAAGGTTTGCCGCTCGCCTATAACAAAGACATGCAGGAAGACAAAGAGGCGCTGTTCGACACAGTTGATACGTTAAGCGCCTGCCTCGCGGTCACCGCGACCGTGCTGCGAAACATCCGTGTGAACCAGGTTCGCGCGCGCGAATCCGCAACCCGCGGCTACCTCAATGCGACTGAACTGGCGGATTATCTCGTGAGCAAAGGCCTGGCGTTTCGCGAAGCGCATGAAACTGTCGGACGAATGGTGATGCACGCGATGGCGCGCGGAGCAGAGTTGGATCAACTTACGATTGATGAAATGAAATCCTTTGCGCCTGCAATCGAAGATGACGTCTTCGAATCGCTTTCACTTGAAAGAACACTCGCATCCAAATCACAGATCGGCGGCACCTCGCCGGAGCGTGTCGCCGCGGAGCTTCAATCAGCCCGAGCCCGGTGCTGACTTTCTCCCCCCTCTCCGCATGCGGAGAGGGGGTCGGGGGTGAGGACGTGACGCGCGTTACCCCACCCTAACCCTCCCCGCAGGCGGGGAGGGAGACGTCTCACATCATGTTCTTCCTTACGACTGAAACACTCGATCGCAAAGAGGCCATCCGCCGGTTAAACCTTATCGTCGGCAAGGATCTGCGCGCGATGGCCGACGAATACCAGATTGCAGTCTGGAAGAACGGCCGGAAGAACAAAGGATGGGCAGGTCTGGTGCTCGAACGCTACCTCGGGCTGGCGCAAAACTCGCGGCAGGCGCCGGACTTCGGCAACTGGGATTTGAAGCTCGTGGCACTGCACTATGCGCGCGACGGCTCGCTCCGCGTCAAAGAATCGATGGCTATCACCATGCTCGAGCCGACCGAAATGCTCGGCAGCAAGTTCGAGGACAGCCACTTGTATGACAAGCTGCGGAGTTTGGTGGCAGTCGGACGAATCTACGAAAGTGCGGAAGAAAAACGTTCGATCCTGCACTCGGCGGCTGAGTTCGATCTCGATAATCCTAAGATTCGTGACCAGGTCGTGGCAGATTACGAAACGATTCGTGCGCAAATTCGGAGCGCTGGAATCGAATCCGTCACCGGAAACCTGGGTAAGCTGGTGCAGGCGCGGACGAAAGGCCCCGGCCACGGCAGCACTTCGCGCGCCTTCTACGCGCGGCCGGTTTTCGTCGCGCACATTCTGAATTTGCAAAAGCTGGCGCGGATGCCCAGAGTATTTGGGGACTCTGTTTGACTGGAGCGCAAGCGTCCCCGCTTGCAGCGTACGATCTCTCCGCGGCGTGCAAGCGAGACGCCTGCGCTCCAGTCTTAAACCTTACAAATGACTGAGACGGAATCATTACTTGAGGCGGAACTCGCGAAAACCTGTTCGCTCTGCGACCGGATGGCCCAGGGGCCCATTCTTTCAGTGAATGTCCTGCCTGAAAACATCCGCTCGATCCTGCAATCGAACGCAAAGAATGCCGAGACGATCTGCGCGCGCTGTATTGAACTGTTCACGCGAGCACAACGGCAGATCGAGTCGCATCAGACAGTGTTCGAACAAAACGCTTTCGTTTTGCCGACGCCGCTGCGCATGGATGCCGATGAACGCTTCACCGGCCGCGGCGTCACGATGGCGTTTCTGGACTCGGGTTTCTACGCGCATCAGGACCTGATCGAACCACGAAAACGAATCGTTGCTTACCACAGCCTTTTCGCCACAGATGGCGACGAAACGTCACTGCACACGGCCGATGTCGCCAGCTGGCACGGCATGATGACCTCGGTAGTCGCGGCCGGCAGCGGCGCGCTTTCGGACGGCGTTTACCGCGGCATCGCGTCAGAAGCCGACTTAGTCCTGGTGAAGATCGGTTTGACCGGAAGAATCTCAGAGGACCAAATTCGCCGGGGTCTCGAGTGGGTTTTGGAGCACCGCGAACAACACAACATCAGGGTCGTGAATATCTCCGCGGGCGGTGACTTTGATGAAAGTTACTTAACGAACGAGCTTTCGCAAACAGTCGAAGCATGCGCGCGTAAAGGTCTGACTATCGTTTGCGCGGTTGGCAACGCGGGCCACATTCCCGGTCATCCCGTTTTGCCACCCGCGAGTGCGCCATCGTGCATCGCGGTCGGTGGGCTCGACGATCAAAACTCAACGGATCGCGCGCGGCGCGGAATGTATCGCTCGTCCTACGGTCCAACAATTGATGGATTCCAAAAGCCCGAGGTCATCGCGCCGGGCATCTGGGTCGCGGCGCCGATCCTGCCGCACACGCCGACGGCTGAGGAAGCCGAGTTGTACGGGAAACTCGATGCGGCAACGGACGAAGACTTGCCGGACTTGATCGCCGCGAATCGTGGCGTCGACAAAGATCTCGATCAGGCCGCCAGCCTGCGCCTACCCTTGTTGCGCCAGCTAATCACCATCAAGCTGCGCGAAGGCAACGTCATCAATGAACATTACAAGTACGTCGATGGAACGTCGTTCGCCGCGCCCATCGTTTCGGCAATTATTGCGTGCATGTTGGAAGCGAATTCGAAGCTGACGCCGCAGCAAATCAAGCGAATACTCATTGGCACGGCCGAACGAGTGCCGGACGTCGAAGTCGATCGGCAGGGCTGGGGCGTGGTAAACGCGCGGCGCGCCGTTGAAGTGGCCACAGAGTTAGGGGGTAGAGGTTAGGGTTTCAGATGCTGGAGTGAGACAACTTCCCTCACACACACTTATTCAAGAATTGGGTTTTGCCTGCTGTATTACTGGAGTCTGACCGTATCTACACCAAAATCGCCACACCCTACACCTCACGCTCCTAGACATCGACTTCACCGCTGTGACAGAATTCGCTTAACGCAATCCGCGATACGCAAGAGGAGCAAATTAGAGTTTGATGTCCGAAAACGAATCCGCACCGGCTACCGCCGCGCCTCCATCATCAGAAGACGAGATCACTTATCAGGCCGTCGAGAAAGACGGCGTCGTCACGGCGATTTGGGAGATGAAGGGCCGCAAACACGTTCGCACGATCGATCCGCGTTCACGCCAGGGCCGGGAAATCCTGAACCTCTACACGACTGAAGAAGTAGATCACACTGCGAGCGAAGCAGCGAGCTCTTCGTCCTAAGTCAACACGTTCTGGGCCCGTCCCGCGACAAACGCTTCAAGGTTATCGATGACTTGATCGGCGAGGGTCTGCGTCGCTTCATGGCTCGCCCACGCCACGTGGGGAGTCACAATGAAGTTCGGCAGATTCAGATCCAGCAATGGGCTTCCGCTCCGCGGTGGCTCTTCCCGCAGCACATCGCTCGCCGCGCCGGCGATTAAGCCTTCTTGTAATGCCGCCACCAACGCTTCATCCTGAATCAGCGCGCCCCGCGCGGTGTTAATTAGTAGCGCACTTCGCTTCATCATTTCGAATTCCCGCCGGCCAAACATGTCGCGCGTTTCGTCCGTCAGCGGACAATGCAAGGTCACAATATCGCTCTGCACCAGTACTTCATCGAACGCGGTGCGGCCAACGCGAATTGATTTGGCGTTCTTATGTTCTGAAACCTGAACGGTCATGCCAACCGATTCAGCGAGCTGCGCCATCGATTTGCCGATCGAGCCATAACCGACGATGCCAATTGTGCTGCCTTTAATGTCGTGTAGTGGATGAGTGAGCAAACAGAATTGTTTGGATTGCTGCCATTTGCCGGCTTGAACGTCTTGCCGGTAAAGCAGCAGATTGCGGCGCAGCGCCAAAATCAGCATCAGCACATGCTCAGGTACTGAATTCACGGCATAGCCGCGCACATTGCAGACGGTAATTCCGCGGCGGCGGCAATAGTCCAGATCGACACAGTCCGAACCAGTCGCCGCAATTGCGATCAGCTTCACCTCAAGCGCGTGCGCCAGTTGCGGCTCGCCCAAAGAAAGTTTGTTGCTGATGATGATCGATGCGGCCCGGACGCGTCCGGAAACTTCTGGCGGGAGCGTATCCGCGTACTCGACCCACTCATGATCGAAGCCCGGGCGGCGAAAGTCCGCCTGAATGGTGTCGCGTTCGAGAAAGACGATGCGTTCCATTTGAATCGCAGAATACTACAAACGTACTGATGAGCCCTCCCTAACGGTCGGGCTACTGCCCCGCCGCATGTTAGACTGCGCGAGCCATGCGCATCGAGATTCGCCGCGCCCATCCGGAGGAAGCAGATACTCTCACTGAAATTGCGCATGCAGCCAAACGTCATTGGAAGTACCCTGAAAGCTGGATCCAACAGTGGCGGATGGACCTGACTATCTCGGGTGAATTCATCAGCAATCACGAGGTCTTCGCAGCCACCATCAATGGCGCAGTTGTTGGTTGTTGTGCCCTAGTGGTGACGGATGCGCTCGCAGAAATCGAGCACATGTGGATCAGGCCCGAGCAGATGGGCAGCGGTGTAGGTCGTGCTCTGTTCGAGCATGTAAGAGCGCGCGCCGTGGAACGTGGCGCGAACGTGCTTGAACTTTCAGCCGATCCTTACGCCGAAGGGTTTTACGCCCGCATGGGAGCGAAACGCATCGGTGAGATTCCAGCTGACATGGATGGGCAGTCACGAGTATTGCCAAGAATGAGAATCGAGTTTTAGGCGGTGCGTTGTACTTGGTGCTTTGAACTTGGACGTGACTGGTAAGGTTCGCGTGTTCCAACAAAGCACTAAGTACTAAGCGCAAAGTACAAAATTCTAATCGAGATGTGGGACACAAAGCGTCAAATCATCTGGCTGGTTGCCGGAATCTCGTTCGGCACGTTCATCATCTACATGGACGCGCATGACGAAGTTGGGCAATTCGAACCGTCGGTGTTCGTCTTTTGGGAGATTATTCTTTTGATAATTATCGTGACGTTGTTCTACTTCTATTCAAGGAAAAAGAAGGGCGGACAGTAGCCCGCCTCTAAAAGTCGAAGTTAAGAAAGAAGATCAATTCGCGGGCTGCATCGTCTTTGAGCGCGCGACAATTCCGGACTCGGCCACTACCAACAGCCGGCGCGGCTCGCTGGTAATCACGCTCTTGGGCAGGTACGACAGGACATAACGCTTCTTTCGCAGCTCGTCGGCGATGGCTTTAGCCGCTGAGCCTGGATCATCTATTGGGAAAATACTTCCGCCCGTTCCTTCGGCGAGATCGTCGATGACTTGCCGTGGTTTCGGTACGTCGCGACGAATCGCACCGCGCGTTCGATCGGGCGCCTGGACGCAATAGACGGCAATATCGAGCTGCTGTAGAGCCGCAAGCGCCTGATTGAACTTCGCTTTGCTGCCTTTATCCAATCCGTCGCTGATGACAACGATCGCCCGCTTCTGCGATGTCAGCGGTCGCAGGGCGTCCTCGATCACGGCGAGCATCGCGTCGAACAAATGGGGCTCACCCTTCTTGCGAAACGTCTTTAGCTCGCCCTGGATCTTCTTCGCGTCGTCCGTCCAATCGGAAACAATTTCGGCGTTGTCGTCATAGCCGACGATCAGCAGCTTGTCTCCGTCATAAATCTCGTAGGCAAACTCGAGCGCCGCCGCCTCCAGTTTCTCCACGTCAGCACGCAAGGTCAGCGAGTTGTCGACCAGCAGCACGATGCGCGCCGCGGAACGGTCAGGCACAAAGCTTTTTATGGACTGCTCGACACCATTATCGAACAACGAGATGTCGCGGGCCGTAATGGCAGTTGCTGACTCGTTTTCGCGGAAAGCAACGACATTCAGCGTCGATGAACCCTCGCCGGCCGGTTGTGAACGGCGGCCAGCCTGCGCCCAAAGGCTGCTCAACAAGCAGCCGAGAGCGATCAGGACGACCGCGGCCCGGAACCAAACGAACCGTTTCCCGGTACGCACGCCGCTGGCGTGCTGCTTTGTTGCAGTGTGAAAAGCACGCCAGAGGCGCGCGCACCGAATCACAGGCTGTATGAGATTACTGAAAGGCATTAGCTGGTAGATGAGGAATCAGGGCGTTGCGGTTTCCTCAGGCCTTGTCGGTTTTCTTTGCAGCCGGCTTGGGCTTCTCTTTATCGCCGCCTTTCGATTTTTCCGAAGAGGTGTCCGAAGACAGTTCCTTCTCGACCTTTTCGGCGACGCTTCCCTTGCGCGCGTAGTCAGTGACGTACCACCCTTCGCCTTTGAATTGGATGGCGGGCGACGAAATCAGTTTCTCCAGACGCCCCCCGCATTCGCGACAACGGGTCGGTGGTTTGGCGGGCGCGCGCACCAGCACCTCGGTCTGTTTGGCGCACTTCTTACAACGATATTCGTAGATTGGCATGCTTAGTTGTTTGATTATACGAGAGCGCCCCACGAGCGCAACTTGACCGTATGCGTGTCCCGAGGGCGAAGTTTTTGCAACTTGCAGCCTCGTTCGTTATGATCGGCAGACTTGGTACGAGGCCAGCGAGTTCGCTTGCCGACCCGTTGCCCGCGATGCAACCTGCGAAAGAGACACCACAACATCTTTCCCTCGAACGGAAGCTGAAGCTTCACGAGGCGCGCGAGTCTATCATTGGACGGCTGGCGGCCGATCTGCCTAAGTCGATCAACCTCGACACTTTTCTGAAGGTGATCGTGGCCGAGCTCGGCCAGATGATGGAGGTCGATCGGTGCGACATCATCAAGCTCAGCCCTGAGGGTGAACTGGTTGTGGGTCACGAGTGGCGCGCATCTGACTCAGTACCGTCCAGCATCAACGTTCACGTTCCGGTTGATGTCGCGACCTTGTCACAATACATCGACATTAAGAAACCGATTCGCATAAACGACACGTCGGCGTCCACTCTCGATCACAAAGTTCGCTTCTTCGCGAAGAGTCTCGGCACTCGATCGCTACTAATTGTGCCGGTGGTGCTTGACGAAGAAGTTCTCGGACTCATCGGTTTGCATCAGACGCGCGCGCCGCGCGTGTGGACGGACGAGGAGGTTGCGTTTCTCGTCTCGATCGCGACGCAGCTAGCCATAGGTTATCAGTACACGCGGATTTATACGGACAAGAAACGCGAGGCCGAGACGACCAAAGCTCTCTTGCAAATCGCGAATGTGCTGAACGCGCGATCGGACTTTCGCGAGGTTACTTCCGCGGTGATGCAAAGGACGTTGGCCCTGATCGGTGCGGATTACTGTGCGCTGGGCGTATTGGACTCGGATGAAAAGCGAATTAGGCTGGCGGCATTCGAGGCCGCGCCGCATGCCGTGACCGACAGTGTGCGGGGTTTGATCGAGACGCACGGCCAGTCGCTCGACATCACCTCATATCCCGCCATGGTCGACGTGCTGGCGCAAGGTAAAACGCTGAAGCTGGTTGAGACTGATTTGCCGCTGCCGGTACGCATGGGTTTCATTGCCACGCTCGGCGGCCGAGCGGCCCTGGTTTCACCCGTACGCGTGGGCAATCACACCTTTGGTTTGCTCGGTTTGGTGTGGAGCGAATCGCGCGATGGTTTCCGCGATCAGGAAATCGCGCTCGTCGAAGGCATCGCGGACCAAATCGGAACGGCCCTGGAACGCGATCAACTGACGGCCGAGGTTTTGCGACTGAAGCACGCGCTCCACGAGCGCTACGGCGAAGATCGCATTATTGGCCAGGCGCCGACGATTCGGCGCGCCATGGAGCTCGCACTGAATGTAGCGGACACGCAGACTTCGGTGATGATTCAGGGCGAGTCAGGCACGGGCAAAGAACTCCTGGCGAACCTGATTCACTTCAATTCGGGTCGCGAAGATAAGCCTTACATCAAACTGAACTGCGGCGCGATTCCTGAGACGCTGCTGGAATCCGAGCTCTTCGGGCACGAAAAAGGTTCGTTCACCGACGCGCGCTCGCGTCGCCGCGGCCGGTTCGAAGAAGCTAACGATGGCACGCTCTTTCTCGATGAAGTCGGTGAAATGAGTTTGGGCGCGCAGGTGCGCCTCCTGCGCGTGCTGCAGGACGGCGAGTTTACGCGCGTGGGCGGGAATGAGGTTTTGAAATCCGATGTGCGGATCATCGCGGCGTCCAATGTCGATCTGGAACAGGCAGTTGAAGCCGGCAAGTTCCGGCGCGATCTCTTTTATCGTTTATCGGTTTTTCCGATTCAGCTGCCGCCGCTCCGCGAACGACCGGAAGACATTCACCTGCTCGTGATTCACTTTCTCGAACATTACAAACAGCGCACCGGCCGTTTCGTTTCGGGGATCTCCAAAGACGCGCTCCGCGCCCTGATCAGCTACGAGTGGCCCGGTAATGTGCGCGAACTTGAGAACGCAATTGAGCGCGCGGTAATCATTGCCGCCGGACGGCAGATTGAGTTGGAAGACTTGCCGGCTGCGATTGCGAACGTAGCCGCGCAACGGCAGGCATCGTTGCGCGCGGAGCGTGCACACGCCGCGAGCGAAGGTCGTTCCGCTACGCTGGAGGTTGATCTTCCGTCATCGATGGACGAAATCGAACGACACGCGATTGAAGCGACGCTTGATTACACCTCGGGCGACAAAACCCGCGCGGCGAAGCTTCTGAACATCGGGCGCAAGACCATTTATCGGAAGCTCGATCAGTACAACGGCAAGAAGAGCGAGTCTCCCGGCGATCAGGAATAACGACGTGCGCGTGGCGCTGTCTCAGTTGATGCGCTAAACTGCTGCCGCGTGAACACACCCGAAGAGTCCGCACCTCAAGAACCGGCCGAGCCGGTTTCCGAAAGCCCACCCGAGGCGCTTCCAGAAGGAACGACACCCTCTCGCAAGCTGCGAGAGTTGTTTATTGCTATTTTCACTTGGCTGGTAAGTGTCGCGCTGCTCTTGCTCCCTCAGATCCTGGCACTCCCTTATTTGCTCTATTACTATCAAGGCAAACCGCTGACACGGGAATCATTGCTGGCGGACAAAACACTGGTTGTTTTGTTGGTAGCGGGGATTCTGCCTGCTCATCTAATCACGCTTGCTGTTACCTGGGCTGTGGCTACTCGCTTTGGAAAGATACCGGCGAAAGCCGCGCTGCAATGGCACTGGGCGAGCCCCATTTCGATCCTGAAGAGCATGGGCCTGGCTGTCGTATTGTTTGGCCTCGCCTGGGCAGTAACTCTTATTTTCGGCGGACAAGAAACCGACATCGAACGAATTTTGAAGAGTTCACGCACCGCGGCATTGATCGTTGCCTTTCTCGCCGTGGTGACAGCTCCGCTGGTTGAGGAGATCGTATACCGCGGCATTCTCTATCCTGCATGGCAACGTCTCACTGGATCTACAGCGGCGGTCATTATCGTAACGCTGAGTTTTGCGCTCCCTCATATTCCCCAATACTGGCCAAACATGGCAGTGATTGCTTCGATCACAACCCTAAGCCTGATACTAACGATCGTGCGAGCCCGGACTGGTAACCTGTTGCACTGTTACCTTATTCATCTCGTATTCAATGGCGTGCAAGCAATCCTCATAGTTCTTGAGACCCTGGTCCGGTCGCTTAAGACTCCCAATCCGGATGTAGTACCGACCTTCATTCAATCGCTCTTAAAGATCCTCTGATGGAGTGCGAGGTCATCGTTGTCGGCGCCGGCATAGGCGGCCTAACGACCGCCGCCTTGCTGGCCGCCAGAGGCGTGGACGTGTGCGTCTTTGAGCGGCAGCCCGAAGTGGGCGGATGCGTCGCGAATTTTGAACACCTTGGCTACACCTTCGAGCCGACCTGTGGACTTTATTCAGGATGGGAGCCTGGTGGCATCTGGGAGCGAATCTTTTCGCAACTGCCGGTGGCAGCGCCTGGCGTAACGAAGCTGTCGCCCAACTACGTCGTTCGCTTGCCCGACGGCCGCGACATTCAGGTTTCCTCGGATCACTCAGCGTTCGAAACCGAAATCGCAACCGCGTTCTCAGAGTGTGCTGACGCTGCCATTCGGTTTTTCCGCGAGGTCAGATCTGGAGCCGGTAACGAAGCTGTATTGACAGAATTACTCCACGGTACTTCAAGGGAGTTTCAATGGTTTATAGACGCGCAGCTACAAACGTTCACTCAGTCCACGAGCGATGGATGTTCTTTGTCGCGCGCGACTGTGGCGCTTCGATTAGCAACAGGCGATCTGTGGTCAATCGACGGCGCCGGTCAGACTCTCGCCAATCGACTTGCAGAGAGCCTGAAAGCGAGCGGCGGACCGCTGCGACTGAATTCACCGGTTCTGCGCTTGGCTTACGGGACAGACGGCAATCCGATCGGCGTTGATTTGTTAAGTGGCGAGCGTGTGATCGCGAAGCGCGCAATCATCAGCAACCTGACAGTTTGGGACACCTACGGAAAACTTGTGGGGCCGAGTCGCACACCGCGCGAAGTCGCGAGCGAACTGAAGAAACTCACCGCGTGGGGCGCATATCTGATATTTCTCGCCATCGACGAAGCTGCGATTGCACGGCTTCCCTCTCCGCGCACCTGGCTGATCTGCGACTCAGATGTTGAGGAGTATGATCCTGAAAACCAGCAACTCATGCTGAATCTGGCGATTGGGTTAACCGGGGGAGCACCCGCAGGAAAGCGCGCGCTCACTGCCATCGCATTCACCCAGGCCGACGAATGGTTCTCTTTTCACGAGGACCATTCCTGGCACGATGAAAAAGACCAGGCGTTGTTGGAATCGTGGTGGACGAAACTGCATCAGAGCCTGCCCCAACTCGGCGATGCAATTGAGGTAATTGAAACGAGCACTCCGCAAACAGTCTACGAAACCGCGCGGCGCAGATTGGGGATGATCGGGGCCCCGAGCGCTGACGACTTGCGGGCGACGCTCGTGCCGCCTTTCCCAAACCTCTTCCTGGTGGGAGACACCGCTTCGGCCGGTCTTGGACTTGAAGGCGTCGCCGATTTAGCCTTAACCCTCGCGAATCACCTCGCTCCAAGCTAGTCACTCCCGTCCCAGCTTGACGGATATTGTATAGTGTATAGCAACTATGTACATTACCATTGATGAAGCCGACCGCCGTCCAGTCTATCGGCAAATTGCTGAGGAAATTAAGATACTTATCGCGCGCGGGGAGTTGGAAGAGGGAGTGGCGTTGCCACCCGTTCGCCAAATCGCCAGCGATCTCGGCGTGAATTTGAATACGATCGCGGCGGCTTATCGGGAATTACAAAAAGAAGGGCTCGTCCGAGTGCGTCACGGTGCAGGCGCTTTCGTGGCCGCGCGCCAAGTCTCGCAACAAAGCGAGGCTGAACTGCGCAAGGCTTTGCGGGCAAGCCTGACGCATCTCGCACTGGCAGGCCTGCCTCGCTCAGAGATTATCGCGATTGTGAACGAGGAACTTCGGCAGTTCTTTGGCCGACAATCGTAATGTACGCATTTACGGGTCGAGCTTGCGAACGTTGCGCCCGCCGCCGTAAGGATCAAGATTTCGGGCAGGGTTGCTCGCCGGCGGCGGACTCACGCTCATCGGTGGTGGAGTTGATCCACCGGGATTGCCCCCACTCGTGCCCCCGGGATTGGAACCGCCGGGACTTGAATTGCCTGGATATTGGTTGTTGACCACGTTACGGTTGGAATATCCATAGCCACCACTGCAACACCCTCCGCGCCAATAGTAGTTGCTATAGCCATGACCGTACGGTGACGACCACCCGTAATAAAAAGGCATGAACGTGTAGCAGCCCGCCCGCGGACTGTATGTCCACAAACCAAAACGTTGCGGCCCCCAGAACCATGAATCCCAACCGCTGAAGCTTGAGAGAAAACCGTTGAAGCTTCGGTTCATGATCCTCATATTGGCCTGGGCCAGCAGCTGCGCTCGTTGCTTACTCCAGGCGTCGAAGTCGTCTTTGTCCTTGTCCAGTTTGGCAATAGCCACCAGGCCGTTCGTCAGCGTTACGACCTTTCCACCTTTGACGATGTCTGTCTTGTCGGGTCCAAAACTCGCGCGGCCTTTTCTTACAGCCATTGCGGCGGAATCCGGCCGCACATCAACGCGATAGACCCCACTACGAACGATGGTGAATTCGCTATGCTGTGTAACGACTTTAATCCCCAGATCCATGTCAGCGACGCCAGTGGCTTCAATAATCGCGCTGCCCTTCAATAAACGGAGACGCAGGTTCTCGAGCGAGATATCCTCAAATTCAAATTCACTGTTCTCGCCCAGCCTGAGGTACGAGCCAGGATTCAGCAGGATTTCTGCGTTACTCGAGGAGAGGGTCGTGACCGTCTCGCCGACGGCGAGATTATCAGTGCTGGTGAGCACCTGCGGCTGCTGCCCTTTTCGTGTGACTCTCACCCTCCCGACGACGGTGTTTACGCCGCCGGCTTTGGCCGAGATTCCGAATCGCTCACGGTTCTGCGCGGCAGCCAGCGAAGGCAGCATCGCGCAAAGCAGAGCAGCAGACATGATGACGATGTATTTTGGATTCCTCATTGACGAACTCCTCTGGGGAGAGGGCTTTGGGCCGTTGACTTAAGGTGCCGGAATTATAGCACCGCCACGCCCCCTGTCCAGTCAAATTAGAGCATCAGTTTGCGAAGTAACCGCGCTTACCGCGCGCGACCGCCCCCTGGCGGCTTACCGTCACCCGAATCGCGCGCCACGAACCGTCCCGAAGCTTGTTAGTGGGCCGATAAGAAAGCGTGTAAAGCGTTCCCAAATCCGCGACCACTCGATCATACGAGCCTGCGAGATCCTCCAACTTGAAGCATTCGTAGAACGCGCCGCCGCCTTCGTCAGCGATCTCCTTCATTTGGTCGTGGGCGAGGTCGAAGGTGGCTTGCTGAATGTCGCCGGGACTCAGCGGCTCGTAGCTTTGCGTCTCAGTCCAAATTGTGTAGATGACGCCGTCGAACTCACGCGCCTGCCGCAAAACTTCCTGATAAGTAAGCCGTGATCCTTCTCCGGTCACGTTTGGCATAACGCTGTCCAGGCCGTCGCTGATCACGACGATCGCGTTGCGCCGCGAGTCTTTCGCCTGCCGAAAAACCTCGTTCATGGCAAACGAGAGCGAATCGTAAAGTTTCGTACTGCCGTCGGGCCGCCTAATCTCTCTGATCCGCTGATGCAGTGCCACGCGATCAGTCGTCAGCGGCGAGACGACCGCCTGATCGCCGGCGAACGTGATCACGCCAATGCGATCAAAGGGACGCGCCGCGTCAACAAAGTGAGAAGCAGCCGATTTGATGAGCTCAACGACGTTCGCCGTCGAACCTGACAGATCGATGAGCAGAACCAGGTTGAAGGGCGCCGAAGAAGACTCAAAATGAAGAACCTCTTGCGTGACGTTGTCTTCGTACAAACGAAAATCACCCTTGCTCAGGTTGTTGACTCCGCGGTTCGTACCGCGGTCGACGACGCTCACGTTGACGCTGACCAACTCAGTATCCACGCGAATCACGTCGTCTTCTGAAACTTCTTCCGGAGTTCCTGAAGGGCGCGCCGGAATCCCTGCGCCTGGTTTCTGCTGACCCGCACCGACTAACTCCGGCCGATCCGCCGGCGGCGTGGGCTGTGGCGCGGACAACGTCTCGCGCCGTTCAGGTGCGATAGGTTGCGTACGCGCGGGCACGCCGGCAGCCTGAGTCTGCGCCCCAAGAACGATGTTACCGGCCTGCGAGAACAAGCGGACCGTGCCGCTTCCCTTACCTAAGCGCGCGCGCAACTGTGGCCTCTGTGACTGTGAAGCCGCGGCGCTCGGTACCGACGAAGAGACGTTGCCGGTTCGCGATTCGGCGACGAGGGTCGCGTTCGCCGAGTTCGGCACGTCAATGCGAATTTCGCCGGAAACAGTTTGGATTAACAACGCTGAAGGCAGCCCGCGCACTTCGACTGAACCGTTGCCGGTGAAGATCGCGGCGTGAGTCCGCGACGGAATTCGCAGCTCAAGATTGACGGGCGCTTTTGCCGGGCTTCGAGGCACTCGAACTGAAAGCAACCTGTCCGACGACTCGATGATGGCTGGTGAGCGAATCGGCTCGCCGCTATCCGTGACGGCAGCGATCGAAACGTATGGCTCGCTCCACACTTCAGCAATGACAACTCCGCGCAGATTTTCAACGCGGAGATTTGCGTTACTGGGCAGTTCGAAGCGCAGACTCTGACTTGATTGAAACGGAGTGACTGAAGCTGAGGCGGGGATAAAGCTGAGGACCAGCGCCGCTGCGAGCACAAGCGCGCAAACGACCAGTGGAGAGCGACGACGTCGTAAACTTCGGGACATCTGACTTGTCGCTACAGAACCGCCCCTTACGGTTCGATCATATCCAGCATCGATGGAACCGCAGGTTCGGCCTCTGGTTTTGCGCTCCCGCCCTCCCCGAGGTCACCCAGCCGCAGCAGCAGGTTGCCGTAATTCGATGCGTAAGCGAGTCCATCTTCCTTGCTTACCATGCCGTCGCGAATCATCTTTTCGATCTCGCCGTCAAAGGTCTGCATGCCTTCCATATCGCCCTGCTCCATCGCGTCCATCAGCGATTTTCCCTCGGACTCGCCGCGTTCGATGTATTCGCGGGTGCGTGACGTTGCTTTGAGAATCTCCATCACGGCGACCCGGCCGCTGCCGTCCGCCCGCGGCATAAGGCGCTGCGAGATGATGAAACGGAATGACTGGGCCAGGCGCGTGCGGATGATTTTTTCTTCGTTTTTTGGGAAAACGCCAATGATGCGTTCGACGGTTTTCGCAGCGTCGATGGTGTGCAAGGTCGAGAGCACCAGGTGGCCTGTCTCGGCGGCTTCCATAGCGACTTCCATCGTCTCGCGGTCACGCATCTCACCGACCAGGATTACTTTCGGCGCCTGCCGCAGAGCGGCGCGCAGCGCCAACGCGAAATTTGGCGTGTCGGAATGCAGCTCGCGCTGATGAATCGTAGAGTTCTTGTGCGCGTGCAGAAACTCAATTGGGTCCTCGATCGTGACGATGTGGTAGTACTTCGTCTCGTTGATGAGATCGATGACGGCGGCGAGCGTCGAGCTTTTACCGCTGCCGGTCGGCCCGGTCACGAGCACGATCCCGTTTTTTAGCTCGACGATGTCGCGCATCTGCGGCGGCAGATTGAAATCCGCAAAGTTCGGTGGCCGCGTGGGAATAACGCGCATCACGATCGCGTGGGTGCCGCGTTGCTTGAAGATGTTCACGCGAAAGCGGCACAGACTCGGCACGCTGAACGAAAGGTCAGCCGACCCAACCTTCTCCAAACTCTGGGCAGCTTCTTCGTGACCACCAATGATTATTTTGGCTATAGCCGCGGTCTGCGGTGGGGTTAGTTTGTCCAGACCGGGAATGTCCACCGGTTGAAGCTTGCCGACAAGTTCAATTTGTGGCGCGCGGCCGGGCGAGAAAATCAGATCGCTAACTTTGTCGGAAACGGCCAGCATCTTCTGAAGAATGCTGCCGAGGTTCAAAGACGCTTGCGGGGCCGTTGATTCTGTAGATTGATTGCTGCTCATCGTCTGGATCTCAATCTTTTACAGCGCCTTCACGATAAAGAACGTAACGTCATCATGTGAGCCGAGGCCATCGGTCCAGTCCATCAGGTCCTGGTGAAGAAAATTAATCAGTTCCCGCGCCGGCAAATTGCGCGCGCGCCGCACGGCATCAGCCAGCCGTTCGCGGCCGTATTCTTCCCCGTCAGAATTAAATGCTTCGGTGACGCCGTCAGTGTAAAGCACAAAGATCTGACCGGGCTGGATGGGCGCGAAGTATTCGTAGTAACGCGAGTCGCGAAACATTCCCAGCGGCACGCCACCGCGCTCTTCAAAATGCGCATCTCCGTTCGCGTCAATCAGGAACGGCGGATTGTGTCCGGCATTCGAGTACGCAAGCGTTCGATTGGTGGCGTCGAGAATTCCGTAGAACGCCGTGACAAACTGATTTCGCTCGATCGACTCCCACAGCAGGTAGTTAACTTTCGCCATCGAAATGTGCGGCGCGTAACCGATATGCGACGCCGCGCGCAGGCTGGCGCGCAGAAACGCCATCAACAACGCCGCGGGCACGCCTTTACCCGACACGTCGGCGATCACAATTCCAATCTGATCGTCGTAGCTCTGAACCCAATCGTAGTAGTCCCCGGAAACTTCTTCAGTCGGAAAGTTGTACGCGCTGATGTCGAACCCGGCGAGCTGCGGATCTGTCGCCGGCAGCAACTCGAGCTGGACCTGTCGCGCAATTTCCAGTTGCGTCTCGAGTCGCTGCTTCTCGATCAACTGTTCGTGCAGCATCACCTTCTCGATGATGATCGCCACCTGTGAGGCCAGCAGCATCAGCACTTCCAGATCGTGCTCATCGTAAGCATTAAGTTCATCGCTCTCGAGATCGAACACGCCGATTACTTCCTCGTTCGAGATGATCGGCGCCACCATTTCGGATCGGGTTCGCGCGCGCGCGTTAACATAGCGCGGCTCTTTGCGAACGTCCGGCGAAGTAAACGGCTTGCCGCTCAAAGCGACGTGTCCGATCAAGCCTTCACCCATCTTCAGGTGCAGTTCCTGCATGTCGGCGATGTCATAACCCCGCACTGCTTCGGTATGAAAGACGCACGTTTCATCGGGCCCGCCTTCCCACTGCGCGAACGGGCGCGAGCATTTCACGAGATAAATGCCGGCCGCGTCGTACGGAATCAGCGAGTCCAAAGTGTCCATCACCAGGTTCACAACCTCTTGCAGATCGAGCGAGCGGCTGATTTTTTTGGTGATGTCGAGCAGCATTCGCAACTTGTCCACGACGGACAATCCTGTTGCTGGAATTTGCGTGGTTGAGGCCATAAAGAAACTGTGGAGCGCTCAATGATTGGAGCGCACGCTTCTCGCTTGCCGGGTTTGCCTCCATGCAAGCGGGACGCTTGCGCTCCAGTCGTTTTGATTATACGTGCTGAGTCGTCGCGGCAGAAGCATCTTTATACGCGGCCCAAAGATGCGTGACTTTGATGCGGTATTCGGCGAGCGGCGTACTGACCCGAAAGCGCCGGGCGATTTCTTCGGCGGTGCGGCCGCTGAACACCAGGCGACGCAACGCCGCGTAGGGCACCAGCGCCGCAGCGCCGACCGCGTACGCCTCCTCTTCGTCCGATTTGTTGTAGTCGCGGGCGACTGGAGCGCGGGCGCCATCGCCCGCATCCTTACTGAACGCCAGCCGGTTCGCTCGGTGACCGAGAAACACATGCGAAATTTCTTCCATCAGCGTCGCGCGGTTCCTTTGAACACCGTGCGCGGGATTCAGGATTACGATGCGCCAGCCGTTCGGTAAAGGCCTGGAGCAAGCGCCACCCGACCAATCGTTCATCCCGTCCCCTAACAAGTGTTCGCGTGATTCCGCCGACAATTCTTTTATCTGGTCGAAATCAACGACGAGGAGCCGGGCGAACTCTGCGAGAGCAAACGGATCGAGAGCGTCGTCCGGCCGTACACCGGCGAAGTCCCGCAACGCGAGGGCGCGCAACTCGAACTGTTTTCTTTTTTCCGTCGGAGGGAGGGCAGCGAAAGCATTCATCGGCGTTAGTTTGGTTTCTTGTACGCGAAGAAGTCAGTACCGAGAGCGATAGCGACCGGGTGTCACGCTTACCCCGTCGCTACCGCTCCGGGTACTGACCTCTTGACCACGACGCTCTCAGTTGAAAAGACTGTTCACATACTGCTCGGAATCGAAGACGACGAGGTCGTCAACCTTCTCGCCGATGCCCGCGTAACGAATCGGCAAACCAAGTTCTTTAGCGATCGCGACGGCGATTCCGCCTTTGGCTGTACCATCCAGTTTCGTCAGAACGATCCCGGTAACACCCGCGATTTTCAAAAACTGACGCGCCTGCTCCAATCCGTTCTGTCCCGTAACGGCATCAACAACCAGGAGCGTTTCGTGCGGTGCACCTTCGACTTCCCGGCCCGCTACCCGTTTCATCTTCTCGAGTTCAGCCATCAAGTTTGATTTGTTATGCAGCCGGCCGGCCGTATCGACGATGAGCACGTCTGACCCGCGCGCCTTCGCTGCTTTCATCGAATCAAACAGAACGGCCGCGGGATCAGTCCCCTGCTTCTGCTGAATCAAAGGCACGCCGGTGCGTTCGGCCCAAATAGCCAGTTGATCAGACGCCGCCGCGCGAAACGTGTCCGCCGCGCAAATCAAAACATCGTTGCCTTCGGCTTTGATTCGCTGGGCGAGCTTGCCGATAGTCGTTGTCTTACCGACGCCATTAACGCCGACAATCATCATCACGTACGGCGAAATGTTTTCCGGCACGCTGGCTTCCGAAGCGACACCCTGCTTTTCAGCGCCCTGCAGGATCGTCAGCAACTCGGACTTGATTGCGTGCTTCAGCTTTTCGATATCATCAATTTCTTTTCGGCTGATGCCGCGACGAACAGTTTCGAGCACGTGCATCGTCGTCGGCACGCCGATGTCGGCGGCAATGAGAGCTTCTTCAAGCTGGTCGAGCAACTCAACATCGATTTTCTTGGCGCCGGCGAAAACCGTATCGATCCTTTGCGACAGCGACTCGCGCGTGGCCGATACCGCGCGCCGAAAACGCGCGGAGAACTCCTGCTCCAGCGCCGCTTCCTGCGCCTGCAGTTGCTCAATCGACAGATCTAGACCGAGGACCGAAGTCTGCCAACGGGTTGAAGGCTGTGATTTCACAGGCTCTGGGGGCGATGGCTTCCTGCTCGCTTCCGATTGAGCCGGTGTCGGCGCCAATTCAGGCGCTGTGTTGGGCTCAATAGCGACAGCCGGCATTGACGATGTTGCGGGTGGCGGCGCTGTGCCCGGCTCAGGCGCAGCAGGCGCGATCGGCTCAGGCGCGGCCGGCGTATTTAGCCCAAGCGACACAAACTCGTCTTTCTTTCTTCTCCAAAAAGGCATTCGTTTTTTTCTGCTAACTAAATTTTTCCGATTATACGTGCCAGAAACGCTCACGTCAGCCGAGCATGCACAAAACGCCTCGACGGGAGCGTCCCCGCTTGTCGTTTAGAGGCGGGCTACTGCACACCAACCATCGGAACTAAAAGGGCGGGCAGTGGCCCGCCTTCTAAACGCTGAGACGTAGTGTTCTTGTGTGCCGATCCCGGATTAGCTGACGGCGATAACGGAATCCGGAGTGGTCGCGAAAATCGATTGAGAGGTTGAGGTCGTGTAGTCGCTTTGATTTCGTTTCAGGCGGGTTACGCCGGGACGAATCTTTCCGGCTTCGCATGCCGCGATAAAGGCAGCGACAACGCGCGCATCGTAACGCGTGCCAACAAAGCTCTTCAGACGCGTCAGCGCAGCTTCAAGTTCCATCGCCGCTTGATAGGGGCGTTCCGTGGTCATCGCGTCGAACGTATCGGCCACCGAAACGATGCGCGCCTGCATCGGAATCTCTTCGCCTTTCAAACCCTGCGGGTAGCCCTGGCCGTTGATCATCTCGTGATGCATGTACATGCCCGGTAGGAATTCGCGCATGGCCGGGATCTGCGACATGATCTTATAGCCCTTCTGCGGGTGCGTCTTCATGATCTCGAATTCCTGATCGTCCAGCGCCGCGGGCTTTTTCAAAATGCGATCGTCGATGCCGATTTTTCCGACATCATGAAGCAGCGCGCTCACACGAATCTTTTCGACTTCTCCTTCGTCGAGACCAAGACCCTCGGCCGTGGCTACGGAAAAGCGCGAGACGCGCTCTGAGTGGCCGCGCGTGTAAGGGTCCTTGCCGTCGATGGCTGCCGCGAGCGCCTTGACCGTCCCCAGGAACAGCTCTTTGTTTTCCTCGGCCGAGCGTTGCAAATCAAGCACGAAACGCTCGAGCCGGTCCGTCATCTGATTGAATGACGATCCGAGGTCACCTAATTCCGTCCGACCCAGAACTTTGACCCGCTGGGAAAAGTCGCCGCCCGCGATTCGGGTTGCTCCCGCGGCCAGTTCACGAACGGGTCGTGTCAGCTTTTCTGCAAAATAGAATCCGCAAACGAGCGCGAGCATCGCCGCCAACAAACTCACGAAGAAAACCTGGTTGCGCATGTCCCGCACCGACGCCAGCGCCGCCGACTCATCCTGAATCGCGATGACTGCCAGCAAAGAATTCGGGTCCAGCTCAGCCGTCGCGTATGAACCCAGCATCGAAACCGACTTGCCATCACGCTCGAGCGCAAACGGCGAAAGCGCGGACTGCACTTGCGAGCCTGACTCAAGCCAATCCTGTACGACTTTAAGGTCCGTCATCGGTCGTTCGGCGAAAGCGATGGCGGCATCGGGGTGGGCCACCGCTTTTCCGTTTTGATCGACGACAAAGACGATCGGTAATCCGGCATCCAGCAATTCACGGCCGCTCTTCGACGACTGAACTGTCTTGAAGACTTCCTGAAACGAAACGACGGCGACGACGGCGGCGACTATTTGATCGCCATCCATCACCGGCGCCGCGATCGTCAAACCCATCTCCTGACCGGATCGAATTATCTGCGGACGGCCGACGATAACGCCACGACCGTTCATGCGCGCGAGAACTTCGCTCACGCGTTGATCGACTTCTTCTTTGCGAATGACATCAGGTTGAAACGCGCGATGAACTTCGCCTTTAACGGGACAGATTGCCAGCGCGATCAAATTCGGATCGTCCTGAAGCGTTCGCTGCAAACGGACCGCTGAGCCCGCGGCCGTTAATGCCTGAATTCCACCGGCAAACTCGAAACCTCTGGCCAGACCGCTGACGACGTCTCGATACCGCTGGCCGTACAACTCGATCTGTCGTGCTTTGCCCTGCACCAGTTGCGCCTGATATCGACCTTCAATTGCACGCAGCTCTTCGGCACTGCGGCGCGATACCATGGTCCCGGCAACGATTAACGGCAAGAGGCCGACCAGCAGCAGGACTGCCAGGACGACATAGAGCAAGCGAATTCGGCGTAAACGTTCGAGCACTGTTCGGGTATAGGACGTGGAAAACGGGCGAGGATGCGGACACAGGGCAAAAGGAAAGGCGCCAGGCGCCCATCCAAGTTAGAGATTAGAGGTTGGCCGACCGACCTGTCAATGGTTTGCCAATCTTTAACTGGTGAAATATTTCGATTTACCCTCCAATTCCGACGGTTCTGGAGCCATTTAACGGCTGGCTGACCTCGTCCGTGCGATACTTTCCCAACTGCCGCCGGGGGCGGGGCGTCTAAAACATTGAGCGCACGGCTGTTTGGTGCGCGCATTTGGACGACGGCTTCGCTCCGGGTGACGCGAACCGAATGGAAACGGTCACGACTGACGAACAGATGGTTGAACGTGCCTTGTCCGGGGACCCGGAGGCGTTCGGCGAGATTGTGCTCCGTTGGGAGCGCCGCATCTTTGCGCTGTCGTTCGGCATGCTGGGCCGTGAAGAGGACGCGCGCGACGCCACGCAGGAAACTTTTCTGGCGGCGTTCCGAAACCTTAGGGGCTTTCGCGGCGAAGCGAAAGTTTCATCGTGGCTTCATCGCATCGCGGTGAATCAGTGCATAACCCGGCAGCGGCGCGCGAAGGTTCGCAGCGAAACGGCACTGGAAGACGAAGCTGAGAAGAACGCCGCGGTCTTCGCTCTGCCGGCCGAAGTTTCACCGGCACGCGCGGCCGAACACGGCGAGATTAGCGTGGCGGTTCGCAAGGCAGTGATTGCTCTGCCACCGGACTTGCGTCAGGTAGTGGTGATGAAGGAATTTGAGGAGCTGACGTTTCAGGAAATCTCAGACGTGCTCGGTGTGCCGCTGAGCACGGTTAAGAGCCGCCTTTACACGGCGCTCAGACAGTTGCAGATGCGCCTGCAGAAGTTTGGACAGGCGAAGGCGTAGTTGTTCAGAAGCCGGAGTGTCCAGCTGAGGAAGTGTCATGCAGAACATGAACGAGCGACCAGTTTGTCATCGGGCCGAAGACCTGGTGACCTATTTGTACGGGGAAGCGACGGCCGAAGAGGCGCGCGACTTTTCCGCCCACATGCACCAGTGCGACGCGTGCCGCGCGGAGTTCACGGTTTTCCATCAGGTGCACGATTCGATCGTCACGTGGCGGAATGAAGCGATTGGCAGTGTCGTACAGGTCCCTCAGTTTACGAGCGCGGCAAGCGCTGTAGTCGCAACGGACGAGTTTGTCCAGCCTGAACGCAAGCTGCCGGCGCTGGCTGCGCTGCGCGAGTTCTTCTCAGTGTCGCCGCTGTGGTTGCGGGGAGCAACCGCGTTTGCCGGCCTGCTGCTATGCGCGCTGGTTTTGTTTGCGGTTTCGCGCATCTGGCAGCAACCAGTTATCACCGCGCGCGATGACGACAAGAAGTACACTGAAGCACAATTTCAAGAAGCAGTTCGGAAGCAAGTTGAACAGATCGCCAAATCAAGTGATGACAAGCGTGAACCGGTAAGCACGCCGGCGAATGATGAGGTGCAAACGCAACCGCAAGTTGCGACGCGGCGCCCGCGCCCGAGAACGCAGCCGTCTAACAAGCTGACGCGTGAAGAACGCGAACAATTGGCGGCGGACCTGGGATTGATTCCGCGTCGCGAGGAAGAAGCGGCTTTCGTGTTGCCCGAAGGAGAAGAACCGAACCAGTAAAAACGTTCGTAATCGAAGGACAGTATAACTATGAGAAAAGCGCCAATCGCTTTGCTGCTGACCATCGCGTCCGCCGGCCTATTATTAACCCTGGTTAGTTCAGCCCGCGCCCAGACGCCTGAGCCACAACCCACACCGACGAACGTCGTTCAGCAGCCACAGCGACAAATGAATCAGATTGAACAGATGCTCAGGCCGCTGAATATTACGCCTGACCAGGAAGAACAAATCCGGGCGATCTATGCCGAGCTGGCGGATGAGCGGCAGAGGGCCACGCGTAGACTTCGACTTGCCCACCGGGCGCTGTCAGAAGCTATCCAGTCGCCCACGCCGAACGAGGCTTTGATCGAACAGCGTTCAAAGGAAGTCGCGGACGCCCAAGCCACGACGATTCGCCTGCGCTCGCTGACTGAAGCACGCGTCCTGCAAGTTCTTACGCAGGAACAGCGCGTGAAACTGCGGCAGTTGCAGGCGCAGACGCAACGTCGCAATCAACAGAACCCGCGCGGCCTCGGTCGAGGGCAGAATGCTCTCAGGCCAAATCAGCCCAACCCGCCGCTCACGCCACGTCAGCGAAGATTAATGCGACAACAGCAACAGCCAAGACCTCAGTAGAACCTGACCCCACGCTATGAAGGCCGACCTGTTGTATTAGGGTCGGCCATTTTAGTTTTCCAGACGATTCAAAATGAACTTTGCGTGTCTTTGCGTCTTGGCGCCTTTGTGTGAACCGGCCACTCGTCACATAAGGTATTTCACGCAAAGGCGCAAAGTCGCAAAGTCGCAAAGCGATATAGGACGCTACCAACCAGCTAACATCCTTGACGCAAGCCGTTTCGTTTGCGCATTATAGGCGCTCTGTAAATCAGGGTGTGGGGTAAAGGATGTAGGGTGTAGAACAGTGCGGAAGAGACTCCGCAAGTAAGAACTGCGCGAAGCTATTAGGCCGCGTCCGGAATTCAGATCATCTGACGAATGGTTGCTACACCCAACACCCTATCCCCTACGCCCTAAACTGATGTCCTGCCTTTGCGGCTAACTTAAACTGATCTAACCGACCGGCGGTTCTGACTAACGCATGAACATCTTCACGCGCCTGCTGCTCGAACTACAGGAAATGGCGTTGCTGGTTGCGCGTGCCGTCGCCGGAGTTTTTCGCAAGCCTCGCTACTGGCCCGAAACGTTCGCGCAGATGGACAGCATCGGGGTCGGCTCGCTGACCATCATCATGCTGACCGGGTTTTTTACCGGCGGCGTGCTGACCCTGCAAACGTATCAGACACTCGCATCGTACGGAGCAGTCAGCCAGCTGGGCTATCTGGTCAGCGTGGCTCTGATTCGCGAATTGGGACCGACGCTGACCGCGTTAATGGTCACGGGCCGCGTTGTCTCCGCGATCTCAGCGGAGCTGGGCTCAATGGTGGTGTCGGAACAAATCGACGCCATGCGCGCGCTCGGAACTGATCCGATTCGCAAGCTAGTCACACCGCGAATTGTCGCCCTCGTCATCACGTTGCCGCTTTTGACTTTGATTGCCGACGCGGTGGGAATCATCGGCGCCTGGACGGTTTCCACGTGGCTCTACGGTCTGCCTTCTACGATGTTCACCAGTTCAGTGCGCAACGGCATCCAGACGGAAGACATCATCGGGGGCGTCGTAAAGCCACTGGTGTTTGCTTTCCTGATGGGCACGATTGCTTGTCACAAAGGTTTGAAAACTGAAGGCGGCACTGTGGGCGTCGGGCGTTCAACGACTACCGCGGTCGTGACGGCTTCGATTATAGTTATCATCGCTGACTTCTTTCTCGCGAAAGCACTCCAGCTCGTTTTGGGTACTCATCAATGATCACGGAATCCGCAATTCATCAATCAGGGATTAGTGACGACGCTGCGGATTCGACCTTTCGTGAGGTTGACGACTCGCAGCGCATAATCCCGGCCATCGAATTCCGTAATGTGACGATTGAATTCGATGAGCGCAAGGTGCTGGATAACCTGAGCTTCAAAGTGAACCGGGGCGAGACGAAGATCATTCTGGGCGGTTCAGGCTGTGGGAAATCGACCACGATTAAGCTCGTACTCGGGCTCTTAAAGCCAGACAGCGGCCAGGTATTAGTCGACGGTGAAGACATCACGCACTATTCGGAAGTTGACATGATGAGCGTGCGCAAGAAGATCGGGATGATCTTCCAGGAAGGCGCGCTGTTTGATTCGCTTTCGGTTTACGACAATGTTGCGTTTAAGCTGCACGAGCATCGCGTGCCTGAGGATGAAGTCGAAAGCGAAGTGCGCCGCATGCTCCAGTTCGTCAATCTCGAACAAGCTATCGACAAGATGCCCTCCGAACTGTCGGGCGGCATGCGCCGTCGCGTCGGCATCGCGCGGGCGCTGGTCGGCGATCCGAAAATTGTGATGTTCGACGAGCCGACGGCCGGTCTCGATCCGCCCACGGCGCGCACGATTTGCGAATTGGCGATGAAGTTGCGGGACCTGGAAGACGTCTCTTCGATTTTCGTTACGCACGAAATGAATAATCTCGGCTATCTGTGTTCCGAATACGCGGTTGTGAACGAAGCCGGCGAAGTCGTGTTCGAACGAGAGGGCGAAAAACTTTGCTTAATCAACAGCAAGGTGATCATGATGCGTGACGGAAAGATTATCTTCAGCGGCACCGACGAAAGCCTGCGGCGCTCTGACGACCCGTACATTCAAAAGTTTCTGCGCGGACACTGAAAGGCAAGGATGAAGGATGAAGGCGGAAGGATGAAAGCCTTCGTTCGACACCGGCCTAAGCATTACACCCGAAAGGATTGCGACGAAGTGATAGTTTGGCTTGATCGATGAGTTAGTTTTTCATCCTTCATCCTTCATCCTTCATCCTTGCTGTACTTATGCCACCACCAACCCGGAAAAAAGTCGGTCTAGCTGAGCTGCGCGTCGGCCTGCTCGTTTTGATTGCGCTCGCGGTTCTGATCGTTCTGATCCTGAACGCATCGGGAACGCTGAACCCGTTTGCCCGGAGCCTGCAACTCCGCGCGCGCTTCACGGACGCGAACGGACTGCGCGACGGATCTGAAGTGCGCCTCGCGGGCGTCCGCATCGGCAAAGTCGATCGCATCCGGCTGATGACCGCGTCGGAAGTTGGGCCCGGGCCAAATCCGCAGAAGATTGAAGTCTACATGACCATCAATGCGACCATTGATGGCGTGCCGGCCAACGATCGCATACGCAACGACTCCACGGCGCAACAGGCCTCGCCGAGCCTTTTGGGCAGCGAAATGATGGTGAATATCACGCCCGGAACGGCGCTTGGCGCCCCCGTGAAAGACGGCGATCTCTTACCGTCAACGTCGGGCAACACGATGAGTGACCTGGCAACCCGCGGAACCGAACTGGCAGACCGTCTCGGCAAACTTTCCGATGAACTCAACGAAGTGGTGAAGGACGTGCGCGCGGGCAAGGGCACCGTCGGCCGGCTCTTTAACGACGAGTCGCTCTACAACAACTTGAACGCAACGGTGCGCGACATCGAAGAACTGGCGCAGCAAATCAAGAGCGGCAAAGGTTCAGCCGGCAAGCTCATCTATGACGACGCCCTCTATAACAACGCGAACTCGATTGCGACAAATCTCAAGTTGATTTCCGACGACATTCGCGCCGGTCGCGGCTCGGCCGGAAAGTTTCTTACCAGTGACGAGCTTTACAACAAAGTCAATCGCCTCACCGATCGCGTAGACAGCTCAATGAGTAAGATCGATGCGATCGTGGCGGACGTAAATGCCGGCCGGGGCACGCTTGGCAAGCTGGTGAAGGACGAAGCGATCTATAACGACGCCCGGACGGCGATTGCTCGCTTCAACACGACGGCCGAACGAATTGACAATGTGGTTGCCGGAGCGCAACGCGGCGAAGGCACGCTGGGCAAATTGATTACCGACGAAGCGCTCTACAACAACGTCAACAACCTTTCCTCGGAAGGCGTGAAACTGCTCTACGACTTCCGGCAAAATCCGAAGAAGTATCTGACGATCAAATTCCAGTTGTTTTAGAAGCGCCTTGAGAATCTGGTTTTGCCGCGTGGAGATTCGACGCGGCTATTTCTGAGTCACTCATTTACTCCGCGGCGAAGGTTGTAGTTTAACCTTGCGAACGCTTCAACTCACGTCAAAAGGGATCTCACCCTCAGGATGTCTTTCCTCCTTTGTCTTCATCGTTACGATCGGTTTGTTCGCATCCGTGTTAGACGTTTGACACGGAAATTCTCAGGACATATTGTACTCACGATTTTCCCGATCGTTCCCAGTTAGCTGGCACTGGTCTCACACAACCTTGCATCTGCTTTAAGAAGTACCAGTGCGGTTTGGCTTCCAGAGTTCTGCCTGAGAACTCTCGAATCTATCGGCCCAGCAAATGTCTTCCCACATAAATCCTTTGCATGATCTAAAAGCCTTGCCCAGGGAAATCTGGGTGATAGCGATTGCTGCACTAATCAATCGTACCGGAACGATTGTCCTGTTTTTCCTCAGTTATTATCTTCTCCAGCCTCGTTTTGGATTCTCACTCGGCGAAGTTGGCTTCATCAGTTTTGCGTTCGGCTTTGGGGCTCTGCTTACTGCGCCTTTGTCGGGGTGGTTATCAGACAAAATCGGTGCGCTTCAAGTCATGAAGCTCTCGCTCGTCCTTTCGGGGACAATTCTTCTGATTTACCCTTTGGGTCAAAACTTTGTACTCATAGCTTCCCTTACCTTTTTATGTGCTCTCACGGCAGAGGCCTTCCGCCCCGCTAGCTACGCCATCCTGAATGTCGTGGTTGCAGGACCGGATGAAATGCAAACGTTAAAGAGAAGAAAGAGCGCCCAAGCGCTCTACCGTCTTGCGGTAAATCTGGGATTTGCCATCGGGCCGCTGATTGGAGGATTTCTCGCCACCAGAGGATTGTGGGAGGTTATTTTTCTCGTCGATGGTGCCAGTTCCATTCTGGCGTTTGTGTACCTGTCGGTGATGCTAAGGCCAGTTAAGTTCCAGCCCAGTTCGTCGGGTATTCACGCGACTGAAAGTGCAATAATTCAGAGTCCTACGACAAAGGCAATCGCAGATCGAAGATTTCGATACTTTCTTGCTGCGATGGCGCCGGCATTGCTGGTGTTCTTTCTGGAGATGGGCGCGCTTCCGCAATTCATGAAGCTACAACTTGGAATAGACGAATCGTTCTTTGGTTATTTGATCGCGCTCAATGCGTTTCTTGTCATTGTTCTCGAACTTCCCCTGAACTGGTTTACCCGAGCGTGGTCTTATCGCCGATCGCTAACCTGGGGAGCGCTGCTCGTCGCCCTTGGATTTGGATCTGTGGCATTTGCGAATAGTTTCCTTTTCATAGCTCTAACCGTGGTGATATGGACTTTCGGCGAAATGTTCCTGCTGCCGAACAGCTTTGCTTACGTCGGCAGCATAGCGCCAAAAAATCGCCAGGGTGAGTATGCAGGAATCCTGGCCATGGTGTTTAATTTGTGCCTATCACTCGCTCCCTGGCTTGGTCTGCTTGCCCTTAGCCACATTCCCAGACTCATGTGGGTCGCGGCCTTCGTTCTGGGTGGCCTTTCGGCGGTAATGATTTCGCGGATGGCTCCTACTGCGACCGAGAGCATTTCAAGTTCTTCGAACTGACACACACCCTCTTAAGCAATGGAAACGCGCGCCAATCTTTTTCAAGCTACTAATCATGCAACCAGATGGGTTGCCATTGTTGACGCCTACTCTTCAGGTAATCTGCTCGCACCTGAATTCAATTCCCGGGGATTCGAGTGCGTTCATATACAAAGCACACCGCAGCTACCTGCTCCGGCCCATGGTTCTTTTCATGCGAAAGATTTTAGATCGAACATAGTTCACCAGGGTCAGATCGAGGAAACTCTCGAACACTGCCAACAGTTCAACTTGCAATGCCTGATTGCCGGTTCGGAAACTGGCGTCGAGCTTGCCGATTTACTGAGTGAACGACTGGGCCTGCGTTCAAACGGAAGCAAACTCAGCGCTTGTCGGCGGAACAAGTTTCAGATGGTCGAGCAGGTTAGCAGAAACGGACTTAAAACGATTCCGTCGCTTAGAACCAGCGATTCCAAACTGGCGCTAAGTTGGATTGAAGAAGTAACGGGATGGCCGGTAGTAGTTAAGCCGCTGCGGAGCGCGGGTACAGACTCCGTGAGAGTTTGTTCATCGGCCTCGGAATTCCTAACGGTATTCGAGGCCAATCTGGGAAAACGTGACAAATTTGGCCAACGGATCGATGACCTGCTCATTCAAAAGACGATCCGCGGCGGAGAATATATTATCGATGCAGTCAGTTGCGATGGCCAACATCATGTCACGAACGTTTGGCTCATCGTCAAAGGCGTTCATAATAATGCCGATTTTGTTTGCGAGTACAATCAGTTGCTCGATCACGATGAAGCCGTCAAGAATGGAAGCGTTGAATATGCGTTGAACGTAATTACGGCCCTTGGAATCAGGCATGGACCAACCCACACGGAGATCTATCGGACGCCGGAAGGCCCCATCCTGATAGAGTGTGCCTCCAGATTACATGGCGGCGGATTCCCAATCTACAGCAAGGAATGCGTTGGTTATGGCCAAGTCGACTTGACGGCTGATGCCTATCTCGACGTGGAAGCCTTCCACAAAAAGGCCCAAGCTCCGTACCAGCGCGGCAAGCACCTGTTTATTGCAGAATTGATCTCCGATGTTGAGGGGCCACTTAAAGGGCTTTGCACGAAGCAAATCGAATCGCTTCCCTCGTTTTCTTCAATCAAGCTGTCCGTGACGCTTGGCGATCTTATCAACCAAACCGTTGACGCCTTTACTTCACCGGGTCACGTGGTTTTGACCCACGCCGATTTTGCGACTATTTGGCGTGACTATAATTATTTAAGATCCATCGAAAGGAAAGGCCTTCTCTATCAAGTGTAGCGAAGGGCCCGGGCAGTGCTTATTACACGAGTTTCGACTCGCGCGAAGCGGGGCGCACCGCAACTTGTCGGGACCAGTTACAGTTTCGCGTCCTGTTGGCGTTCGAGAGATGCTACTTCCTGAACAAGACGACTTAACTACTTGAGAGCCTGATTTTCGACGCGCACTCTATTGCGTCGCTCCAGATCGTGCCAATTGTTTTTGCCCCGGAGTGCGCGGGCAAGTTTCTTCAGTTTCCCTCTTGACTTCCGCGCGTCTCGTGAAGAGACTTAGGCGGCCGTTCCAACCGTCTACTTTCAAAAACTGCCCGAGGAGTCCTTATGAATAGTTTTAGACGAATCTCCAGATCGAGTGTGGCTCTGGCTTGTGCGCTGGTATTGCTCGCGACCTCTGTTGCTCAAGTACGCAGTCAGCAATCTGCACAAACTAAGCGTGCCCTTACACACCAGGATTACGACACCTGGCGCTCCATCGTCTCGCCGCAGATTTCGCGCGACGGAAAATTCGTGGCGTACGCGTACATGGCGCAGGACGCTGACAGCGATGTCGTCGTGCGCAATATCGCTAGCGGAAAAGAGTGGCGCGCGCCGCGCGGCTACCGGCCACCAGCTCCGCCGCCCGATGTTTCGATTCCCGGCTCCGCGGAACTGGTCGCCGAACAGGCGCGGCTCGTGCGGCCCTGGTTCACGGCTGACACTCGGTTCGTCGCGTTTGGCATCGAGCCGGCGAAAGCCGAACTCAACAAAGCAAAAAAAGAAAAGAAGCGACCTGAAGAAATGCCGAAGACCGCGCTCGGGCTCATGGATTTATCGAGCGGCGAAGTTGCGAAGATCGATCGCGTGAAGAGCTTTCAGGTGCCGGAAGATGGATCGGGTTTCATCGCCTACTTAAAGGAAGCGAAGCCGAGCGGAAACCCGGCCGCGAAGGACGGCGCAGATGCGGGCAAGACGGCCGTGCCGGGCCCGAAAGCAGATCCGTCTCCGCTAGCGGCAGAGCCCGCACCGACCAGTAGTCCCACCGCGCGCGAGACCGCAATTGCCGGCAAGCCGGCGCCGGGAAGCAGCCCGGCCGTGAGGGAGGGTGCAAATGCGGGCAGGATGCCCGCGCCCCCAACGGGAAAGAAAAAAGACTACGGCACCGATCTCGTCCTGCGAAACACAACGACGGGCGCTGAGCGAACGTTCAACGACGTCCTCGACTACACGTTAAGTAAAGACGCGAAGACGCTGGTCTTCACCGTGTCGGCCAAAAAAGAAGAGTCGAACGGCGTCTATGTCGTGTCCACCCAAAGCGAGGCAGCACCGGTCGCAGTCATTTCCGGCAAAGGGAAATATCAGAAGCTGACATGGGATGAAGAGCAGACAGAACTTGCGTTTGTCAGCGACCGCGACGACGCGGAAGCCAAACAGCCGAAGTTCAAGGTTTACCTATGGGACCGCGGCAGTGCGACGACGGTGCGAGAGGGCGCGAACAGCAACCACACGAGCCCTGCGGCGCCGATGCCGGCCGTCGAAGTTGTTTCCTCAGCCTCGCCCGGATTCCGAAAGGACTTTGTCGTCAGCGACAAAGCAAATCTCAGTTTCTCGCTCGATGGCAGTCGTTTGTTCCTTGGTGCTGCGCCTCCCCCCGAGCCGGAGAAGAATGCTGATGAAGAAGTCTCGGCCGACGAGAAAGTCATCGCTGATCTCTGGCACTGGAAAGACGACTACATCCAGCCGATTCAACGAGTGCGCGCTGAACAGGAGCGGCAACGATCTTATCGCGCCGTTTACCTGACAAAAGAAAAAAGATTCGTGCAGCTCGCCGATGAATCGATGGAAAACATCAACCCATCGATTGATGGCCGCTTTGCCGTGGGCAGCGACAACCGCGGCTATCGGATCGAGAGTGATCACAACCCGGGCTATTCAGACTTCTACGTCATCAATGCCTCTGACGGATCGCGGAAGCTAATTCGCCAGAAGCAACGCGGCGTGTCTCTGTCGCCCGGCGCGAAGTACGCGATTTTCTTCGACGGCAAAGACTGGAACTCTTATTCAGTCGCCGACGGTCGCGCGTTGAATTTGACGAAAAGCCTCGGCGTGAATTTTTTCAATGAAGATAACGATTCGCCCGATTTGCCGGGCTCGTACGGCGTGGCCGGTTGGACGAAAGACGATCGCGAGGTTCTGATTTATGACCGCTACGACGTATGGGTGGTTTCGGCTGACGGCAGCGGCGCGAAGAATCTTACCGACGGGGTCGGCCGCCGCGACAAACTTGCCTTCCGCTACGTCCGTCTCGATCCGAAAGAGCGCTCAATCGATCCCGCCAAGCCTCTGCTGTTGCGCGCTGATAATGAAGAGACTCGCGACGAAGGTTTCTATCGAGAACGCATCGGCGGCGGTCTGCCGGAAAAGCTTCTGATGGGCGCCAAGGGTTACAACAATCCGACCAAAGCGAAAGACGCCGATGTGTTGATGTTCACAGCGTCGCGCTTTGATGAGTTTCTCGACGTCTGGGTCAGCGACATTAACTTCAAGAACCCGCGCAAGGTCAGTAACGGTGATGCACAGCGCGCGGGTTTCAATTGGGGCACGGCGGAACTTGTGAGCTTCAAGAACACCGACGGCGTGCCTTTGAAGGGCATGCTCCTGAAGCCGGACAACTTTGATCCGAAGAAGAAGTACCCGATGCTCGTGTACATTTACGAGCGGCTCACGCCGGGCCTGCACGGCTTTCGCGCGCCGGGGCCGGGCACTTCGATCAATCCGTCGTATTACGTCAGCAACGGCTATCTCGTCTTCATGCCGGACATCGTTTATACGACCGGCTATCCCGGGCACAGCGCAATGAAGTGCGTGCTGCCCGCGATTCAGGAAGTGGTGGATCGCGGTTACGTTGACGAAAAAGCGATCGGAATTCAGGGACACAGTTGGGGTGGCTACCAAATCGCTTACATGGTCACGCAGACGAATCGCTTCCGTGCGGCTGCACCCGGCGCGATCGTGGCAAACATGACCAGCGCCTACAGCGGTATTCGCTGGGGTTCAGGTCTCCCGCGTCAGTTTCAGTACGAGCATTCGCAGTCGCGGATCGGCGGAAGCCTTTGGGAATATCCGATGCGCTTTCTCGAGAACTCGCCGGTCTTCCGCGCTGATCGCGTCCAGACGCCGCTGCTGATGATTCACAACGATGAAGACGACGCGGTGCCATGGTATCAGGGCATCGAGTTTTACCTCGCGCTGCGCCGCCTCGGTAAAGAGGTTTACATGTTCAACTACAACGGCGAGCGGCACGGCCTGCGGAAGCGCATCAATCAGAAAGACTACACGCGCCGCCTGCAGGAGTTCTTCGATCATAACCTGAAGGGCGCGCCCGAGCCTGAATGGATGAAGAAAGGAATTCCGTTCTTGCAGCGCGAGAAGGAGAAAGAAAAGTATCGCGTAACTACGGACGAGGAGCCGGGACACTGAATATTAGAGCACGCGGGATCATGTCATCGTCTCTGACTGGTCGATGGCCGTTCCGGTTTCTTTTCAAATACCGCGCGCGCGATTGAGATCATAACGATGGCGCGAGGTGCGTCGCCCGCGAAACTCCTCGCGGCGTCCAGGGCCTGGTAAAAATTCTCTTCGGCCAGCCTGGCGAAGAGGGTCGACAGATCCGTCGGCTTCGCCAGCTCTGTGCCCATCCGGATACTAAACTTCCCTTCGAGCAAGAGGGCCGTGTTCCCGTTCTCTCCGGTGAAGTCCTTGACCGCATTCGCCGACTTCACCATCTCACTCAGCAGTTGCCAGGCGCGGTCTTTGTCCCATTTCGAAAACTGCGTCAGCAACGCCAACAGGCAATACGCGCGTTCAGGCGTGCCGGCATCGATTCGTCGCGTTTCCGTCAAAGCTTCGTCCAGCAATTCCAGCGCGCGCGCCTGATTCTTCTCAGCGACGATCGCGGCCGCTTGAATTAGGAAATGAGCGCGCAGAGAACGGGGCAGATCCGCTTTGCTTAGCAAAGCCAGGGCCTCATCGGCCCGTTTCTTGGCGAGCAGGCTGCGAATAAAACTGTAATCAACAAACCGGCGCAAGCCGGCGCGCGTCTCGAGGTCCTCGATCTTGTCCACATATTCGCGGGCGCGCGGATCGCCCTCATCAGCCGCTCGCATGGCGGCGAATGCATAGACGCGATCGCGCGCATCGGCACTCTGCGCCCCTTTAAGCCGCTCGTTCAACTCGTCGTCGAGTCCTTCGCGCCGGCCGTTGTCGTTCATGCCGCGGTTAAGAGAAAGATTGCCGGCGTTCGTCGTTGCTTGTCCGGCTTCAGGTCCGAGAGCGGCAAGTTGCGCCGCAATGGCCGGCGCGAGATCTGGCGCGTACCGCTGAAACAGCGGCCAGATTCGCGTCGCAATAAAGTGAGTGCCAGCACGTCCCGCGGACGATTGCTCGATCTGTGCCAGGGGGCGAAGCAGAATGTTCGCCGCCACTTGAAAGTAACTCTTGCGCAAAGCTGGTGCGAGATCGGGCGGCGCCTTCGGCGGATAAGAATTGCTCGACGGGATACCGCCGCGTGAAACCACGAGATAGATTGAAGGCGTGAAGGCGTAGCTGGTAAGCAATGAAACTGTATTGGCGTCCGACGCCGGATCAGCCGCGGACAGCGACAGGAGCGCGGCAAAACGCTGGTCAGCAGCGGCCGCGTTCTTTTCACGTAGCGATACTAGAAACAGGATCGACCTCTCGGTGGCGCGAACCAGCGCCGGATCGGCAAACTGCAAAGCTCGATCGATCTCGTCCGCTTCCAGAAAACCGCCGGCGAGCATGAGCCGCTCCGCCATCTCGGCCGCGGACATCTCGGGGCGAGAGGCGGTCGAATTGTTCGCTTCGTCCTTCTCGTTTTTCGCGTTCAACCTTCGCAGGAACTCTTCACCCAACGCGTGGTCTCGCTTAGCGGCCAACTGCAAAATCTCACGGCGCAGGTTCGTGCGCGGACGCACGGGACGGCCTGGGGCCACTCTGTCCGGCGCTAAGTTAGTGGACATCGTGGCGCTAATCTCCACGGACTCTGCCACATCCCACGCTCTGCGAAATAAGCTGCGGGCGGCCTCTTTATCTTGATCCCAAAGCGCGTCGGCGGTGCGAGCCTGAACACGCGCGCGCAGAGGCTCATCGCGATAACTGCGCGCTTCAATCGCCAACGACTCCAGCATAGACAACGCAATCGAGCGGCGCTGGACTGTTTCCGGATCGAGTTCTTTCGTAGCTAGAGGCTGTTTGGTCTTCTGCGGGGCGGGGAGCGACGATGTTTGGGCTTGAGTGGAAGCGGCAATTAACAACAAGCAGAGCGCTGCAAGGCGAATGCGGTTCATTGCTATCTCCTGATTTATCTGCGACACAGGGGGGAGCCTGCTGCTATCGCGGGTACTCTAACCTTCGATCGAGGCAGGGTCAAAAAAGCTCGGACCTGCCGGACTTGAACTACCACGTTCAGCGCCCGATGCGTTGTTACCCTTGATCAAATGTAGAAAGCTTTCAGGTGCAAAAAGAAAGCGGCCAAGAGGCCGCCTTCTTTATTGTCAAATGTGCGAATTTAGGCTTACTGTACGCTGAAGCTATAAACGAGCTGGCCTGAAACGCTAACCGGCTGTCCTTGTAGAAAAGTTGGCGAAAATTTCGCCTGGCGCGCGGCCGTCGTCGCCGCTCCTTGCAACAAAGGATGTCCAGAGATTGGCCGCGCAGAAACCACGTTTCCCTGCTCATCGACAGCGATTTGAACCGTCACAGCGCCCCCGGCGCGCGCAGCCCGGGCGATATCCGGATATACAGGCAAGGGCAAACTAGTGGCCTTACCATTCAGTACGCCGCCTTCAATCATGGTACCGGTTCTTATGATCGGCTTTTTCTCGTCTTCAGTCTTGAGAATCGTTCCGTCTAAAGCGCTAATCCAAACGTACTTCGTCGCAGTTTTGTCGCCTTCACTAACGATAATCACGACGTGATAGAACACTGGTCCGTCTTTGTCACGACCCAGGCTACACGCCAGGACTTTGCCAGGATATTTGCTGGTGGCGACTTGAATCGCGCGATCCATCGTGATGACTGCGCCCTGGGCCAACTCGGCTTGCCGGCGAGCTCGATCTTCCTGCGTTCCCGTCTCTCGCTCTCTGCGCAGACGCAATTCGCGAAGGGCACTATCATTACCGGCGCCTGCGCCGCTGCCCTGCCCACTGGAATTACCCGCGCCTTCACCAGACCCCTGACTGAAAATATACGTGCCTGATCCCTGGCCCTTTCCATCGCCCTTACCCTCACCATAACCCATGACAAAGGTATGTTTGGATTCCAGGGAGAAATAAAACTCAACCAGAAGCGTCTCAGAAACCGGTTGACCATCCTTCAGCGCCGGCTCAAAACGCATCTGACCCGCAGCTTCAATAGCGGCCTGATCCATTGAAGGATGCAGCGACCTCCAAACCTTTATGTCCGTGGGATTGCCTTCGCGGTCTACGACCATTGTAAGCACGACTGAGCCTTTGATGTTCTTTTCACGAGCGTCCGCGGGATAGACCGGCTCGACGCGCCGAATGACTCTGGGCCGGCGTGTCTGTGGATTAGCGGCGTAGTATTGCTGTTCCAGCGACTTCTGAGCTTCCAGGTACTTCTTCGCATATTGCATCTCCGAAGATTCCTCGTACTTCGTCAGGAGCTCAGCAAATCTCTTGTGCGCCTCACGATATCGGTCTGCGTTTGCTCCTTCCTGTTGTTGATACTTTTGCAAGAGTCGCTGGTGCTCATCCAGGTTCTGCTGGACTTGGCGCAGTCTGGCTTTAGCTTCGTCCATCGCTTTCGGGTCCAACTGCTGGTTCTGCTGCATGAGCCTTTGGTGCTCTTCAAGATTCTTCTGGACTTCGCGCAATCTCTGTTCAATTTCCCTTCGCGCTGACGGATTAGCCACGCGCTCTTCTTCTTTTAGCTTTTGAACTTGCTCAAACATTTCCGCGCGCAATCGTGCCTGTTTCTCCTCTTCCTTCTGATCACGACTTTGCGCGTACCCTACGGCTTCCTGCTGGTTGATCTCGAAACTTAACGCGAATGGAGTCGCCGCGATGCAGGGAACGGCGAGGAGCAGCGATGCGATTAAGAGCAAAATATTTTTGCGCCGGCCAGTAAGTTTGCGTGATTTAAGTAGAGACATGATTCTTCCCTCCAGGTTATCGGATTCGACAATGCCGATCGTGGTATCGGCGGCCATGCGGGGAGTAAGCGGCGCAGTCCCAATCATCCGCACCAGGGAACGCGCATAAACATCGGGTCGCACCAGTTTTGAAGTTACCCGTTCGTCGCAGCAGAGTTCGCGGGTCTGCCGAATACGCCGGCGAATCAACCAGGCGGCCGGGTGAAACCACACCGGAAGATAAACGAACTCGTAAACAAGGTTCGTGAGATAGTCGCGGCGCTGAATATGAACCAACTCGTGTCCGACCGCTGAAATCAAAAGGTTCTCATCGATCTCAAGCAACAGTGATTGCGGCAGAATGATGACGGGACGAAAGACGCCAAGCGTGATGGGTACGGGAATCGAGCTTGAACACAGGACGCGGACTCGTCGCGTCGCGATCGCCCGCCCACAAGTCTCGATAATCGACTTTGCCGATTCAGGAAGTTCTATTTCGAACGCTCCGCGCACGATCTTGCGGGTCTGGCGCCAGGCCCGAGCGAGTCTCAGCAACGCATATAAAACCAACAGGGCATAAATTGCCACGACCGCTGCGGCGAGACGGAACTTAACCGGGATCGGCGACGACCAATTTCGTTCGGTGGTTGTCGGAGCAGTCGGGGCCACGGTCGCAGCCGGAGTTTTTTCTTCAGCCGCTTGGATCTCGTCGCCCGCAAGCGAAGATATTCGGGTAACAACCACCGGTACATGTTCGGTTGTGGGCGGCGTGGAGATTGAGACTCGCGGCGGCGCGGTAAAATTGGGTGTGCTGCTGAGCACTGGTAGCAACAGCATCAAGAACAAAGCAACCACCCAAACCGTGTGCCGGTAACGAGCCGCGGTGCCGGTCAGGATCCGGTCGCACAAAGATGCCATTGCGGCAATCAGAAGAATCTGCCACGAAGCATTCAGCAGAAAAGTTAACAGGAACTGCGAAAAGGTTCTCACTTCGATCCCTCTTCTTCCAGAAGCTTTTGCAGGCGCGCCAACTTCTTCGGGGTGAGGTGTTTTGTTTCCAGCAGACTCATGACCAGACTCTCAGCCGACCCGCCAAACAAGCGGTCGAGAATGTCGCTCATGTGCTCTCCCGTGACGTGACTCCGGCTGACGACAGGTTTGTAAAAATACGCGCGGTCCTTCATCGCACGCTGCACTTTGCTTTTGCGATGCAGAATATTCAGCACGGTCTGAACAGTTGTATACGCCAGTTCGCGCTTTAAATTCCGCTGGACAGTCTGGACGTTAGCGGGACCGTGCTCCCAAAGCACATGCATGATTTCCAGCTCGAGCGGAGTCAAATGTTCGGCTTTTCGTCGTGCCAATGTCGCCAGCCTCCTAAAACTTTAGGAGCTTATACGCCCACTCCATAACCCTTGTCAACTAATTTTTTAGGAGGTGCTTCGGGCGAAGGCTAACCGTGCCGGCTCACCCTGCTAATCACGGCGGGATTTTCGCTGCACAAGAACCTGGAAGGCCCCGGCCATGCCGTCAGACTTGAATAACTCCAGGGCGTCTCTGTTGAGCTTGAATTGTTTCGCCGGATCGGTGACGAGACTTGCGGCCCTCATGATTTCAGGCATCGGCGCCTCGCCCATGAGGAATTCGTTCAGGCGTTCAAATCGCAGTGTCTCGAGGCCGTGGCGCTGTCCTGCTTCCATGATCTGGGTCCAGTCGATAGTTGTCGTGAGATCGTGCTCTCCCGGATGCGAGAGGATGTCATCAACGAATTGGTGTTTTCGGAATGCGCGAAGCGTGCCGCTAAATCGATTTGGATCGGAAAGTAATTCAGGACGTTCGGCGCCATAATCGACCGTGATCAGTATGCCCTCATGGATCGACTTCGCGGCCAATGAAAGGAACTGTTCGGCCCGCAAATTCACTTCGTAAATTTGTCCCTCGGCGAGTTGGAGCTTAATCAGATCGCAGTATTCAGCTACCGGGCCACCCGGTTTGCATTCCACCCACGCGAACTTGTCCGTCGCGTCGCCAAATGCGACGCACAACTCTTTGATACCACGCCCGCGACCGATGACGCGATGAACCGGAAACGCGTCTAGCAACTCGTTAGAAAAGATCAGTGCGTGTGGCAAGGGCTCGCGAAATTCACTCAGCGCACAAAACTGCAGGCGGTCTTTGAATGGGGCTACTTTGCTGAGCGCTTGCGACTGTGCGTCAGCGCTGACTTCATCAATGATATATTGGGTGGCGCTAAAGACTTGCGGAAAGTTGATTTGCAGACTGCGTAAGACATCATGTGCGAAATCTCCCGTCCCGCCTCCAATCTCGACAATCGTCCAGGACGGCGGTGCGCCCAGATCGAAGTAAGACTTCATGAAGTAGTTCGCGAAGGCGGCGCCAAACAACGGACTCATCTCCGGCGCGGTCCGGTAGTCCCCTTGCCTGCCCTGGCGCACGCGGTCGCGGCGGCAGTAATAACCGTCGCGCTCATCGTAAAGCGCGGCCTGCATCCAGTCGTAAAAGCTGATCGGACCCTCGCGCCGGATGCGCTCTCGCAGACGTTCTTCGAGATTCAATGCTTTTCAGACTCGGTTTTTTCGAGGAGCTTGGTCGTGTGATCCGGGACGCTAGTGGGCGGCATGATCTCAGCCGTGTCCGGGCGCGCGCGCCACGGTTGCGTGTTCACGGCGGGCGGCGGTAAGGCCGACACACGCGCCTGCGGCGGAGGTGGCATAGCGGGCGGAAGATAAGACACGGCCGGCATGAAGGATTTTGGCTTCGCGCCTTCCTCAAAAATCCCCGCGAAGAGCATCCGCAGTGGGCCGCCGATGAAGCAAACGATCGCTGTAATTGCGGCACAAAAAGCGAAGATATCGGCGATTGGCCCGCCTGAGAATCCGGCCATCACCCCAAAAATCGGGACGAACAGGACGCCCAGCAACATCAGAATTACGCCCTGCTTGACGCCTTTGCGTCGCGGCGAAATTGTCGTGTCCCCGGGGTCAGTTGGATAGCGCGGCAGCATGCCGTTGTGTCCCAGCAGATGCATGACGCCTTCCATCGCGAATCCACATCGAGAGCAGAAGCGCATGGAATCGGTCGCCTGTTGTTGGCCGCACCTGGGACAAAACATAAGGAGAGTTGGGTCCTAATCCTTCCGCAATTTATAGATAATCTCGGCTCGCTCGTGATGATGCCTTGCGCGCCGCAAAGTGTCCAGTAGAAAAGGCAAAAGTTGAGTACTCCCGGCAGGCGTCATGATCTCTTTCGAAAGATCGTCGTCACTTTCAAAAGAAGCAAAGGCACTGCGGCGCGTAACCTCAACCTCATCCAGATATTCCCGCACCTTGGCCGGGTCACTCAACGTCTCAGGCAGCGTCCACTCAAACGGATCGTCCCAGAGATTTGCGGTCAGGCCGCCGAAGCCCTGCTCGACCACCGCGGCGCTCCGCAGGATCTGTTCACCGAACGAATCAGCAGAGCCGTTCGGCTTCGCGTAGAGCCGTGCGGGAGGAAGACGCGCGATCAAATCAAGCGATCGCGCGTGCAGATCCGCGAACTGCGCATCGAGCCTGTCGATTGATTCTCTCATCGAACCATTCCGTCACTGATTCAATGAAAAGTGAATCAATGATCGTTCATCGCGTCTTCACTTGCCGGTTTTCTTCTTTAAGACCGAGACCGTAGTTGCGACCGCCGAATTGTAATCCGGTGTACGCGCGGCCTGAAACGCCAACGCGACTGCCACGGGCGGGAACGCCGCGTGTGGTCATGACCCAGATACGGCCGGTGCCGTCATCAAGCTCATAAACACCGTTACCAAGCACACCGTAGCTGTCCATAACGGTTCCGATCAGACCGACTTCCTTGTTCTGGTATTTGCCGGGATCGGCATTGATTTGCGAAATCGTTGTCTTGCCGGGACAAGCTGTCAGCGCGAGCGCCGCGACGAGAATTGCGGAGAGAAAGAAGGCTTTACGAAGAACGTGCATTGCATCTCCTTTCAGTTTCAGACCACTTCGAGGAGAGCAGCGCGATGATATCACTGGGAGGCCGCGCGCGAAAAGACCTGTCGCGTGACGACTTAGATTTCTACGTTACTTTCGAACGGCAAGTCCTGCTGCTTGTCGAAGGCGCGGTCGCGTGCTGAGACGTAAAGCCGCAAAGCCAGCAACAGAATTCCGAACGCCACAGCGATCCACAACACGGCCCAGAACATCGCCGGCACGCCCGTAGCGTTCGCCATGTTCACTGCGTCATTGGGAACAACGGGTCCAAAGGGCGATGAAAGGAAGAAGACGGTCTTGAGATCGAGCAGAGCATTCAGAATGCATTGCACCGCGATCATGCTGACGATGAAGAGAGCGACGCGTTCTCCCGTCCACCGGCCCATCGCGTAAAGGCCGAACGAGATCACCACACCGGCGATAAACGTAAATGGGACGCCTGCCCAGGACGCGCCGGGGGCCGCAAATATCGGCGTAAGAAAGCCAAATACAAAAGTGAGGAAGAGGATGAGGAACGCGCAGGCAAAAAGAATCACGCGCGCTGCAGCCGCTTTACGAATTAGAACGAGCAGTACCGCCCCGAAGGCCATCGCACCGAGATAGCCCGCGCTTGAGACAAACATCTGCGAGAACGTGCCGCCCTGCGTCGAGTAGACTTCGCCGCTGCCGCTCATGGAAACGCTGAGGCTGTGCACCGAATTTCCTGTCAGCAGGGCCGCAATGGCATGTCCGCCTTCATGGATGAAGGTTACGAAGATGCGAAACGGATAAATTAGGATTTCCGCAAACGGAATGAACCAGAGCGCGACGGAAATAATCGCGGCGAGCATAAGCATCTTCGCCTGCGGTCGAGCATCATCAGCAAGTCGGTATTTCATCCCTTGAATGAACGCTAAATCGGGTTGGCTTGTTCCGTCCTCAGGTTTCGCGCCGATAATCGCCGGATTTGCCGCCCGTTTTCAGCTCTAACCGCACGTCCGTAATGGTCATCGATTTATCCAAAGCTTTGCACATGTCATAGACGGTGAGCGCGGCCACTGAAACCGCCGTGAGAGCTTCCATCTCAACGCCGGTCTGGGCATGCGTCGAGACTTCGGCTTCGAGATAAACCCCATCGTCTTTCGTCTCCGCGCGAACATCCATATGCGTCAAGGGCAGCGGATGACAAAGCGGAATCAGTTCCGCAGTTCTCTTCCCCGCCATCACGCCGGCGAGCCGGGCCGTCTCGAGCGGATCACCTTTAGGCGTTTGATGATTGCGAACGGCGGCAACGGTTTGCGCGGACATCCTTACTACCGCGGAGGCAACGGCGCGACGCGCGGTGTTTGGCTTCGCCGAGGTATCCACCATGCGTGCGCGGCCCTCGGCGTCGATGTGCGTGAGCTCGCTCATAGGTCAATTAAGATTCGTTGCGTTCGCGAGGATAACAGAATAGTCTCGACGCGAAAATGCGGCGTGCCAGCAGAATCCGAGCGAATTTTCTTGTTGTGCTTGCGGGCCTCTGGTTGTTGATTTGCACAGCGTCAGGGGCGGCGCAAACTCAGCAGAAAGTGCTCGTCTGGTCTGATCATCCTGCCGGGAGCCATCACGAGCGGACGCGCGCTCCACATCAAATCTTCAAACAGCTCGACGCGATTGAGATTCAAAGCATCAACTTAGGCGGGAAGCCTATTGTGATTGGGGAACCGTTTTCAGCAGATGAAGACTGGCTCCGAGATCTGACATTTCGCGTCAAGAATGTCTCTGACAAAGAGCTGATGTTAATTCAGATCACATTGATACTGCCGGAATTGGAAAAGCCGATCCAGGTTCCCTATGTCAGCGGTTGCCGCCACGATAAGAACCAGCCCTGCATTACACCCGGGGTTGAAGTGGAGTTAAGAATTCCGCCAATCAAGTTGTATGAATGGGTTAAGAGTGAGGTAGCAACTCAAACTGAACTCCGCAAAATCACGAAAGCGACAATCTATCACGTCATTCTCTCGCTTCCCGGCGATATCACATGGTCAAGCGGCTGCGTGAAGACTAAAGACCCAAAGAACACTTGCCCCGATCATATGCATTAACACTTGGGTGTAGCCTGACCTTACTAAGCATCCATTCCAGCCGCCGAAAGAAATGTATTTTTTCGAGCAGCGGATTCAACCAGCCGTTCGTGATGCAGTAATTCGAATCGAAGGGTTTGGTGTGATGAAGATGGTGATGTGCGGGACTCAGGAACACTCTTGAACGCTGTAGCCGCGAAATCACCCAGTTCGTTTTTTCAGCGTGGGCCCACTTATGGAGGACGTTTGTCGCGACCATCGCAATCGTGAAGAGATTGAACACGAATGAGAAAGCGGCCTTTGTAAAAGAAACGTCTTCGTCACTAAGCAGCAAATAAAGCACCCCCGCTTGAAACGGCGCCGCGACCGTGCACGAGTTGCCGATCGTCAACACGAGATTGTGAGTGCAGATGTCTCTCGCATACTGGTGGTGCTGCCGGAACGGCTTGATTAACCAGGGGCCAAACAGCGGCGTGTCGTCCGCGCCATACGTATCGGCGAACCAATGGACCAGACCTGAAACGAAGTCCGCCAGGATCCAAGCGACCGGTACGCCTACGACTAAAACAATGGCGATGCTCAGCCACCCGAGCTCCCTGGCCGCCAGGTACAAGCTGGCCGCGCACAGCAACGGAAACGCTAGTGTCATTGCGTGCTCAAGGATCGAGTGCAGCGGGCCCGACTTTTCTTCGAGGCCGCTGTAACCCTCACCGGCCGGCAGAACTTGGACCGAGCTCAATGGCTGAGATGGTTGAAGAGTCGATTCAACCGCGCGCGCCGTTTTCACCGTCAGGGGACGCTGATTCACGAAACCTCCAGATCCAGAAGAAAGCTTAAAGCCACCAGGGCGACTAAATCGCGTCGAATAATATCCGGAAATTGTCCTCGAAGGTAGTCAAACAGGCAGGCGAAGGCATTTCGCGCGGTCACCGGCTGCGAACGCGCCACCTGCCGGAACAATGATTAGGCCGTTTGCGCGAGCAAATGAGACAAAATCTGACGAGCCACCCCACTTCAGCGGTGCTGCCAGCAGGCTTCCGTCTTCGCCCGTCCGCATGACCGCAGGCAGGTAACTCTCGCGATCCGGAGCAGCCTTCACGTCTCGCTCCAGAACAGTTGTTACTTCCGGCAACCCTCGCTCGGTCGCGCCCTGCATAGCGCGAAGCGCAGTGCGCGCGAACAGATTGAAGGTGACCGCAACCGAGACTGGGTTTCCGGGTAAACCGAAAATTAGTTTGCCGCCTACCTTTCCGAAGACGGTTGGTTTGCCGGGTTTCAAAGCAACTCGCTCAAAGAAGATTTCCGCGCCGAGCTCTCTGAAAACAGTCTTCGTGAAATCATAAACCCCCATCGAAACGCCACCCGAAGTAATCAGCATGTCGCACCGTTCAAGGGCCGCAGCCATTTGCTTCTTCAAAAGCTCCGTGTCATCGCCGGCGAGCGGCACGCGTTCCACGTTTCCGCCTGCCAGTTTCGCGTACGCTTCAATTGTGTAGTTGTTCGAATCGCGAATTTGATCGCGCGCCGGTTTTTGATCGACGTTCACGAGCTCGCTGCCTGTAGCCATCACTGCGACGCGCGGCTGGCGCCCGACGTTTACTCTTGCATAACCAAACGACGCGAGCGTGGCAATCGCTTGCGGATTGATCTCTTCACCGGCTCGCAGCACAGTCGCGCCGGCTTTAATTTCCGCAGCGCGTCGAACAATTGACCGTCCGAACTGAACGGGCTCAAGAATCTCGACCGTACCTGCCCCGTTCATTTCGCGCGTGAGCTCAACCTGCTGCACGGAATCAGCTCCCTGCGGAACAGGTGCGCCGGTCATGATGCGCACGGCCTCTCCGCCTTTCATCTCGTGATGCCACCCGCCGCCGGCGGCTGACTCGCCGACAATGCGCAAACGCGCGGGCGTCGTCGCCACGTCGGCAGCGCGTACCGCGTAACCGTCCATCTGCGCCCGATCGAATGGTGGTAAGTCTGTGTCGGCGATAATGTCTTCTGCGAGAATTCGCCCGGCCGCCTCAGGAAGCTGGATCGTTTCACTGCTCAACGCCCCTGCTTTTGAAAGGATGAGCTGAACGGCTTCACTAACTGACATCATAGAGGTCGATTCTAGATTCTTGAGCAGGGGTTAATCAACGCGACTGACTTTGCCGGTCCTCGTTCGACCTTGGCGAACGCTTTTGGTTGATCACTCGATTCGCAATCTTTGCGAAGCCTGAAATTAATGCGCTCGGACTAGTGACGTTGACGGGTTTTGTCGCCAGGAATGGCGCGTTATCTTCGTTGTGGTCATAGCGAATGGCTGTGTTATCCTCGCGCGCACGCTGATGCGACCGCGGCGCCCAGGAATTCTCCTAGACGTATAAGTACTAAGCCGCCGCTCGCTGGAGTGTAGCCGCCCCCCTTACAAGCGAGTAAGGTTCGGCAGTCCCGCGTCCACTGAGAACCCACGGAGTTTGCCCGAATACGTAAGACGCACGTAGCCTGTCCCGAGGAACAGGCGGCAGCATCTTGCGCCTTCACACGACCCTGTTTAGAGCTCGGACGCGGTTCGCAGTGCTGGGTCGGGGTTGCTCAAAAGAATACTCACGGTTTGGGTAACACACTTGCCATCGCCAAAATCGCCGGCAGCCTCTCTGATTTTGGGCGGCGGCTTTGCGCCTCACCTGGGGGCCGCCGTCGTCTTGAACCTGCTCTGCTACCTAAGGATGATATCGCTTACGTTCGCCATCGGCCGCGAGGTAGCGGGCGGTCACGACGAGAAACTCCGGGGTCGTGGAGATCGATAGGGTCCGGACTTTGAGCGCGCGGGTAAACTTCCGATGGGCGGTTCCGTAGATGCTAGGTGAGACGTTATTAAGAACATTTTGGGGCTCAGGGGCCGCCGCCGTGACGAAGGGCCTGGCCAGAGCCGGAGTGAGAGCCGAGGACCACGTTCTCTGGCGACGCTTCAGCTCTAACCTTTCGGTCAGCCTCGTAGGCGCTGTTTTTTCCCTGGCGATAAAACTGGGTCAAACGCTGCTCCTGATGAGGGCGCTGCGGATCGACGATTACGGGCGCCTGCTCGTCGTCATCAACCTCTTCGCCTTCCTGAACTCTTTTATCGGGCTGCGCGTCAGCGACGTGATCTTCCGCTTTTTCCAGCCGCTGAAAGAGGCGCAAGAGTGGCGTGCCCTCCAGGGATTGCTTTTGCTTTGCCTGGCAATCAGCGTCGCCGCCGGCTTGCTGATTTTTGGCGGCGTCCTCGTCCTCTCGCCCTGGCTTTCCGAGCGCCTGTATGAGAGTCCGGAGCTCGCGCCACTTTTCTCCCTCTACGGTTGCACGATACTTTTCGTAACCTTAGCGGACGTCTCCGGGCCGCTTCTACGGCTGCACGGCCGCTTCACCGCTATCGTCGTGCCGCAGGTGCTGGGCAACCTGGTTACCCTGCTACTGATCGCAGTGCACACCGCGACGGCCTCTCCGTACAGCTTGAAGGCCATCGTCGGAGCATTCGCAGCCGGGGTGGTGATTCAGACTATGCCTCCGGTGATCCGGGCGCTACGACTCGTCAGCCCCTACCTCAGAGACATCCGCCCGACGCTCGCCGCGCGCGCCCTGACCCCGCACCGGACTGAGTTGACGAAATGCTTGTTCAATAGCAACCTCTCTGGTTACCTACAGATCGCGGCGTCTCCCGGCGACGTCTTCCTCCTGGGGATTTTCAGCTCACCCGCGCAGGTGGCCTTATACGGATTAGCTAAGCAACTTATCGCCCCAGTAGCACTGTTATTGACGAACGTGGGGTTCGCTCTCACCCCTGAAGTGGCCCTAATAATCGCCGGGCGCAAGCTCCGCCAACTGAAGCGCCTGATTAGAGGCTACTGCACGATGGCGATCATTGCGGGCGGCATCTTGCTGGCCTGTACGCTGTTTACGGGCCGCTTCCTGGTATTGCGGTTTTCCCGGCCAGAGTATGCCGCGGCCCTGCCAGTGTTCTACATCCTCGCGACCGCCGCATGGGTGCTCTTAATCCACGCGGTGGTGAGGCCGCTCGCCGTGAGTTTGGATTTACTGAAATGGGATAACCTGGCGCAGATGACGGCGGTCGTGGCTTTATTCGCCCTCTTGCTCTCTGGCCGATTGGACGCCATGACGCTGGCTTTTTTCCAGTTAGCCGTCGCGCTGCCAATGCGTATCCTATTTAACCTGCCAGTCTGGAGACGGATGCTCGCCCTGACTTCCGATGGAGCTGCTGGAGGAGGCGTAATCACGCGGCAATCGAGTGAGCTGCGGCCGGGTCGCATGGTCGAGTGAAGACACGCCGGCAAGTGTCCTCGGCACTAACTTTCAAGATCGATCACGGTAGCGTTGGACGACACAGTGAGACGTGTATAACATTCGAACCTGAGAATCATGTGCGTGAGGGAAGTAGGCTCGTGAATGAGAGGCGGTGGAGTAAACGCGGCGCATGGTGAGTTCAGCGCATGCCATCCGAGGCGCGAGCGCGCCACTCGTCTCCGTGCTCCTCCCCGTCTATAACCGTGAGGGCTCGGTCGGCCGCGCCATCAGAAGTGTGCTGGCCCAGACGTACGCCCCCTACGAAATTATTGTAATTGACGACGGATCAACCGATGGCACCCTGAACGTCGTGGAAGGTTTCGGGGCGCAGGTTACGGTCGTTTCACAAGCCCACGCCGGGGTCTATGCGGCGCGTAACGCCGGCCTCCGTCGCGCGCGGGGTGAGCTTGTAGCCTTCATCGACTCTGACGACGCGTGGCTCCCCGACAAGCTCGCGGCGCAAGTGCCGCTAATGAGCCGGCCCGCGGTCGGGCTGGTCTTCGGCGACGCCGTTCACGTCAGCGAGCCGCGCGATAACTCGCCGCGCACCGGACGGACTTCGTTCGGCGTAGCGGCGCCGCGCCGCGGGCGGGTAGCTGATCGCTTTTCATGGTGCAATTTCGTCCCGACGTGCACCGCGCTGGCGCGACGCCGCTGCCTGGAAGAAAGCGGCGGCTTCTCTGAGGCGAGCTCGGTTTCGGCCGACTACCTCGCGTGGTTCCGCATCGCCCTGCGCTACGAACTGGATTACGTCGAACGCGTCGTGGCCGAGTACACGGTCCACGACGATGGCATCAGCTACGCGCTCGGCAGGTCGGTCGCTGCGAGGATCGACCTCTTTTCGGAGGAGCTGGCGCGCACAGCGGACCCTGCGGCTCGCGCCGTGCTACGGCGACTGCTCTTCAATCTCTCTGTTCATCTCGCCCTCGCCGCATTGCGCGGGCGGGCGCGCGAGGTAAACAAGCCTTTGCGGCTCGCCTGGCGCACCGCCTCGGGCACGACGGGACTTGATGCGGCGCCGTGGTTGGCCGCTTTCGCGGCCGAGCAATTTCGCGTGCGGACGCGGCGGTTATTCTCATGACCAGGCCTTTAGTCAGCGTCGTCATCGAAACGGTCACCGCGCGGGAGGACGGGACTGCCGTCCCGCCAGCCGACTGCATCGGCGGCGCGCTCGACGGCCTGGGCCGTCAGACCTGGCCGCAGCAGTTGATCGAACCGATTGTCGTAATCGACGGCGACATGGCTGAGGCTGACGCAGCCGAGATTCGTCGCCGCTATCCGTCGGTGAAAGTGGTCTCCTCGGCAGAGAGTAACTACCTCGCAGCGAAGAACGCCGGTGCGGCGGCCGCCGCCGGCGACATCGTCGCGCTGCTCGACGCGGACTGCGTGCCCGAGGACGACTGGTTGGAGACGTTGCTGGCGCCATTCGAACGCGACGAAAGTGTGGCCGCTGTCGGCGGTCGCACCCGTTACGGGGGTGGGTCGTGGGCCGCGCGTACGTTTTCCGTCCCCGATTTCGCCTACGTCCTGGCGGGAGAGGATGGGGTCGCCGCCGGGTTCGTCATTAATAACGTGGCGTTCAGGCGCGAGGTGATTTTGGCGCACCCGTTTGAGGCGCGCATTCGCCGTGACGGTGGATGCTACCTGCTCTTTCATCAACTCCGCGCCCGGGGATTGCGTGTGCTGATCGAACCGCGCGCGATTGTCGAGCATGCCCCGGACGTGGGCGGTCTCGGCTTCGCGCGTAAACATTTCAAGCGCGGGTATGACGGCGTCGCTGTCTACCGCCTGGACGCCCAGGGCGTTCTGCGCGGCACGCGCCTCCTGCTCCGCCTTGGCCCCGCGGCGCTGGTGCCGATCACGGGCCGCCGTATCGTCGACGACTGGCTGCGCCTCGTCCGCCACCGCCGCCAGATCGGTATTCCGCGCCTGGCGGTGCCGTATTTTGGTGCAGTCGCCGTCGTCACGCGATCCGTCGAGTTGGCGGGGGGATTGGCGGCTTTTCTCTCACCCGAATTGGGGAACCCTAAGTCCTGATGCTCCGAGACGCCTCTATCGTCTGTCTCTCATCGATAGACTGGACATTCAACCGGCAGATCCCGCAAGAGGTCGCCCTCGCCCTGGCCGCAGGGGGCAGCCGCGTGCTCTTCGTGGAGAACACCGGCGTGCGTCGTGCGGTCTTGCGCGATGCGGCTCGCCTCTGGGCGCGTCTTCGACATTGGCTGCAAGCCCGCGGCGGCGCGTGGCACACGGCCGAAGGCGTAGATGTACTTTCGCCTCTGCTGCTGCCGTTCCCGTACTCGCCAAGCGCGACCTCCACGAATGTGCGTCTGCTCGTCCGCGCCATCCGCGCGTGGTTGGGCGACGGCGGCGGCCCGCTAATCGTAATCACCTTTTTGCCGACGCCGCTCACCCGCGCGGTGATCGCTGCACTCCGCCCGGCGCTCGTCGTCTATTACTGCCTCGACCGGCTCGAAGAGAGTTCGCCGGGTGCGCGCCGCGTGGCGCAGTCGGAGCGCCTGCTGTTCGCCGAGGCAGACCTGGTGCTGGTGACGTCGGGCCTCCTTTACAAATCAGCTGCCGGAGCGTCATCGCGCGTGGAGTTGCTGGCGAGTGGCGTCCACATAAAACAGTTCGAGAAGGCGCTGGATGCGCGCGCGGCGCCGCTTGCAGCGCTGGCTGGTATACCGCGCCCAGTTATCGGTTACGTTGGCAGCATTCGCAGCGCGACAGATCTGTCTTTGGTCGCACGCGCCGCAGAGTTGGCGCCCGATCTTCAGTTTGTGCTGGCGGGTCCGCGGTTCGTTGATGTTGCACAGCTCGCGGCGCGTCCGAACGTGCGGATACTCGACCGCATCCCTCACGAACATATCGCGCGCTACATGGTGCGCTTCGACGTGGGCATCCTGCCCTATTCGATTGACGAGTTCACAGCCGGCATCATGCCGGTGAAGCTCAAGGAGTATTTAGCTGCCGGCCTCCCCGTGGTGGCGACAGCGCTGCCTGAGGTAGTGCGCTTTGCGGACGAGCACCCCGGGCTCGTGAGATTCGCCGGCGACCCGGCCGGCTTCGTCGCCGCCTTGCGAGAGGCGCTCTCCGACAAGGCACCCGAGGCGCTCGCGCATCGCACGATGGTCGCGCGGCAGTTCGACTGGGGAGATCAAATGGCCCGGATGAAGCAGCTGATCGAGCAGGCGCTCGCAAGGACATGTTCGGGATAAAGCGACGGGTCCGGCACATCTTGCGGCGCCTGGGTTACGACATCCCCCATCCGCCACTTACTCTATGCCCCTCGTCAATAAATTCAGCTACCGTCCCGAGGTCGACGGCCTCCGTGCGATCGCCGTCGTAGCTGTCGTTCTCTATCACGCCGGGGGATTCTACTGTCACGGCGGCTATGTCGGTGTGGACGTTTTTTTTGTGATTTCGGGTTTCCTGATCACCTCTTTGATCTGGAGGGATCTCGAAACTGGTCGCTTCACGTTTGCCTACTTCTGGGAACGGCGGGCGCGGCGGATCGTTCCCGCGCTGGTCGTGGTTACGGCCGCGACTTTAGTGGCCGGGTGGTTCCTGCTGCTGCCGGGCGATTATAAGAACCTGGGTCAGGAAGCCGCAGCGCTGGCAGTGTTTGGCGCGAACGTTTACTACTGGCGTAACACCGGCTACTTCGAAGGCGGCGCGGACGAAAAGCCTCTGCTGCACACCTGGTCTCTGGGGGTGGAGGAACAGTTCTACCTGTTAGTTCCGTTCCTGCTCTGGGGAATATTTCGCGTTAAGGCTCTGCGTACTCGGGCGGGCGTCTTTTCAATCCTTTTGGCCGGGTTCACCGTCAGTTTCGCCTTAAGCATCTATGGCGTTATTAAGTCGCCAAGCGCCACATTCTACCTTCTTCCAACCCGCGCCTGGGAGCTGCTGCTGGGGGCACTTGTCGCCTTCGTTCCTCCCGCTTTCGCGCTGCCGAGTCGCCCGCGCCTCCGCGAGCTTTTAGCGCTTGCGGGCCTGGCTCTGATCCTCGTTCCGGTCTTCGCCTACACTCCGGAAACGCCTTTCCCCGGAGCCGCCGCGCTCTCTCCCTGTCTCGGTACGGCGCTAATAATCTGGGCGAACGAACGAACAGAGGGACGAATTCCGACGGCCGTCGGCGTGGCGCTATCAAGTCGCCCAATCGTTTTCCTCGGCTTAATCTCGTACTCGCTTTACCTGTGGCACTGGCCGTTGCTGGCCTTCAGTAAATATTGGACGCTGGCACCTCTTAGCGCTGACCTCGGCTTCGCGACGCGCGTCGGCATGCTGAGTTTAGGATTCTTGTTAGCCGTCCTCTCGTGGAAATATGTGGAGACACCTTTGCGCACGCGGAGATTGGGGACATCCAGGAAATCGGCATTCCTCTTCGCCGGAACAGGACTCATAGTTATTTTAAGCGGCGGGCTGATATGCCTAACGATGCAGGGATTTCCCAAACGCTTCTCTGAACTGGCGAACGAATTTGCTAACGCAAAATCCGACAGGGCCTTCCTCATTAATGTTACGCCCGACGACGCCCGTGCCGGCAACCTTGTCCCGATTGGTGTGGTGAATCCGGCGCTGCGCCCTTCGGTCTTAGCCTGGGGCGATAGCCATGCCATGTCTGCGATACCGGCACTGGACGCTTGCCTTAAGGATAAGGGGCTGGCCGGACGCGCCGCCACTCACTCCGTCACGGCACCGGTTCTTAACTGGTTTATGGTTTCGAAGTTCGGCCTGAGTAAGGATTCCATCGCTTTTAATGATGCCGTTCTCTCTTATGTTCGGAGCCAACAGGTCCCCCATGTGATTCTGATCGCCAACTGGACTGATTACGCTGGTGCGAGCGACGGCGGCTTTAACAGTGCGTTGTTGTTAACGATCCGGCAGCTCGTCGCCGCAGGTTCGCAGCCGTGGATCATGCTGTCTGTTCCCGAACACACATTCGACGTCCCGAAGGTGCTCTCGCGCTCAGTCATCTTCCGCACAGATCTCGCACCCTTCTCAACCAAACGGGCGGCGAGTGATGCGTTTGATAAGATCGACCGGACTACGATCAGCGACATAGAATCTGCAGGCGGTCGCATTCTTGATCCAAAGCCCAGGTTCCTCGATCCGGGTGGTCAGCGATACGTTTATCTGGCCGACGGAGTCGTTCTCTACCGTGATCATCATCACCTGACGACGAGAGGGGCGAAACTCATGCTGCTGCCACTTTTCTGCGATTCGTTGACATCGAAGCAGCGTTAAGCGTGAGTGAGGAAAGCTCAGACAGATGGCGCACAGGAAAAGTTATGTGAGCCGATTTTTCCAGCAGGTCCAGATCCACGGGCCAATCGCGGCGACGAAGCTATTCGCCCGGGTCGCGGTGTCGAGGGCAAAGGTGGTGCTGGCCAATAAGCTGCTGCCCGCGCGTGTGGCTTGCCCCTGCTGCGGTTGGCGGGGGCGAAGGTTTAACGATTACATCCAAGTCGGCCACCGGGTGAATAACGCGACGTGTCCGCAATGTGCCAGCCACTCGCGCCACCGTTCTTTATTCCTGTGGGCCTCACGGCAATTCAATCTAGCGGAGAAGAGTGGCCGAGCGCTCGTCTTCGCTCCCGAGAAGGCGACCGCGACGCTGTGGTCTGAGGCACCGTGCCTCAGTGTCTGGCGTGTTGATCTGGAAGCCGGTCGCGGCGTGGACTTGCTCGTCGAGATCCGGGCCCTACCCTTCGCCTCAGATTCGATCGATCTCATCTGGTGCCACCACGTGCTCGAGCATGTCGAGAATGATCTAGCGGCGATCCGCGAGCTCGGTCGCGTGCTACGCCCCGGGACGGGCGAGTTGATCGTCTCGGTGCCGATGGGGGCCGGGGCGGCGACGGAAGAATACGGGTTCCCTGACCCATCCCTGTCCGGCCACTGGCGGCTTTACGGTTTTGATTTCGTGGATCGCCTGGCCGAAGGGGGGCTGTCGGTAAGTCCCATTGACTCTAAAGTGTCGGCTGAGGAGCGCAGGCTTTATGCCATCGAACCAAAACCCTGCTACGTGTGCAGAAAAGCAGAAACCTCAGCCGCGGCTGCCAACGGCTGGGAATGATGTTTGACGAAGGGGCTGGTTTCGACGAGTCAGAGAGGAATGAAGCCAACGTCATCTAAACAAACTTGCCGGCTTCACCTTCGTCTTCCCTGGGCGGGTCGAGTCTTTGTAGGAACTTTGGCCACTGAACAGAAAAAGCGGTTGCCCTTCAAATGAAAAGCAACCGCTTTGAGAATGGCGGAGCCGACGGGACTCGAACCCGCGACCTCCGACGTGACAGGCCGGCGTTCTAACCAACTGAACTACGACTCCGCAGGGAAAGCAGATGTCAGAGGTCAGATATCGGAAGTCAGCTTTGTTTCTTTTCTGACCTCTGACTTCTGACCACTGACTTCTGCCTTTTGGTGGGCGCGGAGGGACTCGAACCCCCAACCTCTTCCTTGTAAGGGAAGCCGTCTACCATTGACATACGTGCCCGATTTCAAAAATCGACTCGAAATGACTGCGTCACGACGAAGTGCCATCGTAAGGAAAAGCAACGAAGAGGTCAAGACGTGTTCAGCCTGAACGATCGCGGTTACAGCGCTTTTCCCGCCACGTTTTTGCGGCTATAGTTGTTTCACCCCAGCACTACCTTTTTTTACCGGCTCAGGAAATGCGATTCGTCATCCCCAGCTTTATCGTCGGTTTGTCGCTGTCCCTCGTGTTTGCGGCGACCGCCGCTAACCAGGAGCCACAGCCAAACAAGCAGCAGCGACCGCGCACCGTCGGCCAGGGCAACTCCCAGAGTAACTCAAAAGGCGATTCCAACAGTTCGCAACCTCCCACGAACACCACCGCTGAGGAAGTTGACGAAGGCGATATCGTCCGCGTTGAGACCCAACTCGTTTCGGTGCCCGCTGTCGTGACGGATAGAAACGGACGCCCGCTCGCCGGATTGAAACTCGAAAACTTCGCGGTCCTGGAAGACGGCAAGGCGCAGGCGCTGACAAACTTCGCGACGACAGAAACGCCTTTCGAGATCGCCTTGCTGCTCGATACTTCGGGTTCGACGCGTGAAGACCTGGGATTGATTCGCGACGCCGCGAACGCTTTCATTGCCGCGCTGCGCCCCGGTGATCGCGTCGCGATCGTCGCCTTTAAGAATCGCCAGGACGATGGCATACCGATGGCAACGGTCGATTTGCGGTCGAGCCTGACGGACAATCGCGGGGATTTACGAGTCGCGATTGAAAGTCTGGGCACGAGTAACGGCACGCCGTTCTACGATTCGCTGGCAGAGATCAGCAAGCAGATTTTTCGGGAACAGCGTCAGGACGAAATTCGCGGCCGCCGCGCCGTCGTCGCGCTCACCGACGGGGTGGACTCAAGCAGCAACATCAACTTTGACGATGCACGGGCGACTCTGGCGCGGACTGGTGTTGCCGCGTATTTCATTCAGCTCAGCACTGAGGACTATGTCGAAGATCGTCTCCTGAAGGATTGTGAGGACGACGGCCGCCTGACGCTCTCGTCAAAGCAACTTGAACGCTTTCGCCGTCTTTTCGTGCCCACCGCGCAGAAAGAAGACTATCAGGATTTCTGCCGGCTGGGTCAGTTCGAGCGGATGGACATCAGCCGCCGGCTCTACAATCTCGCGCGTACAGAAATGAACGAGCTTGCGCGCGGGACGGGCGGCAGAAATTTTTCGGCGGCAACATTGCGGGACGCGCGCGCGGCGTTTGCGGAAGTGGCGAAAGAGATCGGCACCCAATACAGCCTCGGCTACTATCCTTCTAACAAGACTCGGGATGGTCAGTTTCGAAAAATTAGCGTTGAGATTCGCGGCGTGAAAGATGCGCAGGTGCGCGCGCGTGAAGGATATTACGCGCCGAAGCAGTGAGCAGTGTGCAGTGAGCAGTGAGCAGTGGGCAGTGAGCAGTGAGCAGTGAGCAGTGAGCAGTGAGCAGTGAAAACTACGGACTCTCAAAGTAGTTTCAAGAATTCTTCGTTAGTAAACCCAGCCTGTTTGATGATCGACTGAAGCGTTCCTCGCTTCATGTCCCGATTATGAAATGGAACAACAACTTGAAGTGTGGGCTTTTCTGGATGCTTTAGAACATAGTGGCTTCCACTAGTACGCCGGACGAAAAAGCCCGTACGCTCAAGGGCTCTGATCAATTGTCTTGGCTTTATTGCTGGAAGACTTCGCTTCATGAGGGGAACCTAACACAACCGTGTTCGGTGATTGCGGGAGGAGTGGCCGCGAAGGGAGTGGCTGCATCACGACGCGAGCGCTATTTCCACAGGCTCCGCAATGGGTGTCTTGTCAGAAGGGATCGGCAAGCCGTCCTCCCGCAGGGTTTCCAGATACAAACGCAACGCATCCTCCGCCATCCGTCGCGCTTCTTCCAACGTGTCGCCTTCCGTAACTAAACCTGGCAGGGCTGGGCATGTCACCACGTAACCACCTTCTTCGGCGGGCTCGAACAGCATGGTGAAGGTATAGGTTCCGTTTGCTTCCACGGGTCGGATTATATAACTTATCGTCCCTAATCTCGATGACCACTTTCAATCGAATAACACTTATCGTCCTCGACGGCGCCGGCATTGGCGCCATGCCGGACGCGCCGGAATGGGGCGACGCCGGCTCAGACACGTTCGGGCACATTTGCGAATCACGCCAGTTGAAACTGCCGAACCTGCAAGGTCTTGGGCTCGGCAACATTCGCCCGCTCAACGGCGTACCCGCAATCGAAAATCCGCGCGGTGGTTACGGGAAATGCGCACTGAAATCGAATGGCAAGGACACCACGACCGGGCATTGGGAAATGGCGGGAATCATTCTTGAGCGCGCCTTTCCCACTTATCCAAACGGTTTTCCGCAAACGTTGATTGATGAGTTCGTCGCGAAAACGAATGTGCCAGGAGTCCTCGGTAACTTTCCGGCGAGCGGCACTGAGATCATCAAAGAGCTCGGCGAAGATCATGTGCACACCGGTAAACCGATTGTTTACACCTCAGGCGATTCCGTTTTTCAGATCGCCGCGCATGAAGAAATCATTCCGCTCGATCGTCTTTACGAAATCTGTGAGACCGCGCGTGACATGCTGCGCGGCGAGCACGAAGTTGGACGGGTAATCGCGCGACCTTTTCTCGGCAAGCCCGGCGAGTTCTTTCGCACGGAGAACCGGCACGATTATGCTGTGCCGCCGCCGCGCGAGAATCTTCTGCCGCTGCTGAGCGAACACGGTCTGGACGTAGTCAGCATAGGCAAGATCGCCTCGATCTACGATTCAACGGGAGTAACACAGGATCTGACTGCCAAGAACAACGGCCAGTCGATGGATCAGACTATCGCCGCGTTGCGCGCCAACACGCGCGGCCTGATCTTTTCAAATTTCGTTGATTTCGACATGCTCTACGGCCATCGCCGCGACACCGAGGGCTATGCGCGGGCGCTCGAGACGTTCGATGAGCGCTGGCCGGAACTCGAAGCGGCCATGCGTGAAGACGATCTCGTAATTCTGACTTCTGATCACGGCAACGATCCCACCTATCCCGGGACCGATCATACTCGGGAATACGCGCCATTAGTCGTTTATGGAAATAAAGCGAAGCCGGGTATCGATCTGGGTACGCGCGATTCGCTGTCCGACATCGGCAGCACGATTGCTGAGAACTTCGGCCTGAGTCTCAAAGCCGGCAAGAGTTTTCTCTCTCAGATTTCGTAACTGAGAGTGGAAGTCTACCGCTCGCGTAAGCGAGTGGAACAAGGAGACAACAATCAATGAACCGCAAACCCCTCCTGCCGCTGCTCGTCCTGATCCTTGGTCTTTCAGGTCAACAAGCTCTGGCGCAGTCAACCATGATGAATGCTCCATCGTCCGACGTGGTGGCTGCGAAGAAGGTTTATCTCGAGATGGATTTCATTACGAACTATGCCTGGGCTCAAGGTGACGACCGGTTCGCGAACTACCTGCCGCGCGCGGTTGTTGGCGTCGGAGGAAACGTTGAAGTGGGCGTGAACTTTTCCTACACGCACACGCCGGTCGGCGGCGAACCGATCGAGCTCCAACCAAACGCGAAGTGGCAGTTCTATAACAACGAAGGAAAGGGCGTCGCGGCGGCGGCCGGCTGCATGTTCTTCATTCCGATCACCAACCGGGCGGGCTCGGACACGTTCGCCCAGTGTTACTCAGTCGCCAGCAAGCAGTTCTCAGGAAATTACGGACCGAAGTTTACCGGCGGCGGTTACCATTTGATTGGTGCTGGGCCCAACGAGGAAACGAAAACGGGAGTGATTGCCGGATACGAACAACCGCTGACGCAGAGATTAAGCTTTATCGTCGACTGGCAGAGTGGCAACAACCGGCTGGGTTACATCAGCCCGTCGCTGAATTTCAGTACCCCGCGCAACGGCAATCTTTCAGGTGGCTATGCGATTGCCAACCAGGGGCGCGGTCGAAACTGGCTGTTCTTCTTTTACGGGCAGCAGTTTTAGGCAAGGCATGTTTGAGGAGCGGGCATCGCTGCCCGCAAGCCTGCGAGCACGCTCAGAAATCCAGGAAGATAATTCGTGCTTTGCGCTCAGGCGGCCAAGGATGGCCGCGCTCCCAGGGCCGTTTATTTCTTGCTGTAACTGCGATGGATCGTTGAGATCCATCGATCAGTGGTGACGAACTGCCAGGACCAGGACTTCCACTCTTCCGGCAATCCTTCCGCCTTAATCTGATCCAGAGTTTTGCCGGCCTTCATCTTGTCACGCACGATTCCAGTGGTCTTCATCATCATGTCGTGAACCTTCTTCAGGTCTTCGGCTGTCGCGAGCGGCCCGTGGCCCGGGATGATCTTCGCGCCTGCCGGAAGTTTTCCCAGTACCTCGGCGATGTTCTTCATATAGCCCTCGACGTCACCGCCGCTGTCGATGTCCACGAACGGAAACATACCGTTGAAAAACAGGTCGCCCATGTGCACGACGTTAGAGTTGGTGAAGAAAATGACCGCGTCACCGTCGGTGTGGCCGCGCGGAAGATGCAGAGCGCGAATCTCTTCGCCGTTGAAATGGACCGAGACGCTGTGGTCGAACGTGATTATGGGCAATGCTTCTTTCGATGCGGGCTGGACCGTCCGTCCAGTAATAGTCATTCCTTCGGCCAGCCGTTTACGCACGTTTGTGTGCGCGATAATTGAACCTTCAGAGCTGAAGGCCGCGTTGCCGCCCGTGTGGTCACCGTGCCAGTGCGTGTTGAGGATGAACTTCAGTTTGCCTTCGCCGAGCGTCTTGAGCGCGGCTTTGATTTTGTCAGCGAGCGGCGCGTACTGATCGTCAACGATCAGAATCCCATCAGCGCCAACCGACACGCCAATGTTGCCGCCGGAGCCTTGCAACATATAGACGTTGCCATTGACCTTCGTCGATTTGATTTCGACTTTCGACCAGTCCGTTTGGGCGAAGGAAATTCGCGCCGATAGAGCAACGAACAAGCACGCAAGTAAGACTAGTGATCTTTTCACGAGAAGCTCCTTCAACATGGCAGGCAGTATTCTGATTGCACGCGCGTTAGAGTACCAACTTCAGTTGGGCTTTTTCAGTCACAACCCGACTAAAGTCGGTACTCTAACGCAGTCAAAGATGGCCGCGCTTTCAACCGTTTGGATTTTTCACCACCGCAATGTACGGCAGATTTCGATATCGTTCGGCGTAATCAAGACCGTAGCCGACCACAAACTCATCGGGAATTTGAAAACCAAGGTAATCAATCGGCACTTCTTTCTCGCGCCGTTCAAACTTATCCAGCAGGGCCGCCAGTTTCACCGACGCCGCGCCGCGGGATTTTAGGTTCGCCAGCAGGTAATTCAAGGTCAAACCGGTATCTACGATGTCTTCGACCACCAGAATGTGACGGCCCTCGATTGCGACGTCCAGATCTTTCAGAATGCGCACTTCGCCTGACGTGCGCATCGCCGAGCCGTAGCTGGAGATGGCCATGAACTCGACGCCCAGGGGAATGTCAGCCGCCCGCATCAGATCGCTCAAAAAAGTGCAGGCGCCTTTCAGCACACCAATCATCAGCGGATTCTTGCCCGCGTAATCGCGCGCGATGTCGGCGCCGATCGCGCGGATGCGGTCCTGAATCTGCTCGGTTGTGATGAGAACTTCGAGGTTAGGATTTGTGAATTCCGACATTAGTCGTGCCTGTGATGTCGCCAAGTTTCTGCCTCCTGCAAAGTAAAGATAGTTGATGTTGCGCCGCGATCCAACGCGCGCTGGCAGCTGGTGTTCCCACTCTGCGTGTCTTTGCGCCTTGGCCCTGTCAGAACCACCTGCGGTAGCGGGTGGTTGAACTTCCGACAAGCATCCGCAGAAGGTAAGGTCACCCGCGCTACCGCAGGCGGTTCCGACCCAGACGCAAAGTCGCAAAGGATCGCAAAGAAAACCCGGATCCTAATGCCCGTCCGCCGATTTGCCCGCGCAGGATCGAGCGAGATACTATTGCGCCGCGCTTTGCACGGTCAATTTTAGGCGGCGGATGAACCTGTTATATTTGCGTCGCCAGTCTGCATCGTAGCCAATGAACAAAAGCTTCTTCGAAATCAGACGCTGGTTCTTCCTTTGCTTTCTGATTGCCGCTGGCTTCATCTGCGCATCCGCCCAGGCGCCGGCACCCGCGCCAAAAGCCTCTCCACCACCAAAACCGAAAACCGACGTCAACCTCCGGGCTGAGAGTGTGCCCGTAGATTCATCTATTGCGGATGACCCGTCGGTCAATCAGATGCTCGTCGCGTACAGCCCGAAGGTCCGGGAACTCGATACCGTCATCGGCTCGTTAAAAGGCGAACTGCGCAAGGGTGGCATGGGTGCAGGTTCGATCGGCAACTTCGTTTCAGACGGCATGCGCTGGCAAACCGGAGTCAAACTCGGAACGCCGATTGACCTGGCCGTGATTAATGGCGGCGGCTTGCGGCGTAACGCTATCAGCGAAGGCGTCTTGCGCGCGCGCGACATCTTTGAATTGTTGCCTTTTGAAAATGCCCTGGTGACGGTCGACCTTACCGGCGAGCAGCTGGTGCGCCTGTTGAAATTGCTCGTCGCAAACCGTGAAGCCCAGTCCGGAGCGAAGATTGTGTATTACACGAAGCCGGACAAGACCAGTGAGATCGACACCATCAAAATGCGGGCGCCGGGTGGCGAGAAAGAGGTCGATCCGCAAGCGACTTATCGCGTTGTTACTATCGACTACATCGTGAATCGCGGCGGTGACATCTCGGCGCTGCTGCAGGCAGGAAAGAATCGCCAGCCGCTGGGCATCACCTTGCGCGACGCGATCATGGCTTATGTGAAGTCAGAGACGGCCGCCGGCCGCACAATTAGACCGAATCTCGATGGCCGCTTCTGGCTCGATCGTACCAAGTCGGCCGTAACCGAAGAGACAAGACCTTAGCTTTCAGACCACCTGCGTGCGCGTGGTTGGACGTCGAATTACAAAATGCCAACGAGAAGAGACTTCATTAAAACGGCGGCTGTCGCGGGCATCTCACTGCCGCTCGTGCGCTCGTCTTCAGCTGCGCACACAACCAACTCCCGCGCAGCTCTTTGGGCGCCGCTGCTTGAGCCGGCGCAGGGCGAGACGCTGATCACCGTGCTGCACACGAATGACACGCACTCGCAAATCGATCCGATTCACGACAACGACCGGACGTATCCGGGCAGGGGTGGCGTGGCGCGCCGGGCGACGCTCGTCAAACGCATTCGCAAGGAGAATCCGAACACGCTTTTGCTCGACGGCGGCGATGTCATGCAGGGCACGCCCTACTTCAACTATTACAAAGGCGAAGTGGAATACAAGGCCATGACCTTGATCGGCTACGACGCCGGCACGCTCGGCAATCACGAGTTCGACAATGGCGTCGAGCCGCTGGCGAAAGCTTTAGAGCACGCGAACTTTGACATCATCTCGACGAATTACGATGTGCGCGGCAGCGCTCTTGAGAAGAAGGTTAAGACGCACTCGGTGAAGGTACTCAGCGGCGTGCGCGTCGGCCTGTTTGGTATGGGGATTAGTCCGAAAGGTTTGATTACGGACGCCAACTTCAAACCGGTTCAGTATCTTGATCCAGTTCGCATGGCGCGCGGCGTGGTGAAGCTTCTGCGCGAGCAGGAAAAGTGCACGCTGGTTCTGGGCATGTCGCATCTTGGTTACTATCGGAACCCGACGGATCCTGACGACATTGGCGATACCCAAGTCGCCGCGCAAGTCGACGGCATCGATTTCATTGCCAGCGGCCACACGCACACGTTTATGGAAAAGCCGGTCGTGCAAAAGAGTCCGAACGGCGGCAACACAGTGATCTTTCAGGTCGGCCGCTCCGGCATCAACGTCGGGCGCGTCGACTTTACGGTGAAGGATGGAAAAGTGACCGCGCACGCCGGCCGGGTGTTGGATTTGCGAGACGAGTCCCTGGCGTGATTGATCTTCCTCCCTCTCCCTTTGGGAGAGGGCTGGGGTGAGGGAGCGAAGCTTAGCGCTGAACACAAACGGTTAACTCTTTTGTACGCGAGGCTGCGCCTCGCGAACAAACGGAAAAAGGGTTGAGAAGGCAGGTTATAAACCCTCACCCTAACCCTCTCCCAAAGGGAGAGGGACGAAGTTCTCTTTCCAAAAATGGCTGACGACGCAACCAGAGATCGAGTAAGGGCGCTGGTGCGCGACGTCCTGAACAAAGCAATGCCGGAAGCACCAACCGCCGGCAGACCGGCGAGCATTAACCCGCCCTCAAACAACCCGTCACAAAGTCCCGCTGTCACTCGCGACGAATCAGCCAAACTTGTCATTACGGAAGACGATGTACGTGGCCTTGAACGTGGCGCGGTTCTGCGCGTCTCGGAAAACGCGCGTCTGACGCCGCTCGCGGCCGACATCGTCAACGAACGCGGAATCGAACTGACGCGTCGCGTTTCACGGAGCGGTCTAAAACAGGTAAAAACCGTGGCAGTCGGGGCGGACCATGGCGGCTATCCGATGAAAGAAGAGCTGAAGAAGTTTCTCACCGAGATCGGTCACCGCGTGCACGACTTCGGCACCAATTCGGACAGCGCGGTTGACTATCCTGATTTCGCACACGCTGTCGCCCGCGCAGTGGCGGACGGCTCGGCGGAGGTCGGCATAGTGATCGACGGCGCCGGGGTTGGTTCAGCAATGACTGCCAACAAAGTTCCCGGCGTGCGCGCCGCCGCCTGTTATTCAGAGGAAGTCGCGCGCAACTCGCGCGAGCACAACGGCGCGAACGTGCTGACGCTCGGCAGCAAGACAATCACGAACGATCAGATGCGTGAGATCGTCCGCGCCTGGCTCTCCACAGATCTCACCGAAGACCGCCATCGCAAACGCGTCAACAAGATTGAAGCGATTGAGCGGCAGTATCAGCGGTAACCTCAGCATACTTGACAGACTGGACATGTGGCGGCAATCTCTCCTCCCATGCCGCCGTCAATCCCATTGGTGATAGACCAATCCACGCAGCGGTAACATCTGAGTTGTTTCGCTTCAAGTAGGAGCACCCATGGCACAAAGTCGGATTGGGGACGCCGTTTCCTTACCACCGCTCGTATTCATCAGCTGCGCGGCCGGCGACGAAGAATGGCGCTTGCGCCTGGAGAAGTTCTTAGAGCCGGCAGTCCAGGCTGGCCTGATCAGAATTTGGCACAGCGGCGAAGCGTCACGCGTTTTGTCCCGCGAAGCTGAGGAAGCGATAAATTCCGCCAAGGTAGCCGTGGTCCTCCTGTCCGACAATTACCTTGCGTCCCCGATCATGGACGCTGAAAGGCCGCTTCTTTATAACTTGGCGACCACCGGAAAACTTACAACAGTTCCAATCCTAGTGCGAGACTGCGAGTGGAAGAGGTTTGATTGGGCGAATCGATTTAAAATCCACTCAGCCGATGTACCGCTCGAAAAGCGCTCTTGGAAAGAACATGAGGAAATCCTAAACGATGTCGCCAGACAGATTTTCGACTTGGCGGAGGTAAGTAAAGGTTACGTCAAAACCAGTCTCGCTGGCGCCACCGTCGATCCGAGCGCCAGCGCGCGCCGCAAAGCAGGTGCGCCTGGCGCAACTGTGGGCCCCCGCACCGGTCCGCCTGCCGAATCCGTTGACCCGGGCGCTAGCGCGCGAAATATCGGAGGTGCGCCGTTCGGACCTATGGGCCCCCCCTCAAGCGTGGCCAACACCTCAGGTCCCCCACCTCGCGGACCCGGTGGCCCGGAAGTTGGGCCACCCGGAAACGAACCTCATTCAACGCGTCTCAGTGTGGCGGCGCTTTCCAAGTTCGGTCTTTCCGGCGCCGCGATCAAGCTTTTGGAAGCAGCGCAAGTCCTTGCGACATTCGGCAAAGAGGAGCCTCAAGTCACGACGTCGTGTCTCTTGTTTGCAATCACGGAGCTCGGCCGCGTCGACTGGAGTGCTTCTGGAGTCGGACACTTCTTGTGGCGACGATTACAGAGCGCAGATGAAGCAGGCTACTACCGAATATTTCGCGACAGGTTTCCGCGCGCTGTATACCAAGGTTCCTCCAACAGTATCAATTTCGATTCCGACGCACCCGCGCAATCGATCACGCCGAATGTCTTAAAAGTATTGGAGCAGGCGCAAGCGTTTACAATTCCATCAAGCCCGCCTTCGCCGGTGGACACCGTCCACATTCTCGGTGCTCTCCTCATCAACGAAGAAACCAATGCCTTCGGACGCTTGTCGCAAATCGTGGACGTGGCTCAACTTCGAACCGAGTTTCTGAAGTTCGTTGCAAGAACGTTTCCAGAAGAAGATTTAGAGGCGTGGCAAAACTCTCTCGGTCTTGAAGCACCAACCCCCGCGGCTGAAGCGGCTGAAGCCGACGAGCCGGTTGACGACTTCAGCGCCCCACTCGCCGGCTTTGCTGCTGATTTCTGGAGAGGCGAGGACTTGTTGGATATCACGCGAGACGTCAACGCGCTCGCCTCACTTGCTGCGGCCACCAGCATCGATCCACCGCTCTCGATCGGGCTGTTTGGCGACTGGGGATCCGGCAAGAGTCACTTCATGCGGCAGATGAGATCTCGCGTCGAAAAACTTTCGCAGAAAGCGCGCGAATCAGGAAAGCCACAATCGGAACTCGGCTATCACAAGCGAATCGTTCAGATCGAATTCAACGCCTGGCATTACATCGAAGGCAATCTCTGGGCAAGCCTGGTCGAGCACATCTTCAACAACCTCAAGTTCACGGAAGAGCAAAACGGCGAATCGCACGTCAAAGATGCCCGGCTCGCGATCATGCAGAAGTTAGAGCTGAACCAGGAACTGAAAAAGAAGATCGAAGAACAACAACAAGTACTGCAAGGCAAAGCGGACGCGGCAAAGAAAGAGTTTGAAAAAGCCAATATCAAACGGGATGACAAGTGGCAGGATCTGACGAAACTGCGCCAAGGCACGGAAGCCGCCGTGAACGAGTTGCCGTCCGTGACGCTCTCGACTCAACAGGCTGAGCTGCTGAAACAGATCGGATTACCTGACGGCGCCCTGCATGTGCCGGCCGAGATCCAGAAGAAATACCACGAGGCCAGGACTTTTTGGGGCGGTATGCAGGCGCAGTGGACTGTCTTTCGATCAGACCCGAAACGACTTAACAAGCTGATCCGAATACTGCTCGTGATCGCCATCACGGTGATGGTCGGATGGTTTTTCCGAAATGTGCTGAAGACGGCGTGGGGCTTTGCCGCCTCGGCCGTGACGTTTCTGACCGCAGCCTATGCAGCCGCCAAGCCTTACGTGGATAAATTCAACAAGAGCATGGCGGCGCTCAAGGAAAAGTACGAGCACGTGGAACAGGACCGCCAGAAAAAAATCATCGCTCTCGAAAGCGACGTCACTTCGCTAACCAACAAGATGGCCGCCGCCGAGAGCGAAGCGAAAGCCATCAATGCTGAGGTTGCCAAGCTCGAAATTGAACTCACCACTACCGATGCAGCCAAACTGTTGGCCAACTTTATCGAAGACCGCGCCGCGTGCAGCGACTATCGCCGCCATCTGGGGGTGCTGGCGCTAATCCGGCGCGACTTCGAAAAGCTTTCGGAACTGCTGAGCGAGCAGACCACCAGCAATGAATCTTCTGGGGCCCACGAGAACATTGTCAGCCGGATAATTCTTTACATTGACGATCTCGACAGATGCCCGCCCAAAAATGTCGTGCAGGTATTGCAGGCCATTCACCTCTTGCTGGCCTTCCCTCTGTTCGTGGTGATTGTGGGTGTCGATGCGCGCTGGGTCACTCGATCTCTTCAGGAAAGTTATGAATGGCTGGCCGCAGACGAAAATGGAGAAGCGCCTGAGCAAAAGAAGCAAGACGAGGGCGCCGATAACGTAGTAGTTACGCCGCACGACTATCTGGAGAAAATTTTTCAGATTCCGTTTTGGCTAAAGCCGATGGGCGATACTGAATGCAGAAATCTCTTAATCGGGCTTACCAAGAGCAGTCGCCCAGCGATCGCCGAAAACGGCGGAGGTGGTCAACCTGCCAGCGAGTCTCCGGCGACGAGCCCAAACGACAGCTCTTCCGTTACCAATCAGCCGGGCGTTCAGCAGGCTCCTGCTTCGCTGATACCCGGGCCGCCGCCGACGGCAGAGGCGCAAAGTCAGGTGATATCCACCGGCTCGGAAGTTCAATCGGTACCCGCCATCGACCCCGAACCCGCAAACCTCAATCAAAGCGTAGCTGCCGATCAATCAGCGGGCGAATCGAAGGCCGCGGAAAAGATTGATCTGGCTCCAAAGAGCCTGGAGCTGACTGACGTCGAAATAGAATACATGACGAAACTTTCGCCGCTGATCAAGCGATCTCCCCGGGCGGTCAAGCGATTCTTGAATTGTTACAGATTGATAAAGGTCAACCTGAAGCCAAATCGTCTCGAGGCGTTCATCGGTTCGAAGGAAGAGCCCGGACAATTTACCGCGGTGATGGTCCTGTTGGGTATGATTACCGGAGCGCCTACAATCTCGTTGCCGTTGATTGAAGAACTCGAAAAGTATTCATCCGGCATCAAGTCAATTGACCTCCATACGTTTCTGCAGCAGCTCGAAGAGAATCCGGAAATGGTCAAACACCCGGACTGGGCATTAGTCAGAAATTTTCTCGAGGAACATATCTTGCCGAATACCGAACCGACATTCGAAAGTTTGATCGATATAACGCCACAGGTTTCCCGCTATTCGTTCAGAGTCGCTAAATCACGGTCTACCCGGCAAAGACCGCTAATTACAAAGCGAACCAAAACTTCCGCGCAGGCTGCCGTCTAAGCCAGCGGCCCAGCGACCCCTTCGCAACCCGCGAGTGTCAGCGCGGCTGGCTCATGTTAAAATCCCTGCGGATCGATCACATGTCCTTTTCATCCAACGGCGATTTCGAGCAGCTAGTCGAGCAGATCACCGACGTCATCTACTCGCGTCTGAACGGTGATCACGCCGATCAGGCGAAGATGTGCGGCTGCACGTCTGAATGCTTTCATCGCTGTCCCGAGCGCATGCATCGCGTGGTCGATGCGGGCGCCGCGCGTATTGGCCTGGTGCTCGGCCAGACAGGTTCCGCGCGCGACTGGGCCAGCTTAATCGACCATACGCTTTTGAAACCTGATGCGACCGAAAGCGAAATTCGCCGTTTGTGCGAAGAAGCCGCGCAATACCGATTCGCATCGGTATGCGTGAATCCGACCTGGGTGCGCGCGTGCGCTTGTCATTTGCAAGGCTCTGGTGTGCCGGTATGCACGGTGATTGGATTTCCGCTGGGCGCAACGCTGGCGGACGTGAAGGGTTATGAAGCGAGGCGCGCGATCATGGATGGCGCGCGCGAAGTTGATATGGTCATCAACGTGGGCGCCTTAAAGAGTGGCGACGATTGTCTGGTCGAGCACGATATTCGATCCGTCGTTCAGGTCGCGCACGAACACGACGTCACCTGCAAAGTGATCATCGAAACGGCGCTGCTGACCGACGACGAGAAAGTGCGCGCGTGTCAGGCCGCCAAGAGCGCGGGGGCGGATTTCGTGAAAACATCCACCGGCTTTGCGAAAGGCGGCGCGACCGTGGCGGACATCGAATTGATGCGCCGAGTGGTGGGCTCTGAACTTGGCGTGAAGGCTTCAGGCGGCGTCAAGAGCATGGCCGACGCACGCGCGATGGTCGAAGCCGGCGCGACCCGCATCGGCGCCAGCGTCGGCGTGAAGATCGCGCAGGAAGCCGCCGGCGTGAAGACAAACGGACAGCCAGCGCCCGCGTATTAGCTCAACGCGAACTTACCTCAAGCAAGCCTCCCCGGAATTGCAAACAAATTGAAAAGGGCAAGTATCAAAATTAGGTCTTTGGTCTTGGGCCTTTGGTCTTTGGTTTTAGGCAGAGACTTGAAGCCCTGGTTAGAAGGCCGAAGACCAAAGACCAAAGACCAAAGACCTCAATTCGCAATTTTCATTTTTCACTTTTCAATTTTCACTGCTTTTCTTGTCTTTACCTTTGCTCTCTTCGCGCAACAGCAGCCAACCCAGGATCAGGATGATGTTCTCCGGGTCGAGACGGATCTCACCAATCTTCTCTTCACCGCCACCGACAAGAACAATCGGTACATCACCAACCTTCAGGAAACCGACGTCCGCGTTTTGGAGGACGGCGTGCCGCAGAAAGTCTTCACGTTTCAGCGCGAAACCGATCGGCCGCTGTCGATCGCGTTTCTGATAGACGTCAGCATCTCGCAAGAGCGCACGCTGCCGGACGAAAAGGCAGCCGCCCGCACGTTCATTGAAAACGTGATTCGATCTGAAAAGGACCGGGCGGCAATTATCCCTTTCGAAGGCTACGCTCATGTGGAACAGCCGCTGACGCGCGATGTGCTGTCGCTTTATCGCGTGCTGGAAAGCGTGGAAGTCGCCTTCCCTTCTTACATGGGTTCGGCGCCGCCGCTGAGTGGCATTACTTCAGGGCCGGGCACCATTGGGCCACCGTCCGAAGGCTCGACAGCGATCTGGGACTCAGTGCTTCTCACCTCGCGGCGCGTTCTGGCCGCGGATCAGGAACAGCGCCGCCGCGCAATCATTCTGTTGACCGACGGGCGCGACACGACCAGCCGCGTAACCCGGTCAAGCGCCGCCGATCACGCGATTGCCACCGAGACGGTCATCTACGCCATCGGCATCGGCGACAAGAAATACGACGGCGTTAACAAAACCGTATTGCGCGAAGTCGCCGAACGCACCGGCGGCCGCGCGTTCTTTCCGAAGAAGGAAGACGACCTGCGCGCCGCCTTCGCGGAAATCGGGGCCGAGCTTCGATCTCAATATCTCCTCGCGTACTCACCGACAAACAAGAATCGCGACGGCGCATTTCGCACGATGACAATCGAGATCGCGAATCCTGGTCTGGTGAAACAGGGTTTGAAACTGCGTTACCGGCCGGGATACTTTGCGAAGCGGGTTGGGTAATTCGTGCAGCCCTGCGAATCGTTCACAGTCCAATAGCTAAGCCGACAAAGAAAGTAAGCATGCAGATGCATTGGCCGACGAAAGAGCGTTTCGTCTTGTGCCAGAATCGGGCCACCGCAAACAGCATGGCGAGGGGAATGAAAAAAGAAGCCACACCCCAGCCTAAGCTCTGCTCGAAAATTCGTATGATCAACCAAATATGCGCAAGCACATATAGTCCCAGTGCCGGAAGCGCCAACCAAACTGCAATTTCCTTTGCCATCTCAGGCGAGAGCGGCTGAAAGGCTTGCTGCGCCAGAAAAATGACGGTAGTGACTGCGAGCATGGCGGTAAGCAACTTTATGCCGGTGGAAAACAGCGGCTCTACGTGCACCTCTTTGTCAATCGAGTACCTCGAGCGCGCAGCGTGATTGTCACCGATGAGAGCGCCGCACCTTCGGCATTCACTGCTCGTTGACCAGTTCACGAGGTGGCACTCAGAACACTTAATGCTATTCATGATTTGTTTCTCCAGGGCGGTGGGTAATCGAGGAACCGAAAGCGGGCGGCCGGAACGCGTGGCCTGCTACGACTATAAACGGACGCTGAACGACGAATCAACAACTTTCTCATTTAATACGGGGATGTTCCGAGTCTTGAACACGGGGGGCTTTCCCTATATCCTCGCCTCACTTTATGCCTTCAAAACGGAATCTTTTGGCGGTCATTCTGGGGGGTGGCGCCGGTAGTCGTCTGTTTCCGCTGACGCGAGACCGTTCGAAACCGGCGGTGCCGCTCGGTGGAAAATACCGGCTGGTCGATGTGCCGATTTCGAATTGCATCAACTCTGATGTGATTCGGATGTTCGTGCTGACCCAGTACAACTCCGCTTCGCTCAATCGCCACATTGCGACGACGTATCGGTTCTCGGCCTTCGCCGACGGCTTCGTTGAGATACTCGCGGCTGAACAGACGCCGGAACGGCCGGACTGGTTTCAGGGGACGGCCGACGCGGTGCGACAGGTGCTGCCGCACATCCGCGACTGGCAAATCGACACGCTGCTGATTCTTTCCGGGGATCACCTGTACCGGATGGACTATCGCAAGTTTCTCGCCCGGCATTTCGAAACGAACGCCGACATCACGATCTCAGTAATTCCCATTGTGCCCGACTCAGCCAGCGAATTTGGTTTACTAAAAACTGACCCGGAAGGCCGCATCATCGAATTCAGCGAGAAGCCGAAAGGTGAAGCTTTGGAAGCGATGCGCGTCGATACAACTTCGCTGGGCCTGTCGGCAGACGAAGCACGCGCCCGGCCTTATCTCGCGTCGATGGGCATCTACGTTTTCAAATACGACGTGATTGAGCAGGTGCTGGCCGAAGACTCTTCGCGTCTGGATTTCGGCAAAGAAATCATTCCTGCGAGCATTCAGCGGCACAACGTGCAGGGCTACCTGTTCAATGGCTACTGGGAAGACATCGGGACGATTGGCGCGTTCTACAAGGCGAATCTCGATATGACTTCGGCCATTCCACCTTTCAACCTGTTCGATGCCGAAGCGCCTTTGCTGACTCGCTCGCGGTATCTACCCCCCTCGAAGATCGACAACTGTGAGATCCGCGATTCGATCATCAGCGATGGCTGCATCGTCAACGGCGCGAAGATTAATCGCTCGATAATCGGTCTGCGCGCGCGGATCGGCGAAGGCGCGCATCTCGACGCGGCCTACGTGATGGGCGCCGACTACTATCAGACGATCGAAGACATGCTGGGGGATCGCGAGGCGCGCCGGCCGCGAATCGGCGTGGGAGAGAACACGATCATCCGTCGCGCAATCATCGACAAGAACGCCCGCATCGGCTCAAATGTGAAGCTGCTGAATGAGGCTGGAGTGGAAAACTTCGACGCGCCGGACGGCAGTTACTATATCCGCGATCGGATCATCATCGTGCCCAAGAATGCCTCGATTGAGGATGGCACAGTGGCATAAGACGGCCGTTGAGGACTTGCCCCCGCCACCCAACGGCTCCCCACAATTACTTCCGCAACACGGGCGGTCGAGCCTGCGGTTGATTCGTTTGCGCTGAATTTGCGTTCGGCTGGAACACGTAACTGTCACGCGTTCTCACCACCAACTCAGGCCGCGTCACGCGCACCCGAATGCCACGGCGCTCACCGGCCACCGGCTTATTCTTCGGATAATAGCCAAGGCTGTATTGCCGCCGCAGTTCTTCGGCGACTGAACGAAATGCGAAATCCAAATTCTGCATTTCGGCGTCGTACATCCGCGCGCCACTGACCCGCGCCAGATCGCGCAGGTACTGATCGCCGCGTTCGTATTCCGCACGCGAAGTCCCGGTACCGCCACCACCACCGCCGCCGCCGCCGCTGTTAATCGTTATGCCGCCGCTGACGATGATACTGATGAGGTCATCAAGAATTCCGCCCTTGCCCTTTTGGCTCCCACCACCACCGGGCCAGCCACCACCGCCGCCCGCCATGTCGGCGTACGTGTCGAACTTGACGGGATAGATCAGCGCGTCCAGTTCCTCTGAATCACGCACGGTGCTTTCGTAACTTGCGCGCTTGCTGGTCGTGTCCACGCCATCCGTGAACAGCACGATTGCTTTGCGACCTTCAATGCGATTGAAGTGCTCGTTGATGATCAGGTCCACCGCATCATACAGCCGCGTGCCTGAACCAGGTTGAGTCATATGAATCGCGTCGCGCAGCGCCACGCGATCATTCGTCGGTTGCGAAAGCACACGAATCCGGTCGCTGAAAGAGACGACCATGACGCGGTCATCCGGCCGGAGCTGATTAACAAAGGTCGTGGCCGCATCCTGAATTTCCATTATGCGACTCTTGGTTGATCCGCTGGTGTCGATGACCAGCGCGACGGTGAAAGGCTTATCAACCGAAGCGAAGTATGCAACCCGTTGCTCTACACCGTTCTCCCAAATATGAAAATCTTCCTGACGAAGGTTCGGAATGAACTTGCCGTTTCGATCCATCACGCTGACGGGAATGCTAACCAGAGTTGTATCGACCCGGAGGATGTCGCCTTCTCCGAACTCTTCCGGCTCGTTGCTCTTCGCGGGAGTCGCCGTTGGTTGTGCTTCGTTTGGATCTCGATTAGCCCCACGCAACACTGGCGGCGCCGGCGGGCGACCGACCTGATTGACCCGGTCACTTGGGTTACTCCCCGGACGCGGCCCAGTCGGTTGCGGCGCGGATGGCGTGGTGCGCGCGGGTGGTTGGGTAGAGGGGGCAGAACCGACCCGGCGCGGACGACCTTGTCCGAACACCGGCGGCATCAGTACGGCCAGGGTCAAGCACAACACTGCAAGAACGCGGATTTTATTCATAACAACAACTCCTGCCCGAGAGACGTTAAGTCGGAGGTTTTTGTTGCGGTTGGGCTTAGAGAGACCCGCTTCAGTACTTCCGGCTGCTTTGATGCGAACTACGGGCGCGCACGTTGGTCAGCGCTCCGCGTAATATGTCAGTTTCAGGAAGAGAAAAAGAGGAGAGATTCAGGCCTGACCCGGTCACAATAGCACCGTGATGGGCGGGCGGCAAGGCTCAGTCAAACATTAGTTTCCGCTGGAGTTGAGGGCGTTCCAGATGAACGGAAACGTGCCCCACGTTTGGCCCCGGTGCTGTGGCCTAAACGCGAAGAGGACGACGCGACCTTTACCCGTCCGGACTTCGGCGAGGGCAATCTTGTCTTTGATCTTGTCTTCACCCAGGAGCCAGCCTGAACGCAGAATATTCTCTTTCGCGTAGCGCGCGACGACTTCTACGCGGTCGCGGTCTGTCGCTTCAAACGCCGAACTGTTGACGAAGTACGCGTCGGTGTCTTCCAACATTGTGCGGGCAATCGAATACCTGATGTCCACGTTCAGGCGAAGAATCGAACCTGGACAGTAGAATTCTGATGACCTCAAGCCTTCAAGCACGTTTTTCAATGGAAGATTCCAACGGCGAATTAACTGTCCGCACGATCCGTCAAAGCAAATCAACGTGCCGCCGTCTTCGACGAAGCGCGCAAGATTCCTGTAGCCGGCGTCGCTGATGCCTCGCGCAGAGACGGCCTCGGCATCCATATCAGCGGTTGGACGCGGCTCTGAGGGCAGAACGATCGCGTCGAATTTGGCTCGTGGATTCTCAGTGTTGAAAGCGGTTTCGCTCAACGACTGAAACGGCACATTGAACGTGTCGAAGACGTAACGGGTCCAACCTTCGTCCATGTTTCCGGCGCGTGAGTTTTTATAGATGCCGATTCGAATTCCCGATTTGACGGGATTGGTAATCGGAGATTTTTCGCTGGTCCAAAGCGGCAACGCAAGGTCACGACGGACGTCGTTTTCAGATTTGATCAGGGTCAAGCGGAGTTCGCTGGGCGGTTCGCGGATTGCCAGCACCGCGCTCGCTCGCAAGCCCATCATCATCGGCAACGTCCAACCGGCAACGTCATATGGCCGCTCGGCTTCACCGGTTGGTGTGATTCGATCCGGATACACCTGCGGCTCAAACAATGCGAGCACGTTGCGCCGGTAGGGCTGATCGAGAAAGACCAAATAACTGCCGGCCGGCATTTCGTGAATCGTTTGATCTGAGACAACTGTTACGCCTAAGGGCGTCACCGTCGTCCGGCCGATCGTAACCGGCTCGAGTCGCTTGATCGCGTGCTCGCCGTGAAGTCCGTACAGCTCCTTCTCAAGCCGAAAAACTTCCACCCCCTGCTCGACCAGCGCGCCCACGAGCTTGGCTGTGTTTTCGTCTCGTCCCTGGCCGGGCCAAATGATGTACGCGAGAGGTTCGCCGGATGCTGGGCGCGCCAGATTCTCTTTTCCTAACTCATAAAAATTTCGGAGGTATCCGGCGCGATAGTTCGACGCCAGTGACAGAACCGAACGCGACGCGATCATCTCGATCTGCATGATGTCGCGTGGCCGCCACGTGCCGCCGGGCCAGGGATTCGGAAAATTGGTTGAGACTTCGAGGGCGCTGCGCATCCCGCGCGAGCTTGAGCGAGCCAGTTGTTCGCGGGTCACGTTTGACGGTGACATTAAGCGCGCGCTAGCCGCTTCAGTCAGAATGCCAATTGAGTTGTGATAGTAAGGTGCCGTACGAAATCCGCCGTGCCACCACGTGTCATAAAGCGCGTTCGTCAGAATTCCTTTGAAGCCCGCCCCGGTAACATCAGCCGCCATCTTGTGTCCGATCAGCCCGACCTGCCTGAGCAGCAGCGGCGAAATGTGTGGATTTGGCGGGTCGTAAAACGGCGGCACAAAGAAACGTGAGCCGTTCGAGCCCTGCTGATGCACGTCGTAGACAATCTGCGGAAACCATTCTTTCCACAGCAGTCGCGTCACGGCCTTCGTCTCTTTCAGATTGATCATGAACCAGTCGCGATTGTCGTCGTGTCCGGCGTAGTGGTGATAAAGCTCCGGCGGCACGGTTCCCTCCTGAGGCGTGCCGAGCGTTTTTCGATACCAGTTCGCAACGATGTCGATGCCGTCCGGATTTGGCGACGGGATCAGGATCAAGATCGTGTTTCGCAGAATCGAAAGAGTGTCCGCGTCGCCGGCGCTGGCCAGCTCGTAAGCAAGCTGCATCGACATCTGCGAGGCGACAATTTCAGTCGAATGAATCGAACCGGAAATAACGACGATCGTCTTGCCTTCGATAACCAGCTGGTCGCGTTCTGCCGGACCGGCGACCTTGCGCGGATCGGCAAGTTTAGCCTGAATTGTTTTGTACTTTTCCAGATTGCGGATATTCTCAGGCGCGCTGATGAAGGCGACGAACATTGTGCGACCCAGGGTCGATTTTCCGATGGTCTGTAGCTGAACGCGGTCGCTGGCGCGGTCGAGCCGCGCGAAGTAGTCGCTGATCTGTTTCCAGTCGGCGATGGTGCGGTCGTCGCCGGGATTGAAACCGAGAATGGAACGAGGCGAAGGTACTGCACTCGCCGGGCTCTTGCGCTGGGCCTGAATGTCGTTGGTTAGGATCGATGCGAGCGCAATCAGAACGGCCAGCGCCGCAGGCGCGAGATGTTTATAGAACCGTACGCCAACAATCTTCGTGCGATTGAGTCGAGACGCGCCGCGCCTCGACTCAATCGCGGAACTCAAAGAGGTCAGCGGTACTTCTAGAAACATTTCGCCGCTCGCGCGGCTTTCCGTCTCGTTGAATGCATTCATTGACTTGGGTTGATAGCCTTTATGGTAACGACGCATTCGCGTGTTTCCTCGGAAGAATCCATCTCGCAGAACGCGGCGAAGTCTAGCACAACCCGCGGTCCACGAATCATGGGCAGACTGCGATTCGCGTGGTCGTGGTTTGTCGCCGGCGCGCTACTACTCTTCGTCGCCCCGCCGGTGTTGATAATCAGTATTCCGCTAAAGCGACAGGATTGGATTTACTGGTGGGCCAACTGGGGCGCGCGCACGTGGCTGCGCTTGAGCAGCGTTAAGGTGCAAGTCGCCGGCCGCGACAACCTCGATCCGAATCAGACCTACGTCTTTGTCGCCAACCACCAGTCCTATCTCGACGCGGCGCCGCTGTTCGCCTGGACCGGACGGCGCATGGGAATGGTCGCGAAAAAGGAATTGCTCAACGCGCCGATCCTTGGTTACGGGATGGGCTTTGTTAACGTGGTGGCGATTGATCGATCGAACCGCGAGCGCGCAGTCGAGAGCCTGAAGGTAGCAACTGAACGTCTGCGCTCCGGAATTTCATTCGGTGTTTGTCCCGAGGGCACGCGCGCTAAACCCGGCGAGATGCTGCCGTTCAAGAAAGGCGCTTTTCACATGGCCGCGCAGGCCGGCGTACCTATCGCGCCAATCGCGCTAAAGAATGCGGACAACTTGATGGGCAAAGGAACGGGTGAAGCCTGGCCCGGCACCATCGAAATGGTTTTCCTGCCGCCGGTCGAAACGTCAGGGGTCAAAAGCGACAAAGATCTCGACACGCTCGTGCACCAGGTTCAGGACATGATCATGAAAGAGATGGGGATTGACAAGCTGTCGCAGCGAAGAGCTTAGTGTCAGAAGCGGACCGTCAGGGAGGTCCCGACGCGTCGCGATTGCTCACGCGCGGGCTTCTGAAACGGACCTCACTCTTCAACAAAATTGTAAGTCAGGATTCCGGTGATCTTCACTGCCGAACCGCCTATTAAAGTCGGATTGAAACGAGCCTGCCGCGCGGCTTCAATCGCCGCCAGCCAAAGTTGCTTTGGTCCGGACACGATGTCGGCCGACAGTACTTTGCCTGTCTCAGCCACAATCACCCGCACCTTGACCTGACCTGTAACTTTGGCCTTGCGCGCTTCGCCGGGATAAATCGGCTTTGGTAAATCGACCGCTTTGTCGTTGAGCTCGCCGGATTCGACGGGGCCGACGGGTCGCGCTCGATTGTCGGTTTTTTGGTTCTCCGGAGTCTCCGGCTTTACCTCTTCCAGTTCGGTAATCGTTACCTGACCGCGGCCAACCTTGTAGTCCGTATATTTAACCTGCATGCGAATGCGCATGCTTTGGCCGTCGTCGAAAATCAGATCGTCGTCGGCGTAGGCGTAGGTGGGAAACCAATATCTTCCGTCAATCTGTTCGCGAAAAGTCTCGACGACGGGAAACTTGTTAATCTTTGTCTCGGGAATCGCCTTCCCTTTTGATTTCACGATCTGCAGATCCTGATCGTCCACCCAAATACGACCGATGAAGAATCTCTCCTTCGTTTTCTTTGGATCAGGCGTCACCTTCGGCGCGACGTCAAACACGTAGAGATCGAGTTCGTCAATGCGCTCCTTACCAACATACTTAAGGTTGTACAAACCAATTCTCGCGCCCTCGAGCGCAAACGGGTTAACGCCGCCCAGGTCTTCTAAATCCTCATTCGTAACGCCGGGGAAGGTGGGCATCGGGAAAAAGTTAATCTTCTCGTAGCGGTTGCCCTGATCATCGAACGTGAAATCTGACACACGCCGGTACTCGCCAGACACCTGCCCGCCCATCCCGATCACCTGGACCAGCGCATCGCGCTTGAAAGCGTAACTGTTCAGGGCGCGCCGGAACTCACTTTCCTTCGCCGTGAACTTGGCGATGATGTTATCGATCTGGGCTTGCGTGAGCGAAGGCGAAATCGCGGCCGTTTCGGTCTTTGGCGCAGCCGAGGACTGCTGGGCACTCGCGAGTGGGGACGCCAAGAAAATCAGAAACGCGCCTAATGAAATTAACTTCCAGACGTTAAGGGTTCGGCTCATATCGAATTATTCCAGTTGATGAATGGGTCACAAAACGGCCAGATTATACCGCCGCAGTGTCTTACTTCCGCAATTCTCTCAGATGTCTAAGCATCTGGAGTTGTTGCCCACGGCCGCGTGTTTTGCGATTCGCGCTCGCCCACAATTCGGGCTAAGATGGGTGGTTTGCGGATGCGCTCAGATTCCCGACCGTGAGCCCCGCGTATGTTTTTCGAACCATGACCCACGAAGCCATTGAAGTTCGCGGCGCCCGCGTAAACAACCTTAAAAACATCTCGTTTTCGATCCCGATTAACCAGCTGACGGTAGTCACGGGCGTCAGCGGGTCAGGCAAATCCTCCCTGGCGTTCGACACGATTTACGCCGAGGGGCAACGCCGTTATGTGGAGTCGCTCTCGGCTTATGCGCGCCAGTTTCTCGAGCGGATGGACAAGCCGGACGTGGATGAAGTCCGCGGCATTGCGCCGGCCATCGCTATTCGGCAAAAGAACTCAACGCGGAATCCACGTTCGACGGTAGGGACGCAGACTGAGATTTACGACTACCTGCGACTTTTGTTCGCGCGTGTTGGGACGACAATTTGCCGCGTGTGCGGACGCGAAGTCCATCGCGACTCGCCCGAATCAGCAGCCGGCGAAACACTCGCGCAACTGACGGAAGGCTCACGGTTCCACGTTTTGTTTCCGGCGGACGCGGGATTGTCCGTTGAGCTGAACGGCAATGGCGCGAAACCTCCCACGGTAAAACGAGGAACGAACGGTTCGAAGCCAAAACTCACTCGTCAGATGGTCACAGCGCACGTGATGAGTCTGATGCAGCGCGGCTTCACGCGCCTGATGCATGAAGGTAAGCAGATCGACTTAGCGTCACCGGATGATTACAAACTCGATCACTTCGAGAATGTTTACGTGCTGGTGGATCGACTGGCGGCGCGCGAGGACGTTCGCCAGCGGCTGGTTGATTCGCTGGAGACTTGCTTTCGCGAGGGTCATGGCCAGGCAATGATTGAGTTGGCAGAAGGTACGCAGGCAGGTACGCACGCCTCCGGCGTGCTCTCTGATAAGCGTGCCGGAGGCACACGTACCGCTACCCGGCTTCGCTTCTCGGAAGGTTTCGAATGCAAATACGATCGTATCGCCTACCCGACTCCTGAGCCGCGGTTGTTCAGCTTTAACAATCCGTTTGGCGCGTGCCCTACGTGCCAGGGCTTTGGCAATACGATCGGCCTCGATCTCGATCTCGTGATTCCCAATCCCGGCCTCACGCTCGCCGAAGGCGCGATTGAGCCGTGGACGAAGCCTCAATACGAATGGTTTACGAAAGAGCTGCGTCACTTCTGTAAGTCGGAACGCATTCCGACGAACGTCGCGTTTAATCAACTAACTCGCCCACAACGGAACGCCATCATCAACGGCAAAGGCGACTGGGAAGGCGTGCGCGGATTTTTTGATTGGCTGGAAACGAAGAAATATAAGCTGCACGTGCGCGTCTTTCTTTCGAAGTATCGTGGTTATACGGTTTGCCCGGATTGTGAAGGCGGACGGCTGCGGCAGGAAGCGCGTGACGTGCGTGTCGGAGCACGGACTTTGCCCGAGGTTTGCACGCTTTCGATCAAAGATGCGTCGGCATTCTTTGAAGCACTCGAACTTCCAGATGAACAGTCGGCCGTATCCGATCGTGTTTTGTTTGAGATTCGCCGGCGGCTCAAGTTTCTGGTCGATGTCGGTTTGGATTACCTGACGCTGAATCGACTCGCTTCAACATTGTCGGGCGGCGAAGCGCAGCGAATCCAATTGGCGACGAATTTGGGCTCGTCTCTCGTCGGCGCGTTGTATGTACTCGACGAGCCGTCGATCGGTCTGCATCCGCGCGACAACGATCGTCTGATTCGGCTGCTTCACAATCTGCGCGATATCGGCAACACCGTGCTGGTGGTGGAGCACGACGAAGAGATGATGCGCTCAGCCGATCACCTGCTCGATATTGGTCCGGCGGCGGGAGAACTGGGCGGGCACTTGATCTACGAAGGGGATTTCGCCGGTCTGATGGAAAGTCCGCAGTCGCTGACGGCGCGTTATCTTCGCGGCGATGCGGAAATCAAAGAACCCAAACACCGGCGGCCGCTTAAAGTAAAGCAACTGAATGTTCGCGGCGCAAGCGAACACAATCTGAAGAACATCAAGGTCGACATTCCCCTCGACATGCTGGTGTGCATCACCGGCGTCAGCGGGTCGGGCAAATCGACCCTCGTGCACGATTGCATCTATGCCGGGCTGAAAAAGCAGCGCGGCGATTGGCAGGGCCACGTCGGCGCATTTCACAAGCTTGAGGGCGGGCAATACATCGAGGAAGTGATTCTCGTAGATCAATCTCCGATTGGCCGCACGCCGCGTTCGAATCCGGTCACTTACATTAAGGTCTATGACGCGATCCGCGAGACATTCGCGAACACCCGCGAGGCGCAAGCGCGCGGGCTTGAGCCGTCGCACTTCTCGTTCAACGTTCCCGGCGGCCGTTGCGAAGTTTGTCAGGGCGACGGCACTGTCACCGTCGAGATGCAGTTCCTCGCCGACGTTGAACTCGTCTGCGAAGAATGCAAAGGCACGCGCTTCAAGCAGCAGGTTCTCGATGTGCGCTATCGCGGCAAGAACATTCACGAAGTGCTGAATCTGACTGTCCGCGAAGCGATTGCTTTTTTCCGCGACGTCACGAAGATTACGAACCGCCTGCGTGTGCTTGATGAGGTAGGCCTGGGTTATTTGCGACTCGGTCAATCAGCGACCACTTTGTCCGGCGGTGAGGCTCAGCGCGTGAAACTCGCGGCGCATCTTTCGAAACGCGCCGGCGCGCGGGCGCTTTATATCTTTGATGAACCGACCACCGGTCTTCACTTCGACGACATCAACAAACTGTTGACAGCGTTTCGAGCGCTAATCGAAGCCGGCGGCTCGCTGCTCGTCATCGAACACAATCTCGACGTGATCAAGACGGCTGACTACATCATTGATTTGGGACCGGAAGGTGGCGAAGCGGGTGGTCACGTCGTGGCCACGGGAACGCCGGAACAGATCATGAAGGCGAAGGGTTCGCATACCGGTAGATATTTGAAGGCTCATCTCACGAAATCGAATGGTCATGGGAAGTAAGCAATGGTCACCGGCTCTGATGCGCTTCAGTGCGACGCGATTTAGTAATCAGCACTCAGGTCATCGCTCCGTCAGGAGCGAGATGTTTATAGAACCCCATTTCCCAAACAACGATTAAGCTCCGTCAGGAGCGACATAACATGTCGCTCCTGACGGAGCTTGGAATTCTCTAAGGACCTCCTGGCTATAAACATTTCGCCCCTGACGGGGCGATTAGTTCCGCGCCAGGAATCCGATTGGCCGTCCCCAGCGAGAGATGGACGCAGCCAGCCAACTACTCAAAGCTGGCGAGGGCCTCTTGCTCGCTCTTGAACGTTATCGACGAAATAAGAACTCCTCCAACCGTTGATGTTGATTCGGATCTCCAGGCCTGCTCCAATTGCGCTTGCACTTTGCTTGAGGGGCTACACAGTTTCAACTGGCTTCCGTCTTTATGAACTGACCCCAACGTGGAAACCATCTGTTCGGCCTCGCTCGCGTCAATCGAACTGACTTTCGCAAGATTCAAAAGAATCTTCTTGTCACCGTTCCTGACCTTTCGACTAATAGCGTTGCGCAACACAGCGCCGCCCTCTCGCGAACTAATCGTGCCAGCCAAATCGAGAATTACTATGTCTCGCACTCGCCGCTCCGAGATTCTCAAATCGGGAGGGCGTTGCGGGGGCGGGTTCCTCGGCGGTGGGTTTCGGATCGGCGGCGGGAGTTTTCGCATCGGCGGCAATTTGCCCGTGCCGCCCTGACCGAGAGCGAGCAGGCAGAAGGCGGTAGGCAGTAAGCAGCCCGCCAGGAGAATTCGCATTTGAAGCTTGCCGATTCGCATCACGAACTAATCCTCGTTAGTACTAGTCAAATCTTTCGCCAATCGAAATCCTGTCTGATCGTAGGTCGGCGCTTTCCGTGCCGGCCAACCCGCGCGATACGTAGTTGTCGCGTAATCCTTCGTCGATATGTAGCAGCCGCCGCGAATCACCTTTAGATCGCTGGCCGGGGCGACGCCCGGCAGTCCGCGACCCGGATAAGCTTTAAAGTCGGTGGCGGTCCACTCCCAGGCGTTGCCCACCATGTCATTAGTACCGAACTGTGATGCGCCTTTGTACGAACCAACCTCGACGACCGTTTGCTGCGCGCCGTGAGCGTTCGCCGCGCCGTCCTTCCAGTCGTTCCCCCAGGGGTACAGGAAGCCTTTGGTGCCGCGCGCCGCGAATTCCCATTCTTCTTCGGTCGGTAAACGCTTACCGGCCCATCGCGCATATTCGCTCGCGTCGGCCCATGACACGCCCATAACCGGTTTACGCGCATCACCCGCAGCGAATGAGCCGTTCTTCCAAATCGACGGAGCTTTATGGCCGGTCGCCTTCACAAATTTCAAGTACTCTTCGTTCGTCACTTCATTCACATCGATGTAGAACGGGTTAACGGTGACGGGGTGCGGAGGCCGTTCCGCGTCGTCGCCTGCATCGCGGCCCATCGTGAACGCACCGCTGGGAACATAGACCATTCCTTCGGGAGCCGGCATGCCCGTACGTCCCGAAATACTGTTTGTCGATTGGTTACCGGCGACTTGACTCGCAGTAATTGAATCTGATGTTTGCACTCCTCTGTTCTTCGTCAGCCAGAAGACCAGGCCGATAACGATAAGAACGGCCGCACTGGCCGCGACGATCCCGAACAGGCGTTTGCGGGTGCGCGTGTGCAGTGGACTTGTATCTCCGCCATCTCTTCCCGTGGTCATTTCATCGAGCGAACGGTCACGCACCGTCGTGGCGGCGGGCTTGCGTGCGCCGGCGTCGGGCGGAGCTAACGTGGCCGGAAGGTCGTCGCCCGCACTTATCGCGCCGCTTGCGACACGCGCTGCGGAGCTACTATGGAGCAACGCTGCAACCAATTGTTCTGAAGACTCGGCCGCGTCGGACGCTGACGGGGGCGCGTCCCGAGCCGTTTCAACTGACTCAGGTTGCGCGAAATCAGTGGCGCTCAAGAGCGCCCACATCGCTTCAGCACTCGCGGGTCGATGCTTACGATTAAGCGCCAACCCGTTTTGGACCACCGACGCGATGTGGACAGAAACCGCCGGATTGAGATCGCGAACCGGCTTCAGCGGATCTGCCTGTCCTTCTTCGAGCGCGTGGTAACGCGCCGGAGCATCAACCGGGGCCGTGCCTGTAAGCAGGTGATATAGAGTTGCCGCCGCCGAATAGATATCGCTGCGAGCATCGGTGCCGACGCCGTGAATCTGCTCGAGCGAAGCGTAAATCGGCGTATAGCCCCGCACGCTTTGACTGTTTCCCGCCGTGGCCATCTGGCCCACCGAGCCTTTCGCCAATCCAAAGTCGAGCAAAAAAATCTCGCCCTTTCTGGTGAGTTTCAGGTTCGCCGGTTTGATGTCGCGGTGCAGTATCGGCGGGCGTTGGTCATGGAGGTACGCCAACACGCTCAGCAACTCTTCCGCCCAGCGCAGAACCTGTGTCTCGGGGAATCCGCTCCCGCGCAACTCCAGTAACTCGGCGAGATCATGACCGGGAATGAACTCCATCACAAGAAAGTGGCTATCATCTTCCGTGAAGTAGTCCATCACCTTGGGCAGTGCGGGATGTCGCAGGTTCGCCAGCAACGCAGCCTCCCGCTCGAAGGCGGAACCAGCGTGGGTGTCCCGCGTCGTGTCCGTCTGTTTCAGCGCCACCAGACAGTTCACACGCTGATCAATCACCTCATAGACAGTGCCCATGCCGCCGTGCCCAAGTTCACGCACGATCCGGTAGCGGTTCTGAAGGATTGTGTTAGGAGTTAGCACGCCTAACTAAGCCTGACTGCCGTGTTGTCGACCCGCGAGGCACGGGCCGAATAGTTTGGGCGAAACTTTAGCTTACTCTGACAAAACGCACCAGAGTTTAACGTCACGACTAATCGCCTGCGAGGATGCCAGGTCTTCATGTAAAGACGGCCATTGCCGACGCCCTAATCATGCGCAGGGAGGTCTTTCTTCACGCCGCACTCAACGCTTGGTCGCCGTATTCGGGTCGAAAGAAAAGACACTCACCGTCCAGTAGTGTTGTTCAGGACTTCCCGTAAGCGCCGGGTTATTTATTCGGCCCAGGACTGCGAAGCTGCTGGCCCGTATGATCAAAGCTGAAGCCAATTAAGCGTTCATTCGAACGATTGGAGAACTTCAATCAACGACCCGCCTGTACGGCCACCGCCACAAGGCGCACACCGGTCTCCAGGTTGTAGTTCTGCGAACCCCAACTACGAGAGGCGCAGCGGATGTGTATCGGAGCAGAGTGATATGAACCGCCGCGCAAAACCCGGCGCAGCCCTTTTTCATCACCGGCCATCCAGGCGCTTCCATCCGTGGGAGCGCCGGAATAGTTGGGGAGATGCCAGTCCTCGCACCACTCCTGAGTATTGCCGGCCATATCGTAGAGTCCGAAAGCATTTGGCTGTTTGCCGCCCACGCGTTGATAGCTGGATCCGGAGTTTTTGGTGTACCACGCGATGTCGTCCACATTACTTGCGTAATATTCGCTCGTCGTTCCGGCGCGGCAAGCGTACTCCCACTCGGCTTCCGTCGGCATCCGATAAAGGTAGCCATCGTTCAGAGAATTAAGCCTGCTTATGACCTCCTGCGCCTCATGCCATGTTAGCCAAAAGATCGGCTTGTCTTCGTTGCCTTTGTAATTATCTGGCGAGCCCGGACTGTTGCCCGTAACAGCCAGCCACTGGGCCCAGGTCAGCTCATATTTGCTCATATAGAATCCCTGCCCGATAGAGACACGGTGCACAGGACGCTCATCCGGGCGACCGTTGTTCGACCCCATCATGAAACTTCCCGGTGGAATCCAAACCAGTTCAATGCCGAATTGATTTCTCACCGTGCTCACGGCAGATGGAGTTTGGACTGTCGGCTGGTCAGGCGAGGGTGACGTTACTACTACCGGTGCAGTGTTCGCGTTGGTCGTTTTAGTCGCGCTCTCTGTTTGGCCGTCGTCGTACACATTCCTGTCGCTCCATGGCACCCACCCCGTTTTGAGGACGACCGCAGCCATCGATGCGCCTACCAGCAGAAGGATCACTCCGAACGTTATCAAGAGAACCTTGGCGATTGATGGACCGGGCGGATTGGGAATAACCACGGGGTCTACGGGCTTGGGGTCAATTGGGGTCGGAACGACCGGGTTGGGGCGGCCGTCCTGATCATCGGTGAAAATCCGCGAATTCCAATAGTGAGGTTTGGGGTGAGGCGCAGGGATCGTCGAAATGGGCGGAACCGGCGGTCGCGCGGCGCCTGCTTTTCGTAATGCTTCACGCATTTCGCGCGCACTCGTGGGCCGCTTGTCCGGTTCAATGGCCATCGCCCGGTGAATGACGCTCGCCACTTGAGGTGAAACCACCGTGTTTATCTTTGGGATTGGTGGAAGAGGGTCAGTTTGCTTTATCAGAGCCGACCGAGTATGTGCATCGATCGGCACAACGCCCGTGATGAGATGATAGAGGGTCGCTCCCAGCGAATAGAGATCGCTGCGGGCATCAGTACCCTGCTTAAGAATCTGTTCGAGCGAAGCGAATTGGAGCGTATAGCCGTGAACACTTTTGTCTGACGTGAGGGTCGGCATTTGTCCGACCGCGCCTTTCGCCAATCCAAAATCCAGCAGGAATAATCCCCCCTCCTCCGTCAGTTTCAGATTTGAAGGTTTGATATCGCGATGAAAAAGCTGTTTACCGTGCAGGTATTGCAGCACGTCCAGCAGCTTGTCCGCCCACTGCAAGACTTCCGATTCCGAAAATGGTCTACCACGGATTTCAAGCAGCTTGGCAAGATCATCTCCGGGGATGTACTCCATCACGAGAAAGTAGCCATCGTTGTCGCTGAAGTAGTCGGTTACTTTCGGTAAGGCCGGATGGAGCAGGTTGGCGAGCAGTTCAGCCTCACGCGCGCTGGCGGCGCGTGTTGTCTTCAGCGCCACCAGACAGTTCACACGCTCGTCGATGGCTTCATAAACCGTGCCCATGCCGCCGTGGCCGAGTTCGCGGATTATGCGGTAGCGATTTTGGAGAATTGTGTTGGGGGAAAGCATGGCTCTCTCAAACCCGATAACTAATCGCCGTCTAGGATGTATACGGTTTTGATATAAGGACAGCCGTTGCGAACGCCGTAGGTGATCTTTGTCAGGTAAAGCGACCGGTGATTGATGCCACCCTCAGTATTATAGGAGCAGACCCCGCGGGCACACTTTTCCACCGGACGTGTATAGCGACCGGGCAGGCCGTCTATTTCCCTGCTCTTGAACCACTGTTCGGCGCGGGCGAAGGACGAGAACCTTCTTACTTCAAATCGCTGCGGGTCGTCATCGTCAGCCAATGAGTGCTCGATGCGAATGGTGAATCCGCCGACGTAGGGGCGTTCGGCATCGAGAGTGCCCATCGTCTTGTTCGAAAATGATTCCGCGAACGCTTCTACCAGGGGTTTGATCGGCTGCTTCCTGCACCTCGATTGGGCTGCAACAGAAACGGTTGAGGCAAATAAAGCGATGGTGAAAATGACGGCGGAAATTTTTGCGATTGGTTTCATTTGGATCCCCTCGCAACAGCGATAGTGTCAGAAGCCCTGACATGAGCGCGCATCTTAGCGAAATCACCGGAGATGCGCTAGAGTTTTCGCCACAAACTATGAGCCTGAAACAGCAGATCATTTCCGACATGACCGCCGCGATGAAGGCGCAGGATGCGGCACGCACTTCGACTTTGCGCATGGTCAAAGCCGCCATCATGAACCGCGAAAAAGAGGGCGGTGGTGAACTGACCGACGAAGACGTCCTGAAGCTCTTGCGGTCGCAGGTCAAGCAACGCCGTGACTCAGTCGAGCAGTACGAGAAGGCCAACCGGCCGGATTTGGCTGACAAAGAGCAGGCTGAGATCGCCATGATCGAAGGTTATCTGCCCCAGTCTGCTTCGCAGGAAGAAATCGACCAGGCGGTCGTGGCCGCGATCGCCGAAACCGGCGCATCGTCAATGAAAGACATGGGCGGGGTGATGAAGGCTACGATGGCGAAATTAGCCGGCAAGAATGCTGACGGGAAAATGGTCAGTGAGACGGTGAAGGCGAAGCTCGCGACTCTGTAAGCATCAAGCGAAAATCGCCCTCAATGGCAGAAAACATTTTCGCATTCCTCATTCTCTCTGGCCTTACCACCTACTGCTGGCTAATGGTCTTTAAACCACGACTTCGCCGGCGATTGGGCTTCCGACCGCCCACGCCCTTGGGTTGGTTTTGGGGTCGGGTATGGCCGCTCAAGAAACAGGATCGCGCGGACATAGACGCGATGTCGTTAGCGTCCAGCTTGGTGGGAGCTCTGCTGTTTTCGATGATAACGGTCGTTTTTCTGGTTGTGGCGCTGTGCCGCTATTTCGCTAACTGATCAGCCATCCCCGACGGAGTGCTGCGGGTTTGCCTCGCCTCCTTCCTTTCCGTATAATCCCTCTTTCTTATCGGGTCTGCGTCGTCGTTGTCCGGTGGGTTTTCGCCCACTTTTTCTTTTGGGCGAAATTCAGTCAGAACCACCTGCGGTAGCGCGTGGTTGATCGTGACAACGAAATCACTCGGTAACTGAGATCAACCACCCGCTACCGCAGGTGGTTCTGACAAGATAATGGATCAGGGGTCGGTTGCAGAGCGCGTTATCGAACTTGCTGAGCAGACCGCCATCGACCACGGCGTCGAACTGGTTCACGCGGAAGTCGCCGGCCCGGAAGGCCACCCGATAGTCCGAGTGTTCATTGATAAGCCGGGAGGTGTCACGCACGACGATTGCTCGGATGTGAGTCATCACCTGGGCACCGTGCTGGACGTTGAGGATTTCATCCACTCGGCCTACACCCTGGAAGTTTCCAGTCCCGGGATCGAGCGCGGGCTGTACAAGCCGGCGGATTACGAGCGGTTTGCGGGACATCTCGCGAAAATCAAAAGTCGCTCGCCGATTAAGAACCAGCGAAACTTTCGCGGAAGAATCGTCGGACTCGCCGACAGCGAAGTCATTTTTGAAGACAACACCAGCGGCCGGGTACGCATTCCGACCGGCAACATCGCGAAAGCGAACCTGGAAATCGACGTCGAAGAGGAATTTCGGAAAGCCCGCGAGCGTGAAGAAACTGACCGGCATTTGATCAAACAGAATAGTTAATTTAATGAGCACCACCATCGCGCAAAACATTGAAGCCCTTTGCCAGGAGCAAGGCATCGACCGCGAGTTAGTTATCGAAGCGGTGAAGGAAGCCGTGCGCGCCGCGGCCAAGAAACAATTCCGCGCCGGCGAAGAAATCCAGGTTGATTGGACGCCGGAGACGGGTCTTGAATTGTCGGCGTCGAAAGTCGTCGTCGAGAACGTCGAGAATCCAGCCGCGGAACTATCGATCGAAGAAGCGCGCGAGCTCGGTGGTGACGATGTCGAAGTCGGCGATGCTCTCTTGCTGCCGATGCCGATGGAAGACCTCGGCCGCATTGCGGCGCAAACCGCCAAACAAATCCTCTTTCAAAAGGTCCGCGACGCGGTCCGCACGAATGTTTACGACCAGTACATCGATCGCGTGGGCGAATTGGTGAACGGCTTCGTGAAGCGTTTCGAGCGCGGCAACATGATTGTCGATCTGGGAAACCTGGAAGCCATCCTGCCGCGTTCCCAGCAGTCGCGCGGCGAACAGTGGAACCAGGGCGAACGCATTCGCGTCGTCATCACCAATGTTTCGAAGGAATCCAAAGGCCCGCAGATCGAAGTTTCGCGTACTTCACCTGAACTGCTCGAGCGCCTGTTTGAAATGGAAGTGCCGGAGATTTACGACGGCACCGTCGTGATCAAGTCCTGCGTCCGCGAACCCGGCGAACGCGCCAAGATTGCCGTAGTTTCTAACGAACGTGACGTCGATCCGGTCGGCGCCTGCGTGGGCATGAAAGGCTCGCGCGTGCAGGCCATCATTCGCGAACTGCGCGGCGAGAAAATCGACATCATCGAATGGTCGGAAGAACCTTCCGTCTTCGCCGCCAACGCTCTGTCACCTGCCAAAGTTAATCAGGTCCGCATCACCGATATCGAAAATCGACAGATGGAAGTGATCGTGAACGAGGATCAGCTCAGCCTGGCCATCGGCAAGCGCGGTCAGAACGTGCGCCTGGCGACGAAACTGGTCGGCTGGAATATCGACATCCGCAGCGAGGAAGAGCTGAAGAAAGAAGTGCACGAAGCGATGGGGGCCATGATTGCCTCCGGCGCCCCAGTCCCGCTTTCGGCGATTGAAGGCGTGACGGCGCAGCAGGCCGACGCTCTGGCCGAACACGGCATTACGGATATTGACGGACTGGCGAATACTACGGTTGACGACCTGGTGGAATTTCTCGACGTCAGTCTCGACGAAGCTGAGAAGATGCTCGAAGCTGCGCGCGCTGTAGTTGCGCTACGCGAGCAGAAATTGGCTGAACAGGGCGAAGAAGGCGGCGAAGAGCAACATGCCGTTTCTGCGGAACTTGATGAAAGTGCGCCGGACGCGGAAGTCGAACCCAACGAAGAAATGATCGCTGCGGGTTACGACGAAGCAGTCGAAAAAGGCGTTCCCTATCAGGCCGAAGAAAACATTCGCGCCGAGCATTCTGCCGATCCGGTGGCGCTGACGGAAGCGGATCCGATGTCAGCAGATGAGTTGCTCTTGCAGGAAGCCGGACGCGATCTCAGGCCTGACGTCATTACCCCGTCTCCCGATATCACTTCGACGGCAGTCGCGGATTTGGAAGCGAACATCCGCGAAGAGCAGGCTGAACTGGCCCGAGAAGAAGCCGAAGACGCCGCAACCGCCGAGTTGCAGGTCAAAGCGGAAACTGATTCCCCTCTCGCGTCGTCATCAGACGAAAATGCCGCGAGCGAGAGTGACAAAAAGCAAGATCTCGAATGAGGTCTCAGATGTTTAATCTGAAAGCCATGTCAAATCATGCGGCCAATTAATCGCAGTTTGCGCAAGGGCGCAAGGCTGCTCGCCTCCGACGCTTGCTGGTAGCAAGCGTCTTCTGAAGTGCGCTTCAGAAGGTGGCGAACGGCCACTTTCAAAGAAGGAGCGCATGTCAGTAAGCACTTCAAAAACTCGACTTTACGATCTCGCCAAAGAGCTGAAGATCGATACCAAACGCCTGATCGAAGAGGTGCGGCGCGAAGGTGTCGATGTCAGTGTTCCCTCAAACTCTATTTCGAAAGAACTCGCCGAGAAGATCCGCGAGAAATACTTTCCGAAACAAGCGGCCACCGCCAAGCGCGCGATCAAAATTGTAAAGAAGGCCGCGCGTACCGTTGAGGAGACACCGCCGGTTGAAGAACCGCCGGCCGAGGCCCCGGTCGAGATCGAAGAGCCACCACCCGCAGAGGCTCCGCCCGAAGAGATCGAGGAACCGGTAAAGCCGCAAGTCGCGCGCGTGTTGCGCAAACTGGCTCCCGCCGTGCGCGCGGAAAAACCTGAAGCGATCGCGCCGCCGCCTGAGGCCGCGCCCGAAGTTCAACCGGAAGCCACCGCCCAAGCGGCCGAAGTTGCGCCACCTGAACCGCAACCGGCGCCGCCTGCGGGACGACAAGTACGCGTCCTGCGACCGACTGCGGCCGCGCTAAGCCAGGGCATTCGACATGGTGAACGAGCTCCCGCGCCGGCCCCGACCGCCGCACCGACTCCCCGCGAGCGGGTAGTTCGTCGCGTCGAGTACACCGGCACGCCGGGTGAGACAGCGACGCCACAGACTACTTACATTCCTCCACCGGATGCCGGTCGACGCCGTTCGCGCCGCGGTTCAGTGCGCGGTGGCAAGCGCATGGACGGCAAAGGAAGAACGGACCGCGATTTTATTGCGCCGGAAGTGCGCACGCTTGAAGAGCGAATCGCCGGCCGTCTGCAAATGCCTTCGGGGCCGGGCGAGCTAAAGCCCGTGCGTCTGGTCGAAGGATCGACCGTGAAAGAGTTCGCCGAAAAACTCGGCATTAAGCCGAAAGAAGTCGTGGGTTTGTTACTGCAGCGCGGTGTGTTCGCCACGATCAATCAGGCTTTAAATGACAACGTGGCGGAGGAGTTAGGCAAGCGCTTTGGTTACGAAGTCTCGTTTGTGCCGTTTGAAGAAATGGTCGCGGAGGAAGAGTTCGAAGAACTGATCGCGACCGACGCCGACGACGTGGAAGTTCCGCGCGCGCCGGTGGTCACGGTCATGGGCCACGTCGATCACGGAAAGACTTCCCTGCTCGACGCGATTCGCGCCGCGAACGTTGTCGCCGGTGAGGCGGGCGGTATTACCCAGCACATCGGCGCGTACAGCGTCGAAGTCCAGAGTCCTGACAACGCGGATGAGACGCGCCGCGTCGTGTTCCTCGATACGCCGGGCCACGAAGCATTCACCTTGATGCGCGCTCGCGGAGCGAAAGCGACCGACGTTGTGGTCCTCGTCGTCGCGGCTGACGACGGCGTGATGCCGCAGACGATCGAAGCAATCGAGCACTCGCGCGCCGCGGGCGTGCCGATCGTGGTCGCTATCAACAAGGTCGATAGGCCTGACGCCAATCCGGATCGCGTTCGCCAGGAATTGTCTCAACAAAGCCTGAACGCTGTTTCATGGGGCGGCGAGACCGAAATGGTCGAAGTTTCGGCGAAGAAACGCGAAAACCTGGAGACGCTGCTCGAAACGATTCTCTTGACCGCGGACATTCTGAACCTGCGTGCCAGCACGACGCGTTTGGCCTCCGGTGTGGTGCTTGAAGCTAAGCTCGATCGCGGACGTGGTTCGGTCGCCACCGTGCTAGTCCAGCAAGGCACACTGAAGTTGGGCGATCCCTTCATCATCGGACAAATCTTCGGCAAGGTGCGCGCGATGTTCAATGATCGTGGCGAAGCCATTGCGGAAGCAGGCCCGGCGACGCCGGTCGAAGTGCTCGGTCTGCAAGGCGTGCCCGAAGCCGGCGAGAGTTTCCAGGTTGTCGCGGATGTTTCGCGCGCGCAGCAAATTTCGCATCACCGCCAGTACGCCGAACGTCAGCGCACACTGATCAAATCGACGAAGCGCGGTATCGAAGCGCTGGGCGAAACTGAAGTTAAGGAACTGCTCGTCATCATCAAGGCTGACGTGCAGGGCTCGGTCGAAGTTTTGAAATCAACCCTCGAAAAGATGTCCACGGAGAGCGTGAAGGTAAAGGTGATTCGCTCGGGCGTGGGCGCGATTACCGAGTCCGACGTACTGCTGGCTTCAGCCACGCAGGCGGGCTCGTCTTCAAGCGCGGTTGTGATCATCGGCTTTAACGTGCGGCCGGAATCGCGCGCGAACGATCTGGCGAAACAGGAGAGCGTCGATATTCGCCTGCACTCGATCATCTACAAGGTTGAGGAAGAAATTAAGGCCGCGATGATCGGCATGCTCGATAAGATCGAAACTGAAAAGATTCTCGGCAAGGCCGCCGTGCGCGAAGTCTTCCGCGTGCCGAAAATCGGCGCGGTCGCCGGCTGCATGGTCATCGACGGCATCATCAGCCGCAAGGCTCGTGCGCGTTTGATTCGCGACAGCGTGGTGGCGTGGGAAGGCAACATCGGTTCACTGCGCCGCTTCAAGGAAGACGTGTCCGAAGTCCGCGAAGGCTTCGAATGCGGTATCGGTCTGGAGAACTTCAACGACATTAAAGTCAGCGACCAGATCGAAGCGTACGTGATCGAGAAGGTGGCAGCCACGGAATTGTAGGAAAGTTTCGGGTTTCGAGTTCCGGGTTTCGAGTTAATGAACTCGGAACTTGAAACTCGGAACTCGAAACTGCGAAGCCATGCATCGGCCAGAGCGCATTGCAGACACGCTGCGTGAAGAGATTGCGCAGATTGTGGGTTACGAACTCGAGGATCCGCGTTTGACGATGGTGACTGTGACTGACGTGCGCGTGGCGGACAACCTTCGCGATGCCAGCGTTTACGTCACCATCCACGGCGATGAGGAAGAGCACAAACAGGCGCTCAAAGCTTTGGAGCACGCTGCGCCTTACGTGCGTAAGCAACTAGGTTTTTCCCTGAACTTGCGGCATACTCCCGTGCTTCATTTCGTACGCGACACTGTGGAAGAGAAAGCGGAGCGCGTGGACGCGCTGTTGGTAGAAATTGGAAGGAAAGACTTGAAGGATGAAGGATGAAAGGTTGACGTGGTTCAGACGCTTCATCCTTAACCCTTCAAACTTCGCCCCTGCTGTTAATGTTAAGTCAGGTAGTTGAGTTAATCGAACATAAGCACCGGTTCGCAATTACGTCCCACGTTCGACCCGACGGTGACAGTCTCGGATCTTCCCTTGGACTTTATTGGCTGCTGCGCGCACTCGACAAAGACGTCGAGGTCATCATGCGCGATCCGGCGCCGCATGCTTACCAGAACCTTCCCGGCGCCGATTTGATTCGCGTCACGCCCGCCGTCGATCGCGAATACGACGGCGTGTTCGTCATTGAATGCTCAGACATCGACCGGCCCGGTCTGATCGATCTCGAAAAGCAGTTTGTCGTCAACATCGACCATCACACCAGCACGGTCCTGTTCGGCACGATCAATTGGATCGATTCAACCGCGTCGGCCGTCGGCGAGATGATTTACAACCTGTGCAAAGCTACCGGGGTGCGCCCGACGGTTGAAATCGCAGAAGGCGTCTACACGGCCCTGCTCACCGACACCGGATCGTTTCACTACTCGAACACGACTGAACGCACTTTCAAGATTGCCTCGGAACTCGTGCGCGCAGGCGTGCGACCGGCCAAAACTGCTGAGGCGATTTTCGGTAACTATCAATGGCCAAAGATCGAGCTGCTCAGCCAGGTCCTTTCCACGGCCCAGCGCGACGATACGGGTCGCGTCGCCTGGATGCGGCATACAGCGGAAATGCAGCAGCAAACGAAAGCTTCCGAAGAAGACGCTGACGGTTTCGTCAACTATCCGCTCTCCGTCGGGGACGTTCACGCCGTCGCTCTGTTCAAGGAATGCTCGCCCGGCGTCTATCGCACCAGCCTCCGCTCCAAGGGCGACGTCAACGTCGCGAAAGTGGCGGAATTCTTTGGTGGCGGCGGTCACCGCAACGCGGCCGGCTGCACTCTCAAAGGCAACTGGGAAGAGATCGAAAGACAGGTCGTGCAACTATTGCAGGATGCTGTGAGACGAGCGAACGGATCAAAAGCTCCTGACTAACGACATCAAGTCAGAACCACCTGCGGTAGCGGGTGGGTCACCAGGGCAGTAGCCCGACCGTGAGGGAGGGCGCGCAACCAACCAGATGCCCACCAAAGAAAAAAAATACAAATGGCGTCGCGCTGACTATCAGGAGCAGACGCGCGGGCTGCTGATGGTTAACACCGGGCACGGCAAAGGGAAGACAACGTGCGCGCTGGGCTTGATGATGCGCGCCGCTGGGCAAGGCCTGAACTGCTGCATGATTCAGTTCATGAAGTCGCGCAGCGATCGTTACGGCGAGCACGTTTCGGCAGAAAAACTCGGCATTGAAATCCACACGATGGGCGACGGCTTTACCTGGGACACGAAGAACCCCGAACAGGATCGCCAGACCGCGCGCGAGACCTGGAACCTCTGCGTTGAGAAGTTGAAGAGTGGCGACTACGATCTGCTTGTCTTTGATGAGCTGGTCTACGTTCTGAGCTACGACATGCTACCGGTCGCTGAGGTGCTGGAAGAAATTCGCGCCGCCCGCAAAACTCAACCGGCTCTGCACGTCGTCGTTACCGGCCGCGACGCGCCGCAGGAACTGATCGAAGCCGCTGACCTCGTCACCGAAATGACTGAGGTTAAGCACCCATTTCAAGCCGGCATTCGCGCGCAAAGGGGAATTGAGTTCTAACCTTGCTTTCTTTGTGCTAACCTTGCCAATCAAATCTCGACAATTGAGAAGAGCGTGCTGATTTCTGACTTCTGATCTCTGACTTTTTATGCCGTGGTTTCGTAAGAAAAAAGGCAAGATCGAGCCGGTTAGCGACTCTGAACGCGTCGTTCGTACTGAGAATGTCTTCGTGCGCTGCGACGAGTGCGGCGAACACCTCTACAAGAAGGATTTGGATGAGAACCTGCAGGTCTGTCATCACTGCAATTATCACTTTCGCATCGGCGCCTACGAGCGTTTGGAAAGCATTTTCGATGACGCCCATTGCGAAGAGCTCGACGCGGAGGTGATTTCCACCGACCCGCTCGGGTTTGTCGACAGCAAGCCTTACACCAAACGCCTCGAACAGGCGCGTCATGGAACGGGCCTTTCGGAAGCAGTCATCAACGCGCGTGGAAAAGTGGGCGGGCATCGTGTGTTCGCCGCCGCGATGGACATGAATTTCATTGGCGGCTCGATGGGTTCGGCCGTCGGTGAAAAAATCACGCGGTTGATTGAGCGCGCCATCGGGGAACGGGGCGCCGTAATTATTTTCGCGGCGTCGGGCGGCGCGCGCATGCAGGAAGGTGCGCTGTCGCTGATGCAGATGGCGAAGATTTCCGCAGCGCTCGCGGCGCTCGAAGAGCGTCACCTGCCGTTCATTTCCGTGCTCACCGATCCCACCACCGGGGGCGTAACGGCGAGCTTTGCGATGCTCGGCGACATCATCGTCGCTGAACCGAAAGCCCTAATTGGTTTCGCGGGCCCGCGCGTGATCGAGCAGACAATCCGGCAGAAGCTGCCGAAAGATTTTCAGCGATCGGAATTCCTTCTCGATCATGGAATGCTTGACGCCATTGTCGATCGACGCGAGATGCGCCCCTTCATTATCAAGTCGCTCGACTTCATGATGAATCCGGATCTGACGGACAAGACTCAAGTCGCAGGTCATAAGTTTCACGTTTCGGCGAATGCGCCCTGAAAGGCACGATCGTAGGGGCAATCCCGATGTATCGAGAGCCGCCCTGGATCACACGCGATAACAGACGCGCTCGAAAGGGGCGCAAGAAATTAAGGTTCGAATTCGCGGTTGTTTCTCGCACCCCTTCAGGGTGCTTTAACTTTTATGGCTACTGTTCCGGGGGTGACGCGCTCCGCGCTTACCCCCGGCTATTGTCTCTCATCCCTTCGGGATGACTTGTCCACTCACATGCTTTTTGATGAAGCCCAGGACTATCTCCTTTCTCTCGGTCACGAGACGCTCACAATAAAACTTGGTCTCGCAAATATTGAGCGGCTGCTGGCGGCGCTTGGTAACCCGCACAGGAGTTTTCCTTCAGTTCAAATCGCCGGCACGAACGGCAAAGGCTCAACGGCGGTGATGCTGGAATCGATCTGCCGCGAAGCAAGAATCAGCGTCGGTCTTTTCACTTCGCCGCACCTGATTTCAATGACTGAGCGGATTCGCGTGAACGGCGCCGACATTACGAAAGACGAATTTGCGCGGCTCACCGCGCAGGTTAAGCAAACCGCGGAAGAACTTGTGCAAGGCCGTGAGCTGGAGACCCTGCCGACCTTCTTTGAACACGTCACCGCCATCGCGCTCCTGGCTTTTCGTGAAGCCGAAGTTGAGTTGGCGATTCTCGAAACCGGCTTGGGAGGACGGCTGGATTCGACCACGGCCGCGGGCGCCCAAGTCGTCGCCATCACGCCGATCGCCATGGATCATGAGGAACACCTCGGTAGCACCCTGGCTGAAATTGCCGCCGAGAAAGCCGCGATTATTCGGCCGGGTGTGACTACCATCGTCGCGCCACAGCACGACGAAGCGCTGGAAGTAATAAAGGCACGATGTGCCGAAGCAGGGGTAACGGCCCGTTTTGCTTCAGCGCCGACCAACGTCACAGTCGCTGAAGGCTTAGTGCCGGGCCGCATGTGCGCGACGTTTGAAACACGAAACGATAGATACGAGAACGCCTGTCTCGGGCTGCCTGGTCGCCATCAAACGATTAATGCGGCGACGACCGTGGTAATCGCGGAAGGTTTAGGTGAGCGGGGCTTCGATCTTTCACGGCACTTGATCCTCAGCGGGCTGAGGAACGCCAAACATCCGGGGCGGCTTGAATTACTTGAGGGCAACCCGCCGGTTCTCTTCGATGGCGCGCACAATCCGGCTGCGGCGCGCGCCCTCCACGACTATCTCGACGAGTTCATGGCTCAGCCAATCACACTGATCTTTGGCGCGATGCGCGACAAGCCGCTGAGCGAGATCGCGGCGATTCTCTTCCCGGCGGCCCGTCAGGTGATTCTGACTGAGCTCGATAATCCGCGGGCGGCTACGCTCGAGAATCTGAAGGCCGCCGCGCCAGCCGGCCTCGATCAAACAAGTCTTCACGAGGCGAAATCGGTCGCTGAAGCGTTGCAGATTGCGCGACGGGTTACCGGCGCGGACGGTCTCATTCTCATCACCGGCTCGTTGTACCTGGTTGGTGCCGCGCAGGAATTCATTCGCAGTGATGATTAGAGGCGGGCTACCGCCCGCCCGTCGGGCAGTAGCCGACTCTAAACCTTTAAAGTTATGTCCGACACACCTGAATTCATCGATTCGAAAAAAGTTTTCGAGGGCCGCATCTTTGACGTGACCGTTGATACGGTTCGCGAAGGCGACCAGACGTATAAGCGCGAAGTTGTTCACCACGGCGGGAGCGCAGTGATTCTGCCCGTGTTCGAAGACGGCACAATCGCGCTCGTGAAGCAGTATCGTCATCCGGCGGTGAAGTACCTGCTCGAGTTGCCGGCCGGCACTTTGAACGATCGAGAACTACCCGAAGTGGGCGCGGCCCGTGAATTGGAAGAGGAACTGGGACTGGTCCCGGGCCGCATGGAAAAGCTCTGCGAGTTCTTTGTCTCGCCGGGATTTCTCAGCGAGAAGATGTGGCTGTATCTCGCGACGGATTTGCAGGAGACCGAGCAGCGCCTGGAAGACGATGAAGCGATTGAGGTCGTGCGGATGCCGATCGATCGGGCGCTGCAGATGATTACCGACAATGAAATCGAAGATGCGAAGACGATCATCGGGCTGCTGCTCGCGGCGCCACGGATCGGTCTTACTCCCTTTGCGCCGGACTATCCCGCGGTCTGAGACTTAGTTAGACCCGGTCGTTACCGGGCTGACAATATTCAACGAAGCTGCGAAGCTGCGGATGTATTTAAGCCCAAGGCGAGGCTTTGCGAGCCTTGGGTAGACGGTTAACAAAATTTGTAGGAGCCGCGGAGCAGCGACCTTTGAGTTAGGTTATCGCAAGGAGCGCAGCAGGATTTCTCTTCAGAATGGACCACGCAACCAGGCACTCCGCATTGGTTCTGACTCGAAACGCTAAACTCGGGACTGAGATGTCGCCCGCTTCGCGGGCTCCGCTGATCTATAACGGATATGGTTTCCCAAGGCTCGCAGAGCCTCGCCTTGGGCTTGGCTAAGACCGCTGCTACGCAGCTCGACGAGTTTCTTCGTTCACCCCCATCTTTTTGGGAAAAGACGCTCCCGGTACTGACTCTTTGAGCAGGTCGCTATCACTCCCCGTACTGACCTCATACTCCGGCACGTACTTTCAGATTGAATCCGACTTGTGAAACCCAGAATCGTTAAGGTATTTTGAGCCCGCATATTCTCGATTGATCATGAAGAAAATCCTCCTGCTGTTGCTCGTTGGTGGTTTGGGCGCATTGTCGATCAATGCCCAGCAGTCCCTCGATGCGCTCGTCGATCGCGAACTGCCGCAACTGGTGAGCACCTATAAAGCTCTGCACGCCGCGCCCGAGCTTTCCCATTACGAGACAAAGACTTCGGCGTTTATCGCGCAACAACTGCGCGCGCTGGGTTACGAAGTCACCGAGAACGTGGGCAAGTATGATCGGCCGGAATGGAAACCTTACGGCGTAGTGGCCGTGATGAAGAACGGCGCGGGGCCGACGGTGCTGGTGCGCAGCGATATGGACGCGCTTCCGGTCGAAGAAAAGACCGGCTTAGCTTACGCCAGCACAGTGAAGACCAAAAACGATGCAGGACAGGAAGTAAGCGTCATGCACGCCTGTGGTCACGACGTGCACATGACGACGCTGCTGGGTACCGCCAAGATGTTGGCCCAGTTGAAAGACCAATGGCGCGGTACGCTCGTGATGATTGGGCAGCCCGCGGAAGAAACTGTGGGTGGCGCGAAGGGGATGCTGGCGGACGGTTTGTATTCGCGGATCCCGCGACCTGACTTCACCCTCGCGTTTCACAGCAGCGCTGATTTGGAAGCAGGTAAGATCGGCTACGCGCCTGGCTACGCGATGGCGAATTCGACGTCCGTGGAAATTACGATTCGCGGGCTCGGCGGCCATGGCTCCAGACCGGAATCAACAAAAGACCCGATCGTCGTCGCCGCGCAAACAGTGCTCGCGTTGCAAACTATCATCAGTCGCGAGGTCTCACCGCTCGATCCGGCAGTGGTGACGGTTGGATCGATTCACGGCGGCGCCAAAGCGAACATCATTCCCGACGAAGTTAAGTTGTTACTGACGGTCCGTTCGTACAAGGAGGAAGTCCGGAAGCGAATTCTTTCGTCAATCGAACGCATCACCAAGAGCACTGCGACGGCCGCCGGAATCCCGGAAGATCGTGCGCCGATCGTGAAAATCAGCGAGACTGAGTACACACCGGCGACTTACAACGATCCGCAACTGGCCGAGCGTCTGGCGCGAGTCTTCGAGAAAGCTTTGGGCGCGGACAAGGTAACGAAGGTCGAGCCGGTGATGGCCGCCGAAGACTTTGGGCGGTTCAGTCTCGATCAGCAGATTCCCAGTTCGCTGTTCTGGCTTGGCACCGTTGATCCGGCTAAAGTCGAAGAGAGTCGCAGGACCGGAAAGCCACTGCCCTCGTTACACTCCAGCCTGTTCGCACCGGTTCCTGAGCCGACTTTGCGAGGCGGAGTGAAAGCAATGACGTCCGCTGTTTTAGAGTTGATGAAGAAGTAAACCGAAGGCCCGACCTGCCGGAGCCCTCAAGCGGGCAACCCGCTTGGAGTAGTCGATGGGTTGGGTGCGATAACCATCATAGGAGCACTGTTAATGGGAAAAGGTGATCAGCGATCAAAACGTGGAAAAATCCATCGTGGAACTTTCGGCAAACGGCGCCCGAAGCCAAAGACACGTAAACCCGGCGTAGCCGCAGATGGGGCGTCTCAAGGCCAGGCGGCGTCGTCAGCAAAAACAAAAGAACCGAAACTCGTGAAGAAACAGCCGAAAGAGTAGGGTACGCACGCCTCTGGCGTGCTTAAGCGCGCCGGAGGCGCGTACCCATTTACGTGCTTGCGCGCCCGAGGCGCGCGTACCCATCCCACTCCCCATGCGCTTCAATCTCTGGAAAGCCGAACCCGCTGCTTCGCAAACGCCGTCACCGGCTCATTTTGAACTCGGCCGGCGCGGTGAAGCGCTCGCCATTGAGCATCTTGAGCAAGCGGGCTATCGCATAGTCGCGGCAAACTTTTCTCTTCCCATTGGCCGAAACTTGCGCGACGTCGTGGTGAACGCGGAGATCGATGTGGTCGCATACGATGGGCCGACGCTCTGTTTCGTTGAAGTCAAAACGCGCGCATCCGACGATTTCGCACCGCCTCAGGTAAACGTCGATCAGCGCAAGCGGCGGCAAATCGCACGCGCGGCGCTGGCGTACCGGCGCATGTTGGGCCTGGTTAATGAACCCTACCGGTACGACGTCGTGACGTTGGTCGCAAGACCTGACGAGGCCCAGCCGCGTATCCAACTGCTCAAAGGCTTCTGGTCAGACGCGCAGTTGAAGAAACGAAAGTGGCAGGAGCAGTACTGGGATTGACCATTGGCGTGTAGGCCCCCGCGTTTTCCGTAGCCCAGGCGTTTACGCCTGGGGAACGCGGGAAACAAAACTGATAAGCCCATCATGGGCTTACCTTTTTTGACGTTTTGAAAGCCTCCTAAAAGGAGGCTATTGTTCTTTTCGTTTACAACTTACCCAGGCGTAAACGCCTGGGCTAAATAAAAGTCATCGCATGAACGATCTTCAGCGCTACGTCGGACAACTTCTCGACGACAAGTATCGCCTCGAGCGTCTGCTCGGTCAGGGCGGCATGGGCGCAGTGTTTTTGGCGACGCATCTGGGGACGGATCGCTATGTCGCGCTGAAACTGATCGCGCCGCAGTTCATGCGCAACCAGGAGTTTGTTGAGCGCTTCAAACGCGAAGCGCGCGCGGCCGGCCGCCTCAGACATCCGAACGTAGTCGATGTCACCGACTTTGGCTTCTCAGGCGACGGAGAGGATCGAGTCGCTTACCTGGTGATGGAATATCTCGACGGCTGCACCCTGAGCGACGTGCTGGCCGAAGAGAATCGCTTGCCGCTCTATTGGGTGGTGGACATTCTGGAGCAGGTTTGCGGCGCCGTTCAGGAAGCGCATCAGCAAGGCATCCTGCACCGCGATCTGAAGCCGGACAACATCTGGCTCGAGCCGAATCGCCTGGGCGGCTATCGAGTGAAGGTGCTCGATTTCGGAATCGCGAAGCTCGCCGAAAGTGGCAACCCATTACCTGCGCCTGCTGCACCGCCTGCTCAACTTCAACCGACGGAAGCAGCCGCACTCGAAGCAGCGACGATTATTTATCCTTCGGACGCCGCGGTAGACGATGGAGCAGCAACCCAGATCCTGCCGGATGCCGAGCAACAGACGCGCGTACTTGATTCGGCGCGTAACACGGCGGCTCGGCCCCAGAAGACAGTCGCGGCTATGGGCACCGCCGCATCGGGATTAACGCGAATTGGAGCAATCCTCGGCACACCACTCTACATGTCGCCCGAGCAATGTCGGGGCGAGCGTCTGGACGCGCGCTCAGACATCTACAGCATCGGAGTGATCGCATATCAAATGTTGACGGGCGCGCCGCCCTTCACCGGTGACACCTCCAGCGTCATTCGCGCGCACAATGATCTTCAGCCCACACCGGTTCGCGACCTGAATAAGAAGCTGCCGAAGCGCGTCTCGCGCATGGTGATGTCGGCGCTGGAAAAGGATCGCGAGCAGCGGCCGCCGACGGCAATTGCTTTTGCGAACGCGATGCGCGCGAATGCCGACGGATTGGGGGCGCTTTACCGGCGCGCGTTCTCGCTTTACAGCGAATACTTTCCGCAGTTCCTGAAGCTGTCGCTGCTGGCACACATCCCAACTATCATCATTATGGCCATGATGATCGCATTCCGGCTCGCCGAGCCGCAGCTCAGCAAGTGGGCGGCAGTTGGGATCGCAATTCCATTGGCGTTACTAACGGTGGCTGCGCAGTTTGTAACCGCCTCGATCATCTCGGGCGTAACCGCGATCATCGTGACTCAACTGGCGGTGGCGCCGATGAAGCCCGTGCGCTTGCGCACTGCTTTCCAGATCCTTCGGCGCCGCCTGAAACCGTTCGCTAACACCGGGATTCGGCTGGCGATTCGCATTATGATCGGCTGGATCCTGTTTGTGATCCCCGGCTTGGTAATGACCGCGCGTTACCTGCTCTGGGCGCCGGTGGTTTTAATGGAAGGACTGGAAAAGAAGGCCGCGCGACAACGCGCACGCGCGCTGGCTTCACGATCGTGGCGCACGATTATCCTCGCGATGTTGGTTCAGATTCTGGTGCCGGCAATTATCGGCGCGATTGTCGGTGCGATTACAGGGGCCTCGACCAAACGCGGCAGCGGCAAGGGGATCAAGATCCTGACCGACGCCGCAAACCTGATTAACATCTTCTTTCTACCGCTGCTCTCGATCGTGCCGGCGCTGTTGTACTTGAAGATGAGGCAGTTCGGGGGCGAGACTCTGAGCGACGTCATGGCCCAGCTTGAAGAGATGGAAGGCACGAAGAGCGGCTGGCAGCAACGGATGCGTTCGCGTCTGACGGTCACACCGCAAAGTCGCACGCCGCCGCCCTGAGTTTCGGTTCCGTACGCTTACGGCCCCTTCGTTTCAGCTGGAATGTATCGGTTGGGATTATTCGGGTCCAGTCTAACCATACGCCCGTTCCTCCAGTAAAGGCCATCGGCGAAACCGACAAATCCGATCGACAAGCGAACCTCGGCCGTAACTAGTTCGCCGCCGTATTGTGCGAGTCCTATGATCGCGCGATCCCACGAATCGCCGTCAACCTCAGCTTCGATTTCCTGACCAGGCGCTAACGCAGTGTGCTCAAGCCGAGTTGTCCCTGGCCCTTTTAGATCCACACCGAACATGCGTTGGGCCGCGGGAGGCTTTAGATAAATGTAAGCTTGAAAGCCGGTGAGCTGTTTTCCAGAGATGTTTCGTACGCGAAGACGTATGTCCTTTGGCCAATCTTCGGCGCCAGCGAAAGTAGCTTCATCATAGCCGTCATCTCCGCGCCGCCACTTCGACTTGATCCTCGACTTCACGGATTGATCGGCGATTTTAAGATCGATCAACTCCAAAGGCTCGTTGCCGTGTCTCTCAATCAGCAATGACTGCTCTGAGCGTTGCGGTGCCGCCTCTCCATGAGGAAAAGCGCTGAAACCCAGTGCGATAGTTAGCAAAGCGGGTAGCACTCTACCAAGTCCGAAAACAGAGCGTCGGATTCTCATTTGCGATACCGAGACGATCAGTTTGCGATCTGCTCTTTCCCTCGCGGCGGCGCATTCTTCACATACTTATCGAACCAATTGATTCGCTCGGCCAGCACGTGCAGCAGCGTCTCGCGGCCTGCGTAGCCGTGCGCTTCGAATGGCAGCGTCACGTAACGCACGGTTGCGCCCTGCCCTTTCAAAGCCAGGTAGAAACGTTCCGACTGGATTGGAAACGTGCCTGAGTTGTCGTCGGCTTCACCGTGCATCAAGAGAATCGGGTCCTTGATTTTGTGCGCGTGCCAGAACGGCGACATGCGCGCGTAAAGCTGCGGCACTTCCCAGAACGTGCGCCGCTCGCTCTGAAATCCAAACGGGGTCAACGAACGATTGTAAGCGCCGCTTTCCGCAAAGCCCGCCCGGAACAGACGCGAATGCGCAAGCAGATTCGCCGTCATGAACGCGCCATAGCTGTGACCGCCGACGCCGAAGCGTTCGCGATCGCCGACGCCCATATCGACGACTTTGTCGATCGCTGCTTCGGCGCTTGAGATAAGTTGCTCGACATACTTGTCGTTGGCGGTCTCGCCCGCGCCGATGACCGGCATTGTCGGATTGTCCAAAACCGCGTAACCCGACAACAGCAAGAACAGATGCGAGTAGCCGCTAACCAGCGTGAACCGATTTGCTGAACCGGTGATTTGGCTGGCGGCGTCAGCGTCGCCGAACTCGCGCGGATAGGCCCACAAGATTACCGGCAGACGTGTCCCCGGTTTGTAACCAGGCGGCAAAAACAAATTACCCGAAAGTTTTACGCCGTCTTTTCGTTGATAAGTGATGAACTGCCGCGTCACGCCGCGTAGCTGTGGCTGCGGATCTTTAAAGTCCGTGACCGGGAGCGTCGTGTTGCCCACGACGTGGTGAACAAAGTAGTTCGGCGGATCCTTCTGCGATTCATATCGCGTCAGGAAAGCTTTCGCGTCGTCATCCAACGGCGCCACGACCGTCTCGTAAGAGTTGCTATCGCTGCGGAACAGGCGCTCTTTCTCCAGCGTCTTCAGATTCAGCCGATCGAGGAACGGCCGGTCACCTTCGGGTGACGCTCCCTGACCAATCAAGTAGATTGAATCGCCCCTTTGAATAATCGGTCCGCCGGCGCCGCCGCCACCTCCTCCGCCGCCGCCTGCGGTTGATCCGGTGGTACGGGTGACGGGTGTTCCGGGATTCTCGTAAGCAGCATCCTGCCGGCGATCCCAAAGCTTGCGCGGCTGGGCCCCGTCTTCAAGAATCCAGGTTCGGATCCGACGTGTGGCTCGGTCAGATTCGCTCAGAAGCGTTATGCCCTTCTCGGTAAATGAGAGACCGGCCAAGCGCCACTCGGTCTTCGCCAGTTCGCTGTGCGGCGCACTAAACGGAGCTGAAAGCGACATCACTTTGTCGCGGATCGCCGCCTTGTTTCGCAGGTCGCCACCGTCCTGCGCTTCAACCCAAACGAGAGTTGCCGGCTTGTCCCCCCGCCACTGATGTCCGCGTGGTCCTGTTTGCACGCCGTTGATGGGAATGCCCTCGCGGTTCGGAATGTCCGCGAGCTTGCGCACGAATTCGCCGCGACGCGTCCACACCTCGACGTCTTCGGCAAAGCCACTCATCGGCAGCAGATGTGAAAATGGTCTCTTCAGTTTTGAGACGAGCAGGTACTCGCCACTGGGCGAAGGCGTGACGCTATCAAAGAGCGCCGGTCGTCCGATCAGCGTTTTGCGTGCGCTCTCGATGTTGTAGGCAGCGAGCTGACTGGTGAAATAGTATTCAAACAAATTGTCGTCGTGCGCCGTCTTCAGCAGATCTTCAAAGGTTGGCGCGGGCGCCGGCTTGCCCTGGTTCTCCTGGATGTTCGGGCCGCTGGGAACTGCCGGTTCCGCTGGCGCCACGCCTCGACCTCCCGCCACGATCTCGCAAATCATGTTGGTGCTATCGTGCAGCCAATCACACGGATCGCCGCTGGCAGCGTTCAGCCGATCGAGACCGCTGACACGTCGCGCTTTGCCGCTCGCGTTGGCAACCCACAGTTCGACGCTATTCGGCGTCGTGTTCAGAAACGACAGGTACTGGCCGTTCGGCGAGAAGCGCACGTTTGAAATGTTTGCCGACGCGGGCACCGTGACCTTTGTTTCAGCGCCGTCGGCAATCCGCTTCAGAGTGATCGCGTAAATCAAACCCGTGCGGTGCGGTCCATTCGTTTTCGGATTGATGCGCGCGCCGGCCAACCGCAGCATCGGCCGCGACAGTTCGGCAATGGTTGGATACGGCCGGCGATAAAGCAGCGCGAGCGTCTTTTTTGAAGGACTGAGAATCGCCTGCGGCAGAGGCGCGGCGTCGAATGCATCAATAACGTGCCGGGGCGGTAGTTGGTAACGCGGCGCGTTTGTTTGCGCAATTGCGAGGATCGCAGTCGCGACGATCAGCAGGGCGGCGAACACACAGTTTTGTTTTCGCACGATGGGCTCCTCCGAATTGTGTTTGAGACTCCGCGTGAGGCGCGGATTCTATCAGAATCCCAACCTGTCGGGATAGCAAGTCAGAACCACCTGCGGTAGCGGGTGGTTGAACGGTACTCGGATAGTCTTAACTGATTGAGATCAACGGCGCGCTACCGCAGGCCGTTCTGACCTCACCCCCGCACGAAGCGATACGTGATATGCAAAGCCAGTTCGTTGGACGTGATCTCAGGCCGCACGCCAATGGCTTCCAAACGCAAGGCGCCGCCGGCGGGCTTGATGTTCGTGTTGGTTGAGAGTTGCTCCAGCGTGAACAGTTCCACCGGATTGTAGCGACGGTCGATCGTGCTCTGCACCATGTTTCGCAGCGGATCGTTCAGCAATCCCGGGGTGTTGGCCAGATGAATGTCGCGCACTTGAAACCGTGCCAACACCGCGCGCCGATCGCGACTGAACTCCATGGTGGCTTCTGCATCGGCCCAGCCGGTGAATTGGACACAACCAAGAAGGCCCGAGTAATACGCTCCCGCAAACGCGAGCGGCCCCACGATGCGGCCATTCTCGAAACGCACGGCAGTGCGCACCCCATTAACTTCACGCTTCAAACGGATCTCGCTGGCACAGTTCGCCGATTGCGCGCCGCCGCTGGTAAGCGGCATCGACGGTTCTTGCAGGTTGTCGAACATCCCCACGAGGAACGAATTGAGAAACTGTTCGTTGACTGTGATCGTCGCCCTCGGCGCCCGGTCATTCGCTCGTGCACCGAGGCTGCCCTCTTGAGCACTCGCGGCGGTGAACGCCGTGAGAATAGACAGCAAAGCAATAAACAATCTGATTTTCATAATGAAACCCTTATTTGGGTACGCACGTCTCCGGCGTGCTGCGTTAATACATTGGACGGCACGCCGGAGGCGTGCGTACCCAATCTCCAAAATCACAACCCGCTGCGCACGATGTCATGCAGACGAATCAGCCCAACGCATTTCTTTTCGTCATCAACTACCGGCAGGACGCTGATTTGCGAAGACCGTTCTTCCATCAACCGCAAAGCGTCGTAGGCCAGCATTGCCGGAGTTGCCACGACCGGGTCGCGGGTCATCAATTCGTCGCAGGTAATATTTGCGAAGGCGAGGTCTTTGGCCGCGATTCTTTGCAGCGAACGGCGCAGATCTCCGTCGGTGATCACGCCCGCCAGCCTTCCGTCGCCATTAACCACGTTCACGGCGCCGAGTCCGAAATGCGAAATCGTAGACACAATGTCCATCCAGGCTGCGTCAGGCGCGATCATCGGATTCTCAGTTCCGCCGTGCATCAAATCCGCTACCCGCAAAGTCAGGCGTTTGCCCAACTGGCCGCCGGGATGGTTCGAAGCGAAATCATTTTCCGTCAAACCCTTTGCCCGCATCAGCGTCATCGCGAGCGCGTCTCCGATTGCCAGCGCGACCGTAGTGCTAGCGGTCGGCGCGAGATTTAACGGACACGCCTCCTGATCGACCGAAGCATCGATCACCACATCTGCGCGGTGCGCGATTGAGGAGTTCACATTGCCAAGAATCGCAATCAGCGGCACGTCGCGCTGCTTCAAATACGGCAGCAGTTCGAGCAGCTCAGAGGTCTCGCCACTGTTGCTCAACATTACGACTGCATCGTCGGCGGTAACGATCCCGAGCCCTCCGTGCCGGGCATCGGATGGATGCAGAAACAGCGCGGCGGTGCCGCTGCTGGTCATGGTGGCCGCGATCTTCTGCCCAATGATGCCGGACTTGCCGACGCCGAGCACGATCACTTTGCCGCGGCATTTCGCCAGCAAATCGATCGCCGGATCAATGTCGCCCGGTTGCAGGCGCGCTGCGGCCTTGGCAATCGCATCAGATTCCGCGCGCAGCAGTTCAATGACTTGTGAATGCGTCTCAGACATGCCGGATGTTGATATACGAGGTATGAAGCATTTTGCAAGGAAGGCGGGTATGGCGAGTTGGCTGGAGGGTGTTGTGACTGAAAATGTCTTGGGAAACCAAGATCTGTCGTCGCCTTCTCGCACGTAGCCGTTTTCAACGGCTTAAACCAGAAAGCGTTAAAACGCTTCGCGGAATAGTTGCTGCTCAACTCTGACGCCTCGCTGAAGCGAAGCGTGAATGAGATTGTAAGGTCTCGAGCCGCTAACCACGACCGTTTAGGAATCCGGGTCTATCACCTACACGCTACACGCTAAACCCTTTAGTCTAACTAACGCTGGAATTACGTCTCTTCGCTATGCTAAGTTTCTTATGCCCCGTGCCCGCGTAGCTCAGTGGATTAGAGCGCTCGCCTCCGGAGCGAGAGGTCGCAGGTTCGACCCCTGCCGCGGGTACCAAACTCTTGCCCATCCTCCCGGCTGTTGTCATGCAAGCTCAAACTGCCATTAACCGTACCCGTCCGCAGCAGACTATTCTGCTGGTCGAAGACTTTGACGATACGCGTCTGATGATGAAGCTCTGGCTGCAGAAGAAAGGTTACCGCGTAATCGAAGCCGAGAATGGCGAGCAAGCGGTCGAATTAGCGCAAAGCGAACAGCCTGATTTGATCATCATGGACATGATGATGCCGGGATTAGGCGGCCTTGACGCGACCCGGCAAATCCGCGAGTATCAGTCTCTCCGCCAGACGCCAATTGTCGCCGTGTCGGCTTACGGCGCTGATGAATATCGAGCCCGGGCTCTGGACGCCGGTTGCACCGATTACGTCCCGACGCCGTTCGATCCCACAGCGTTGAGCCAACTGATCGAGAGATTGCTCGCCACATGATCCACCGTTCGCGATTCGCTCTTCACCTCTTCGGTTCAATTCTTCTCTGTCTCGTCAGCGGTCTGAGTATCTCAGCTCAACCATGCTCCGTGCGAAGTGATCAGCTTGCGGATGCGCCCGAGCTCCGGGGATTTCGGCTCGGAATGACGTTCGATCAAGTCAAAGCGCGCGTGCCACAAGTGCAATTCGGCCGGCCCGATGAGATTGGTCTCACTAAGACCAGCATCAATCCGCTTTACGATCCGCAGTTCGACAAAGTGGCCTTCGCAGACATTCGCACCATCTCGTTCGATTTTCTGGACGGCAAGCTCACCACGCTTTGGATCGGGTACGAAAGCTCGTTCAAATGGCAGTCAGTCGATGAGTTCGTTAAGGGAATCAGCAAGTCACTGAACGTGCCGGGCAGGTGGTCGCCAAAACGTGGCGGGCAGCAACTGGGTTGCGACGGCCTCACACTTTACGTCTCATTAATTGCCGGCAGCCCCAGCATTCGACTGGCCGACGACGCTGCCGACGTGACGATTGCTGAGCGGCGCGAGGAAGTGGCTGCCGCCGCCGAGGCGCAAGTGGTTGCGGACAAAATCACCAAACTGTACTACCCTGCGGGCTGCGAAGCGGGCGAGAAAGTCTCGCCACCGGATCGCGTCGTCTTAAGGAACAAGGAAGAAGCCGAAAAGGCCGGCTACTCACTCGCGAAAAATTGTCAGTAGCTACGCTTGCGGCACAGACTTCAGTCTGTGATTTCACCACTGCAATTCTTGCGATTCGGATATCCACAGACTAAAGTCTGTGCCACAAAGGAGGCCCCAATGCTGAAAGAGTTCAAAGAATTCATCGCGCGAGGCAATGTGATCGATCTCGCGGTTGCCGTTATCATCGGCGTCGCGTTCGGCAGGATCGTCACGTCCCTGGTCGAGGGCATCATCATGCCGCCAATTGGTCTGCTGCTAGGCAAGATCGATTTCGCAAGCTTGTTCGTCGTGCTCGACAGCTCGAAAGGCGTTCCCGTTTCGCTGGCTGACGCAAAGACGAAGGGCGTTCCGGTGGTCGCTTACGGCCAGTTCATTAACGACATCATCAACTTTGTGATCATCGCGTTCGTGATTTTCCTTGTGGTGAAGTTCGTCAACAAGGTGCGCCGCAAGGACATTTCGACGAAGGATTGTCCGGCGTGCCTGACCTCGATCCCGCTGGCGGCCTCGCGCTGCGCTGCGTGCTGTTCGGATTTAAAAGCGGCCTAACGTCCGTCAACCTGCGGATTAAGTAAGCAGGCCCAGGGAGCCGCACTTCTCCGGGCCCATCGACCGCAGCCTACCAGAGCACTTCGATCTCGTACATTCTGGCTCCGCCGCTCGGGTCCTTGATCTCGACGACCGCTGTGAAGTCGTTTTCGCGCGACGGTTGTTGCAGGATCCGGACGGTACCGCGCCCATTGAGCTTGTTCACTCTGACCGTGGTGCGACGACGCGGCAGCTGCGACGTGAAGTTGTAGTTCGCGTCGTTGTACTCTGTGCCGCCGATCGTCCGAACGTCGACAAAGCCCCCGCGAATAACCAACTGCACGTTGTCATCGACGGTGCCGCGCCAGTGCAGACGCCCCGACGTACTCTCGCCTTCACCCTCATGAAATTCGCCGCCACTACCTCTGCCGTCCAACGTTCGCTGAATATCGTCGACCGTGCGCCGCACATCATTCCACCGGTTACGGCGCGCGAAGTCGCTGTCGGCGCGCGTCAGTAGACTTGCCAGGATTGCGGCCCCGTCTTTCAGTTCCGTCTCGCGGCGGCGGTCCGTCACCATGCGCCGAAAAATGCGCGCCGATCCGCTGAACTGCTCGGCCAGATAGAGAGCCTCAACATCGCTCCGGTTGCTGAAACTACGAGTGCGATAGTCGCCGTAGGTTCTCTCAGCCAAATCAATCGACTGCTCATCAAGCAGTTGGGCGAGGCTGGCGAGCCGGGAAGACTGCGCGGGCGTCGCCGCGAAGGACAACATCAGCAAACATGCCACGGCAAAGAGCCGCAGGAAATTTCTCATAACTCCTCCTTCAGGGCTGGGTTTCAGAAGAATCAGCATTTTACGATGCCTGGGGAGTTCAACAAACCATCTTTGCGCTGCTTTGCGTCTTTGCGTGAAACCGTTTCTTCAAAAGGGTTGTTGCACGCGAAGGCGCAAAGTCGCAAAGAAAAACCGCAAAGTCGGACACTCTCCTTCCTCGTTCCTTGACCCGCCATCGTGCGCTTTTTAGAATGAACTTTCCCTCTAACACCCGCGTACATGGATTATTAGCAGAAGGAGAACTTGTATGAGTACGTCTTATCAAGGACCATCAGATGGGTCAGAGCAAAGGAATGAATTAATCATGCACGAACCAGAACCAGAACCAATTGACGAGAAATCGAATGCCGGCAACTCGATGCGTGACATGGCCGCGCGAATTCCCGAGCAACTTTCGGCAATTGGCCGTGACATTAGCCGCACAATTGAGAAAGCCATTTCCGCCAAGGACGATTACATGTTGGCGGTGAAGGTCTCCGCGGATGCTTCCCACAAGTTGGGTCAGCTGGTGCAGGCAGGCGTTTTTGGTACACGCGCCGAGGCCGCTTCGTTTTTGATTGACCAGGGCATCAAGACGCAAACAGAATTGTTCGACCGCGTGGAAACGAAACTCGCGGAAATTGAACGTCTGCGTGCTGAGCTGCGCGGAATGGTCGCCGAAAAGAAAACGGACGAAGCGCCCGCCGCGTAACGTCCACAGTCTTACGTCTGAACCCCCGAGCGATAGCGAGGAGTCATGTTAGGTTTACGCATGACGCTTAGGCATCTCTCGGGGTTCTGACGTGCAGTCTTTGTTAATCCCCCACGCGACGCGGTACACTTCCCCCGTCATTCCACTTTCATTTTTGTTGAGCGGCTTCAAGTGCAGACTTCTTTTCTCGTTCCACATACATCCATCGAACAATTCACCCTGGACAACGGTCTGCGGGTCGTCCTCAACCAGGACAAATCCGTTCCGGTAGTTTCTGTCAGCGTTTATTACGACGTTGGCTCGCGCAATGAGCCCGAAGGGCGCACCGGGTTTGCTCACTTGTTTGAGCACATGATGTTTCAGGGTTCTGAGAATGTGCCGAAGGCTGCGCACTTTCAATTCATCTCAAACGCCGGTGGCACGATGAACGGCACGACCTCCAGCGAACGCACGAATTATTTCGAGACTTTGCCGGCCAGTGAGTTGCCCCTCGCGCTTTGGCTGGAAAGCGATCGCATGCGCTCCCTCAACGTGACGCAGGAGAATCTTGATAACCAGCGCGAAGCCGTAAAAGAAGAAAAGCGTCTGCGCTACGACAATCAGCCTTACGTGAACGGTTTTCTGCGTCTGTTTGAGATGAGTTTCAAGAACCCCGCGAACGCGCACTCGACGATTGGTTCGATGGAAGACCTCGATGCCGCGACCGTGGATGATGTGCGCGAGTTCTTTCGCGTTTACTACGCGCCAAATAATGCCGTGCTTTCAATCGCCGGCGACTTTGATATTGCCGAAGCGACGGAGCTGGTTCACAAATACTTCGCTACGATTCCGAGCCAGCCGGCGCCGCCGCCCGTTGATGTGAGCGAGCCGGTCGAAGTGGCTGAACGCCTCGACACATTCGTTGATAAGCTCGCTCCGGTGCCCGCGTTTGCGCTTGGCTGGAAGATTCCGCCGCGCCGCACCCCTGCTTTTTACGCGCTCTCGCTGGGCAGTCATCTACTGTTCGAAGGAGAAAGCGCGCGGCTTTATCAGAAACTGGTGAAGGGCGAAGAGTCAGTCGTTCAAATCCAGGGCGGCATCGACGAACGTCGTGGGCCGTCTGGTCTGTTCATCGTGGTGATTCCCAAACCGGATAGTGAAGGCGCCCAAATCCGCGACAGTATCTTCAATGAGATCAAAGACCTGGCGACGCGTGGACCGAGCGAAGAAGAGATGGAGAAGCTGCGCAATAATCTTTTCAACGGAGATGTGCGCAGTCGGCAATCTTCACAGTTCCGTTCACAACAAATCGCCGAATACACCCTCTACGACGGTGACCCGAACCTCTTCAATTCTGAGTTGCAAAGGTATCTCGACGTGACCGCGGACCAAATCCGAGACGCCGTCGCGAGTAACATCGATACCGATAATCGGGTGTTGCTCGAGATCGTGCCCGCGCCGATCGAGGCTGCGCCTGGCGAACCCCAACCTTCCGGCGAGCCGAAACAGCCCGCGGCGCCGCCGCCGCAAGTCCCACCTGCGCCGGCGAAAGAACCCGCGCCCACGGGTCCGATTGCCGCTTCCGACGAACAGTCAGTTCTCGTCGGGAAAAGTTAATCCTTCCCGGCTACCGGCGAATTAAGTCGTACAACAACCGCACCGGCAACCCCATCACGTTGAAGTAGTCGCCTCTAATCCCTTCGATGAAGCGCGCGCCTTTGCCTTGAATCGCGTACGCGCCGGCTTTGTCCATCGGCTCGCCGGTTTCAACATACCAGGCGATTTCGGTATTGCTCATCGGCGCAAATCGTACTTCAGTCATTTCGACGTCAACCTCGATCCCCGATTCTGAGATCAACGCGACACCAGTGAGCACTTGATGCCAGCGTCCTTGTAACAGGCGCAACATTCGCCGGGCGTCCTCTGAATCCACGGGCTTGGCGAGAATGTGTTCGTCAACCACGACCGTGGTGTCAGCTGCGACAATAGGTCGATGCGCATGAACGCCACCCGACGCTTCAGCCTTTGCAGCCGCAAGCCGCGCCACATACTCACGCGGGCTCTCGTCGTCGCGTAATGATTCGTCAACTTCGATCGCGCCGACTTCGAAAGGCCAGCCAATCATTTCCAGGATTTGAGCGCGTCGCGGACTTGAAGAAGCCAGTAACAGCTTGGGCAATTGGACCGGTGAAGGCGCTGTCGCTGATGAATCCCGGCCGGCCGGGATTAAATCAGAACCTTCGCGCACGTTCGTTTGGTTGTTTCGCGAATCTTCCATTACACTCCGAGACTTGGTTTTGGCTCGTCATTCTGAAAGTTTTTGGTCTGAAGTTCAAATTTCATCATGATTGATGCAGCGCTTCTATTGCCGAAGATACTCGCGGGTGCGGGGGAGAACGCGGCCTTGGCTGAGATGGTCGCGAAGATCGCCTGGCGGAGAGTTTCCGGTGAAGGCCTGCGCGATCATGCCGTTCCGTCTCGGCTTCAGGAGAAAACTCTGACTGTGGCCGTCGCGGATGCAGCCTGGCAAAAGCAACTTCAGCCGATGTCGGCTGAGCTGATTTTCCGCATCAACAAGTTATTGCGACAGAAGGTTGTGGAGAGGATTGAGTTTCGCATCGACCCGCGCGCGCTCGGCAGTCTTACCGTGCAACGTCGTTCCACGCCGCGAGTTGCCGGACCGTTGCCGCCCGTTATTGTTTCGTCAGTGGCAGGAATCGAGGATTCGGAACTTCGCGAAAGATTCATGCGCGCTGCGGAAAACTGCATCTCGCGGCGCGACAACCTGGGGACAGGGAAATCCGCAGTTTGAGATCTGAAATCTGAGATCTGAAATCTGAAATCTGAGATCTGAGATCTGAAATCTGACTATGCCTATTTCCGAATCTGACATCGAAAAGATCGCGCAGCTCGCCCATCTGGAGATCACTGACGGCGAGTGCCGCACGTTCGCGCCGCAAATCGCGGAGATAGTCGCTTACGTTGAGCAACTTAATGAAATCGACACGAGTGGAATCGCGCCCGCGCTCGGCGGTCTGACGCCGGAAGGCGAACGCACTGATTCATCGCGCCCTGACGAAGTGCAACCGTCGCTCGGGCAGAAACTCGCACTCGATCAGGCGCCCGATCCAGCGTCGGGACACTTTCGCGTTCCGAAAGTCCTGGGCTAAACAGCCGTGTCCGGGCCTTTAAGCAACCGTGAATAAAACCATATCCACACTTCGAGACGAGATTAGCAGCGGCAGCGTGACTGCCCGCACCGCTGTCGAGTCGGCCGTCTCGTCTGCCGAACGATTGAACGACGACCTCAACGCCTTTCTCGAAATCGATAGAGGTGGGGCGCTGAAACGCGCTGATGCGATTGACGAGAGGATTAAAGCAGGCGACGCACCGGCGCTCGCGGGAATCCCGGTCGCCATTAAGGACAACATCTGCGTGCGTGGCCTGCAAACGTCCTGCGGCTCGCGCATCCTCGGGCCGTACAAGCCGCCTTACAACGCCACTGCGATCGAGCGACTTGTCGAAGCAGGCTCGGTAATTATCGGCAAGACGAACTGTGACGAGTTCGCCATGGGATCTTCTAACGAAAATTCTGCGTTCGGCCCGGTGAAGAATCCCTGGGACACTTCGCGTGTGCCGGGCGGATCGTCCGGCGGCTCAGCAGCGGCCGTCGCGGCCGGAATCGTTCCGGTGGCCCTCGGCTCAGACACCGGCGGATCAGTTCGCCAGCCGGCTTCGCTTTGCGGAGTCATTGGCGTCAAGCCGACTTATGGTCGAGTATCGCGTTACGGTTTGGTGGCGTTTGGCTCTTCGCTAGATCAAATCGGAGTATTCGCGCGCAACGCGTCTGACGCAGCCGCAGTTTTGCAGATTATCGCCGGTCGCGATCCGCATGACGCGACTACTGCCGACGTGCCGGTCGCGGATTACATCGGCGAAACTGAAAAGAACATCGCCGGGATGCGCCTGGGAGTTTCGCGCACGTTGTTGGGCGAAGGCCTGGACGAAGAAGTGCGCGCGGCTATCGAAACAGCGATCGCCGCTTATCGCGATCTGGGCGCAGAGATCGTTGACGTCGAATTGCCCCACGCGAAATACGCGATTGCGGTTTACTACATCATCGCCACGGCTGAAGCTTCGTCGAACCTGGCGCGCTACGATGGCGTGCGCTACGGCTTTCGCGCCGAGGAAGCTCCCGCGTTGCGCGACATGTATCGGAAGACTCGCGAACAGGGTTTCGGCGAAGAAGTGAAGCGCCGGATCATGCTGGGAACTTACGTTCTTTCTGCCGGTTATTACGACGCTTACTATTTGAAAGCACAGAAGGTGCGCACGATGATCCAACAGGACTTCGCCACGGCTTTCGCCAAATGCGATGCGGTCCTGACGCCCACGGCCCCGACCCCGGCCTTTCGTTTTGGTGAGAAGGTCGATGATCCTCTGGCGATGTACCTGAACGATATTTACACGGTGACCGCTAATCTGGCGGGTATTCCGGGTATCAGCGTCCCGTGCGGTTTGTCGTCTGAAGGATTGCCAATCGGGCTGCAACTACTCGGGCCGTACTGGGGCGAAGGAACGCTGTTCCGGCTCGCGCACGCGTATCAGAAAGCACACCCACTAAACGCGCAACCAAAGATCCACGCGTAATTGATAGCGCGACGCTGTTCTTCGTCCCGTAGGGACGAGATGTTTATAGCACCGCGCTTCATCTTGAAATTGAGTGAGCTCCGTTAGGAGCGTAATAACGACATTTCGCTCCCAACGGAGCGAACCGCGACAGAACAGTTGCTTAAAGCTATAAACATTGTCGCTCCTACGGAGCTTTCTTGAGGAATCTCTTCCGAAACTCCTCGGACCGCCGTCGCAGCTCCAACCAATTCTCGAACAACGTCGGTGTTTGCAACCAAACCTTCAGCCACTCGGCTATTTCGGATTGCTCACCCCGAACCGTCTCGGCCACTTTACGATTCTTTCCCATCGCCTCTGCCCGTTGGCGCGCATCGGCGGCCAGGGTTCTCAACTCGTCAAGTCCTGTGTCGTCATCATCACGCTCAAACTCCAGCCTTAGCCTTTCCATTTTGCTGATGAGCACGCCGGCATCCTGGATATTTAGTCGTGCGCCGGACGTAAGCGCCTCCACTGCCGCGAACTTATCCATTCGGCTGTTTACCCGCGATTCGCGCCAGCGCACGTCAGACTCAATAATCTCCGGGTGCCGCAATTCGGCGCCTTCATCCGCCAAAAATCTCGCCACCGAAGCAGGACTAATCGCTGAATCTTCAGAGCTTTTAGCCAATTGTCGCTGAACGTTTTCCAGAAACTGGGCGTCAACCGCCGGCCGGCCGAGTTCCAGCCAGAGCTTCACAATAACTTCGCGCGCGGCTTGTGCGGCGAGGGACTGCGCGGGGTGTTTTTGATGCGTAACTTCCATGCCTGAGCCGGAAAGGCTAGAATTCGATGTATCGAAGCTTGCTCTAGCACCGCCGCCAGAGTCAATCACATGAACAATCCTATGCATCGTTCTATTCGCCATCGCCAAAGCCGACTGTTCCTCCTCGCGGGTGTGGCTTTGCTTTGCGCCTCTGCCGCAGTCAGCGCTCAAGAGGGAACGACTTTGCGCAAGATCGAGATTGTCGGCCTCCAACAACGGTCACTGGAGCAGGTCATCGCGACGAGCGGACTCAAAGTAGGCGAGAAGATCAATGCTTCAATGATGGACGCAGCCGCGGACAGGTTAATGCGCTCCGGTTGGTTTCAGACTGTGAATTATCGCGTGCGCAACGCCGACGGTGATACGACTGTCGTGTTCGAGGTGATGGAGAAGGTCGCGGCAATCAACGTCGCATCTGCCGAAACTCTCGGTCGCGTGGTTTGGATCGGCAATGCTGCGTTGACCAGTGAGGATTTATCTGTCGCTTTAGGTTTGCGCATCGGCGGCCCTTCCTCGCAAACAAAGATCGATGAAGGCCTCGGCCGCGTTCGACGCGCATACGCGCGCCGTGGGTACATTAACGCGCAGGTCACTGATGTAACGCGAACTGTTGATGCCCGTCGTGCGAATTACCAATTCACGATTCGCGAAGGGGAGCAATATCGGATGGGCTTCCTGTCGATAACTGGTCTGGGCCCAGCCGAAACGGGTCAGTTGAAAAGCAGGTGGACACTTGCCAACGGCGCAGTTTTCGATGACTCGTACTCGGATCGATTCAGAACGACAGTCCTACACCCATTTGTCGTGGTCCGCACGCAACGCACCGGCATTCGTTCGAGATTCGAAATCAGCACTAAGCCGGACTCTCAGAAACAAACAGTTGATGTCATCATCACGTTCAAATGATCTCCAACCTTACCGACGACCGCGATGAAACACACGCGCCGTCGCTCCTCGACCAGGTAACGGCCAAATTCCAGGAGAAACCGTTCGTTCCGGCCCGCTTTTTCACCCAGGGCGACATGCAAACGCTGGCAGCGTATTTCTGGCCCGGAAGATTTCGCCCGCGAGATGTCACCGAGGACGAAGAGCGTCTGTTTGAAGTCGAACCGGGCAGCCAGGTGCTGGCGCGTTGTCGGTGGCAACCCGATCGCACCCGCTATCCAACGGTGGTTTTGTGGCACGGGCTTGAAGGTTCATCCGCGTCCGCCTACATGCTGACGACAGCCGGCAAGATTTTCCAGCGCGGCTTCAACGTCGTGCGCATGAACATTCGTAACTGCGGCGGGACAGAGCACCTGACACCGACGCTTTACCACGGCGGCTTGACGCACGACTTGCGCGCAGTCCTCGCTGAATTGATTGATCGCGATCGTCTGTCGCGCATTGTGATCGGCGGGTTTTCGCTCGGCGGTAACCTGACTTTGAAACTCGCGGGCGAATTGGGCGACGAAGCTCCCGAACAACTCAAGGGTGTCGTCGCCATTTCACCGTCTGTCGATCTGCAAGCGAGTTCTGATCTTCTGAAGCAGCCTCGGAACTTCGTCTATCACCGGAATTTTCTTTACTACTTAAAGCGTCGCATTCTTCTGAAACAGCAGAGGTATCCCGAGCTTTACGATTCAGCCCCTTTGGCCAGCATCAGTTCGCTGGTGCAATTCGACGATCACTATGTGGCGCCCGCCTTCGGCTTTGCCGACGCGCGCGACTACTACGCAAAGGCCAGCGCACTTCCCTTCCTCACCCGTATTCGCGTCCCAACTTTGATTATCCATGCGCAGGACGATCCCTTCATTCCCTACACGCCGCTGGCGGAGTCTCTGAATCCGCAGCCGCAGAGCGACTCATCAAGTGTGGTGCTGACCACTGATAACGAGAACGTAATGCTGGTGGGGCCTGCGCGCGGCGGACATGTCGCGTTCGTCGGCGCCGACTCACTGGATGAGGATCGTTTCTGGGCCGAGAACCGGCTGGTCGATTTTTCAGAAATTGTGGCGGGGGACTGAATCGCCGAGGTCACTTATCAATCTTCTTCAGTAACCGCTCGGCGTGATTGCGGGCAATCAGCGGGACGTGCGCGTCAGTGCGAATCTCTTTCAAGAGCGGGACGAGCTGCTTCGGATCTGACAGCGCGTTACGGTTGTACATAGATTCGAGTTGCTTCAGCAGGCCGGGCGTATTGAGCGGCTGGTTCTCGCGGGCGACCGTCATGTCGAAGACGAAGATGACTTGATCGGCGACGCGCCGATATTCCTGAGCCAGGGCCCAGGCGCTCGCATTACCGCTCCAATTGAATTCCGCCGTCCGTGTCCGGTCGAGCGCGGTCATGCCAAGTTTATACGTGCCGAGATGTGCGAAATCCTTCGCCGACTGGTAATTCTCGTTTGAGTCGAGAAAGCGCAACTCACGCCAAAGCTTTTCTAACCGCTCCAATACCGGGGGCGTCAACTCAACGTTTTCGACGATCGGATCCTCTTCCCCTTTGCGCGCAAAGGTAACTTTGCCGCGCCCCGTCCCGTCATGCTCAACGACGATGTGGTTGATGGTGAATTCACGGTGCGAGAACTCCCAGGTGTAACGGACCGAAGCCGGTGCTTTGCTATCGGGGACGATGGTCGAAGTCGAATTGGATTGTGGTCGATCGTTCCGCTTGCTTTCGGTTTGGGGGTAACTCATTACCGCGAACGCCAGCAGCAACGGCAAGATGAGAACGCCGCGAAACAGACGCATCTCTCTGTGTCTCTGTGGAGTCTTTGTGTCTCGGTGGTGAATGCTATCCATAGATCCCTCACCCCAGAGACACGGAGAACCACAAAGACACTGAGAATTGACCATCATGAATGTCTGATTATGCTGGGAGAGAACTGGTCTTTACAACTCGCGGCAAACTCTACTCGAAGCGCACGGAAACAAGCTTGGAAACGCCGACTTCCTGCATCGTCACTCCGTAAAGCGCGCGCGCGGTTTCCATCGTGCGTTTGTTGTGCGTGATGACGATGAACTGCGTATTCGCGGACATGGAAACCACTTTGCCGGTGAAGCGGCCGATGTTCGCTTCGTCGAGCGGCGCATCAACTTCGTCCAATAGGCAGAACGGCGACGGCCGGTAATGGAAGATGCCGAGCACGAGCGCGAGGGCCGCCATCGCTTTCTCGCCGCCCGAAAGCAGCAGCACGTTCTGGAGCCGCTTGCCGGGCGGCTGCGCGATAATATCGATGCCCGACTCGAGTTCGTTATTCTCGTCGATCAGGCTCATCTCGCCGCGACCACCGCCAAACAATTCCTTAAACAGTTCGCTGAAGTTCTGATTGATTTGTTCGAACGCGGCGCGGAACCGTTCACGCGAGCGCCGCTTGATCTCGCGCAAGGCCTCTTCAGTCGAAGCAATTCCCTTTGTGATGTCATCACGCTGCGTCGTCAGGAAGGCGAGCCGCTCTTCGTTTTCAGAAAGCTCTTCGAGCGCCATCATGTTGACGGCGCCGAAACTCTCGAGCTTCTCGCGCAGCTCTTCGACTCGCGCGCGCGACGTCTCTAAAACAAATTCAGGATCCGGGACTAACTCGCGCGCAATCTCTTCGAGGCTTTGGTTCAGCTCATTCGCGCACGATTCGCGCACGAAGTTGACGCGCGCCAACGCTTCGGCGCGCTGCACTTCAATTGCCGCGCGGGCATCACGTGAGGCGGCAGCGCTACGATTCAGTTCCGCCAACTCAGCCGCCATCGCATCGGCGCGTGCGCGGGCCTCGGTCAAGCGCGCTGTCGCTTCGGCAATCAGCCCTTCCTCGCGCGCCTTCTCTTCGTCAATCGTCATCGCGAGCCGATCGATTTCAGCAATTGAGCTGTGCAGCTGTTCGATCCGCGAGCCTCCTTCCGTCAATTCCAGGTTGTGCCGCGCGATTCGCGTACTCACTTCTTCATGCTCAGTTTGCAGCCGGCGCAGATCAGACGATGTCGAGCGGCGACGTTCGGCGGCGGCGGCGGCTTCGGCGCGCTGATGGTTCAACGTAGTGCTGTCGGTTTCGACTACGGCGCGAATCTCAGCCAGGCGGTTCGTTGTTTCGGTGATTTTTTGGCTTGCCGCGAGTCGCGCCGCTTCGGCAGCCTCGGCATCGCTTAAGGCCTTCGCGAGACTCGCTTCCAAATCCTTTCGTTCCTGCTCAAGCCGCGCCTGATCATCGACAACCACACGCAGATGCCGGGCGGCGCGTTCGACGTCCTGGTGCAAGGTCCCTGAGGCCAGTTCAAGCGCCATCGCCCCGCGCTCTTCGCGCGCAATCGAAGCGTTCAGCAGAACCACTGACTCTTCCAGGCCGGTCATGCGCGAACGCGCTTCCTTGACCGACATCTCTGTGACTGCTCGTTCCGCTTCGAGCTCAACCACGCGGCCCTGCAATTCGCGCAGCTCGCGTTTGAAGGTCAAGAGTCCTGCGCCTTCTTCCAGGGCGCGGCCGTTACCGGCGTTGACGAACTGCCCGCCGGTCACCCAATCACCATCGACCGTCACGTACATGTCGCCCGTCGCCAGCGACAGCGCGGTCGCGTCATCCAGCGTCGGCACCACGCGCGCGTTCATCCGTTCCGGCAGCGTACGTTCAAGCAGGTTAAGTAGTTCGCGCGGCGCATTTAGAATGTCGCCGATGCGCGGCCCGTCAATTCCCATCGGCACATAGTCACGTTGCGGCGCACTGCCGGTCGAGCTGGTGGTCGGCGTGCCGGTGAAAGTAGCGACGGTGACTTCGTCACTACCGCCGTGCAACCCCGTCACGAGGAACTGCGCGCGGCCAATGTGATTGGTCTTCAGCCACGCCGCGGCACGAATTGCGTCATCGGGTGTCGGCACCAGAACTGATTGCAGGGATGAACCCAGCGCTCCTTCGACGGCGCGCTCCCATTGGGCTTCGACTTTAATTGAGTCCGCCAGCGTGCCGATCAAATGAAACTGTTCAGCTTCGTTCGCCGAAAACGCTTCCTGCACAGCTAATGAAAAATGAGCTCGACGTTCGTCGAGATCTTTAAAGCTTTCGAGGCGCGCTTGCGTGCGCGAATAATCGTCACGCACACGCGTCAACTCGGCATCAGTGTCGGACACGCGTTCATGCCCTTCGACGACGGCTTTGACGGCGCCCTGGCGTTCAGCCACGAGCCGCGCCAATTTCGCGCGCGCTTCAATGATCTGACCGCTGAGCTTCTCTGCTTCGGTTGTCGCCGTCTGGTGAGACGCGGTTGCCCGCTCGCCTTCACGCGCCAGGCCTTCCGCCTGCTGTGTTAGCTTTTCAATTGACGATTCGATCTGTCGTCCGAGTTCGTGCAGTCGTTCGCCGGCCACCGTGTGCTTCAAAAGTTCCGGCCGGGCGTTCTCGATTTCCTCTTCGGCACGAGCCACTTCGGCGAGTCTCGCGGCGTAAGTTTCTTCAGCAGTGCGCAGCAACGTCGAGGTCTGCTCGGTTTCAGCCGTCAGCGTTGCGTCCAGCGCCCCCAATCGCTCGAGCTCGGATTCGACCAGCGCCAGCCGTTCCGTCAGCGCGGCCACTTCGGCTTCGATTTCCGTCCGGCGCTTCGAAAGCGTTTCAATCTGTTCTTCCTGATAGACACGTTCGCGGATGCGTCGATCACGCTGCAACGCGCCTTCGGCGACCGCCGCGCGCACTTGCGCGAGTTCGTCTTCAAGGGTGCGCGCGTTTTGCGTGGCCGTGCGACTCGCTTCTTCACGCTCCGTTAAGGCGGCCGCCAGTTGCTGTTCTTCTTGTCCCGCCTGATCCAGCTCAGCCTGGGTTTGATCCAGCAGCGCCACGAGGCTTTCTTCTTCGCCGACGTAAACACGGCGTAGAAGTTCGCGCAGTTCTTCGCGCAGGATCCGATAGCGACGGGCCTTTGCGGCTTGCCGGCGCAAACTATTCACCTGCCGCTCAATTTCCGAAATGATGTCCGCCACGCGGCTGAGATTTGAGCGCGCGCTTTCCAGACGCGCTTCAGCAGCCCGTTGCCGCACGCGAAACTTGGTGATACCGGCCGCCTCTTCAATAATCGTGCGGCGATCCATCGGTTTGGCTGAGAGGATCTGGCCGATGCGGCCCTGTTCGATGATCGCGTAGTGACCGCCCGCCAGGCCTGTGCCTGAAAATAAATCCTGGATGTCGCGCAGCCGGCAAGGCCGATCGTTGAGCAGGTATTCGCTTTCCCCCGACCGGTAGAGACGCCGGGTTACGGAAACAGCTTCACCCGGAGCAAACTCCAAAGCGAGGTTTCGACGTTGGCGCCAGTGGCGGTGATGAGGCTTGGCTTTTGGTTTGGCTTCGGTCGGAGCTTCGACACTCTCCGCTTGAACTTCTGATCCCGTCGCTCCGGGTACTGACTGGTCGGTAATCAACGAATCGCTCGTTGGCCCGACTTGATCGTCTGACCCCGTCGCTATCGCTCCGGGTACTGACTCGGACACTTCCGGCGCGTCAAAAATCTCATCGTGCGAATCGATCTGCTCGAGCGTCGAATCGATGTCCTGGATATCGGGCTCGTCTTCGGTGGTTTCGTCACGTTGCAGGTGGAGCACGACTTCCGCCATGCCGCTCGGCTGCCGATTGCGCGAGCCCTGAAAGATGACATCTTTCATCTCGCCGCCACGCAGGTGTTTGACGCGCTGCTCGCCCAAAACCCAGGCGATCGCGTCGGCAACGTTGCTCTTGCCGCAGCCGTTCGGCCCGACAACCGCAGTTATGCCCTCGCCGGTAAAGCGAAGGTCAGTATGGTCCGCAAAGGACTTGAATCCTGTGATTTCGAGGCGCTGAAGCTTGAACATCGGTGTCCGTCATTTGATGCGGGGGGTGACGGGCATCAAAGGGTCACTTTCGGGTGGCACTATAGAGAGATGCCGCCCACATGTCAACAAGAACTTGAGCCACTTGGGTTTAAGTTACAGAGGTGCGCGAGGTTAGTTTCCCATGTTGGCGTCCGACCGGAGGACTCGCGAGAAAAAAACAATCTTACTGACCACTGGCCTTCCGCTGAAGCATGTAGTTTATGCCCTGCCTCAGGCCCTCGGGAGTAGTGGCTTCGTAGCGCAACATTTGGCCATCGATAAACACGGTCGGCGTACCGGAAACCCCCACGCCCGAACCTTTCTGCATGTCGGAAGCGATTCTCTGCTGGACCGCCGAACTGTCCATGTCGCGCGTGAATTGTTCTACATTCAGCCCGAGCTCACGCGCGTAGCCGATAAAGGTTGGGCGTGCATCGGAAAGGTCCTTCCATCCGTTCTGTGTTCCGTAGAGGCGGTCGTGCATCTGCTTAAACTTGCCCTGGTTCCCGGCAGCTTCGGCGGCTTGCGCAGCCATCATCGCGTTCTTGTGAATCTTCGTCAGCGGAAAGTGCCGGAACACGAAGCGCACCTGGTCACCGTACTCGTGTTCGATCTGTTTCAGCACCGGATGCAATATTCCGCATGGCGGACACTGATAGTCGCCGTACTCTTCCAGCACCACCGGCGAACTGACTTTGACGTTTGGCCGGGTGTAACCCGTGGCGTTTCCGGGCGAACTTTGCGAAGCCGCCTGAGAAGCAGCCGTGGGCTGAGGCTGAGCATTCGCAAACGTGTTCGCGTTACCAGCGCCCCGTTGCCGGGAAAAGATCACGAACGCGGCCACACCGGCAACTAGAACCAGGATGATGATGATGAACGGTAGACTCTTTTTCATATGGCTCTACGAATGCACCGCGACGCGCGGCATCTCGTGACCGTCTCCGCCTTCGCGAGGTGTTAAGACGCGCAAAGGCTCGGGCCACTCAACGTCCGGAACTGAGGTTGGGCCGAATCGCCCATCGCGGCCTCTTGATTTTTCGTGCAAGGCTTTCAAAACTTTTTCAGGTGTGAGCGGCACTTCATCGATTCGCACGCCGACGGCGTTGTAAACAGCGTTCGCGACCGCCGGAGGAACCGGCAACAGTGGTCCCTGTCCAACTTCCTTTGCGCCAAACGGGCCGTTGGGATCGGGATCTTCGATCAAGTACGTCTTAACGTCGCACATCTCCATCGTCGTCGGACTCTTGTACTCAAGCATCGACGGAATCTTGTGTACGACGTTTCGATTCGCCCGATAAGACATCTCTTCCATCAGGATTTCGCCCATTCCCATGTAAACGCTGCCTTCGACCTGGCCCATCACGAGGGCCGGATTGATCGATTTGCCGATGTCGTGCGCGATCCAGATGCGTTCGACAATCACGATGCCGGTTGCGGGATCGACGTCCACTTCGGCCACGGCCGCGGAATAGCTGTAAGCCGGCGAAGGCCCGACGCCCGCACCTTTGTATTTGCCGGGCGAACGCGGCGGCGAATAGGAACCAACCGTGCCAATGGTACCGAACTTGGATTCAGCGAGCACGACGGCTTCCGCGAACGAAACGCCCAGCTCCGGATTCTCGACATCGAACACCCGCCGTTCAGCGAACGAGATGTTTTCAATCGGCACACTCAACTTTTCGGCGACGGCCAGAGTCAGAAGTTCTCTGGCGCGCTCGGCTGCCTGGATGGCGGCGTTACCGGTCATCAACGTGACGCGGCTGGAATAGCTGCCCAGATCGACTGGCGTCAAATCGGTATCGGCCGTGACAACGCGAATATCAAACGGATCGATTCCGAGAATCTCAGCCACAATGTACGCCAGGATGGAATCAGAACCCTGTCCGATGTCGGTTGAGCCGCACATGACGCAGACACCGCCCTGGCGATCCAACCGAAGCTGCACACCAGATTGCGGCATGTTGTTCCAGTAGATCGGCAGACCCGCCCCGCAGAGGTAAGACGAGCAGGCGATGCCGATGCCTTTACCGTAAGGAAGCTTGCGGTGCGCAGCCCTCCCGGCTGCCTGGTTGTCGTCAGCAGGCGGGACGTCTGCGTACCGATCCCACGCAAACTTCTTCTTCCAGTCCGATCCTTCGACCACCTTGTCGATGCACGCACCCAGACCCATGCTTCCAATGCGCAGATAATTCGCGGTCAGTGAATTCGCAGGCGCGAGATGATTGCGACGAACCTCGACCGGGTCCAGATTCAGTTGCTCGGCTATCTTGTCGAGGTGCACTTCCAGACCATAACGCGGCTGTGGCGTTCCATGTCCTCGCTTTGGACCGCACGGTGGTTTGTTGGTGAACACCCGCGCGCCCTGAAACTTGTAGCGCGGCACCTCGTACGTCACGGTTTGCAGCGCGCCGGTGTAGAACGTACTGGCGACTCCGTAACTTCCATACGCGCCGCCGTCGAGAAACGTTTTGAAATGCATCGCGGTGATGGCGCCGTCTTTCTTCACGCCCGTCTTAACGTGCATTAACACCGGATGGCGGCCGCGATGACAATAGAAAACTTCTTCGCGCGTCAAAGTGCATTTAACCGGCCGGCCAGTGATCATGGCGAGTTTGCTGACGACGACTTCGTGATTGAAAGGATCGCTCTTGCCGCCAAAGCCTCCGCCATTCGGTGTCGCAATCACGCGAATGTGACTGGCGCGCAGCTCAAGCACTTTCGCGAGGGCGCGATGCACATAGTGCGGAGTCTGCGTCGAGCTCCACAGCGTCAGTTTCTGATCGGAATCAAAGTGAGCCACCGCCGCATGCTGCTCCATCGGCAGATGTGTATTGCCCTCGTAGAAGAAAGTGTCTTCGCGAACCAGATCAGCTTCGGCGAAGCCTTCATCAACGTCACCGAATTCAAAGCTCACCTTCTTGTGAACGTTGCCGCCGTCGCCGTACTCGTGGATGCGAGGTTCATCGACCAGCAATCCTTCTTCAATCGACGTGATTGTTTGCAATCGCTCGTATTCGACTTCGATCAGATTCATCGCGTCGAAGGCGACGTCTTCATCGATCGCGGCGACGGCCGCAACCGGATCGCCGACGAATCGCACTTTGTCGATACAGAGGGCGTGTTCGTCCTGACTGACAGGCAGAATCCCGTACGAGATCGGAAGATCCTTGCCGGTAATAATGGCGAAGACGCCGGGCAGGGCCAGCGCCTTTGATACATCGATGTTCTTGATCAGCGCATGCGGTTCGTGCGTGCGGAGAATCTTGCAGGCGAGCATCCGCGGCAAAAGGATGTCGTCGGCAAATCTCGTTTCGCCGGTGCACTTCGCGCGGGCATCGACTTTACGAAAAGGCTTGCCGACTACATTGAGTGGCTTCCCGTTGTTTGAACTATTGTCTGGCATTCAAGTTTGAAAAAACCTTCAAGGCCCGGAGTCTCTCAGGGCAGGAAGGCGGGCTTGCCCCCGCTGAATTAGGTCATAAAGAGCGGGGGTAAACCACCCTTCCGGACTGCGAGATCACTAAACACGAATCACAACCCATAAATTGCCTCTTTAGGCAGCTCCATATTTTCACCGCGCATGCGCGCCGCCGCCAGCTCCACTGCCTCGTAAATCTTGATATAGCCGGTGCAGCGACACAGGTTTCCCGACAGCGCCTCTTTGATTTCGTCTCTGCTCGGCTCGGGATTCTTCTCAATCAATTCCTTCGCGGCCAACATGAATCCGGGCGTGCAGTAACCGCACTGGGCTGCACCCGTGTCCGCAAACGTGTCCTGGAGCGGATGCAGGCGGCCATTTTCAGCCATACCTTCAACCGTCGTAACCTCGCGGCCTTCGGCATCCAGTCCCAGCATCAGACACGACAAGATTGATTTGCCATCAACCAAAACCGTGCACGTGCCACATTCGCCCAGTTCACAACCGTGCTTGGTGCCGGTCAACGCAAGATCCTCGCGCAACACTTCGAGCAGCGTCTTGTGCGGCGCGAACGCAACCTCAGCCTGCTCGCCATTGAGCATGAAAGTGATGTGCGCCTTCTGTTTATTACCGTTCGTCATTTCACAACAGCACCCTTCCTTACGGTCGGGTTTCTGATGGCACGCTTAGACCGCGGCAGCATCCTGCCTCTGAGTTAGACCCATCACCATGTTATCAATCAGACGCGTCTTGCCGATGTACACCGCCACCGACAACAACGCCGGTTTCTCTTCAACCTGCGCCAGCGGCTGAAAGTCTTCAGCGTCATTCAGGCTGATGTAATCGACGCGCGCCAGGGGCTCCGCGGTAATCGTTTCGCTTACCATCTGAATCAACCGCTCAGCGCTCCGCTCACCGTCGCTGTACGCCTGTGATGCGCGGGAAAGACCGCGATGCAAAACTGTCGCAGCGCGCCTCTGTTCGTCGGTCAGATACGCGTTCCGTGACGACAAAGCCAACCCGGATTCTTCGCGCACAATCGGCAGCACCACTACTTTGGTGTCGAACGCAAGATCGCGGACCATTCGTTTGAGCACCGCCGCCTGCTGCGCGTCCTTCTGACCAAAAAACGCCACGTCCGGCCGCACGATGTTCAGCAGAATCGCCACGACCGTCGCCACGCCGCGAAAGTGTCCCTGTCGCGAAGCGCCCTCGAGTTGCTCCGACAATCCTTCGACGGTAACGTAGGTCGAAAATTCCGGCGGATAGATGTCGGTAGCCGTAGGCGCGAACAGATAATCCACGTTTTCGCCCGCCAACAAGGCGGCGTCGCGTTCCAAGTCGCGCGGATACTTCGTGAAATCCTCAGCCGGGCCAAACTGCGTCGGGTTAACAAAGATCGAGACCACGAGGGTATCGCATTGCGCGCGCGCTTCACGCATCAGACTGAGATGCCCCTCATGCAGCGCGCCCATTGTCGGCACAAAGCCAATGCTGCGGTTCGCGCGCTGAACGTCACGCGCAATCGAGATCATGTGTTGCCGATCTTTGATTGTCTCCATAAAAGAAGGTCTTTGGCCTTAAGACTTCGGTCTTAGTTTCAAAGACCAAAGATCAAAGACCGAAGACCACCGATAGCATCTAGTCTATTTGGACCTCTCTACCTTGCCCGAATCCAGTTTCAGTTCTTCCGCAGCTTCTTTGGGCAGTCCGTACGATTCACCTTCAGCAGGATAGCTGCCGTTGCGCACGTCTTCGGCCCAGCGCGTGACGGCGTCGGTAATCGTTTCGCGCAGGTTCGCGTATTCGCGCACGAAGCGCGGCAGCTTTCCGAATGCCATGCCGAGCAGATCGTGGAAGACGAGCACCTGAATATCGCAATGCACGCCGGCGCCAATACCGACGGTCGGGACCTTTATGCTTTCAGTGATCATCTGGGCGATTTCGCGCGGGACTAACTCAAGCACAATCGCGAACGCACCCGCATCTTCCAAAGCATGAGCATCATCGAGCAAACGCTTGGCCGCATCCGCAGTCTTGCCCTGCACGCGATAGGCGCCGAGCTGATTGATCGACTGCGGCGTCAAACCGATATGACCCATCACCGCAATTTCTTCATTAACGAGACGCTTCACCAGCTTAACCCGTTTCAGCCCACCTTCGAGTTTTACTGCTTCGGCCTCGCCTTCCTTCACCAAACGCAGCGCCGCGCGCACCGTGTCGTCCGTGCCGGTGTGAAACGATCCGTAGGGCATGTCGGCGACCAGCAGCGCGCGCTCGACACCGCGGCGCACCGCCTTCACATGAATCAGAATTTCATCGAGCGTCACCGGCACTGTGTTGCCATAGCCAAGCACGACATTCCCGAGACTGTCGCCGACCAGGATGATATCGATGCCGGCTTCATCAACAATGCGGGCTGTCGGATAGTCGTAAGCCGTGATGCAAACCAGTCTTTCGCCGCGTTCCTTGCTGGCTTTGAGTGAAGGCGCGCTGACTTTTTCGGGACGTTCAGGTTTGAGATATGGCATCGATAGGCCTCTCGCGAGTTGGCTGGAAACCGCTGGAATTATAGGTGAGGGGTTACGGCGTCGCAACCTGATTGCGCGCGAACCTGCGTTATAATCCCGCCCTTATGTCGATCAACCTTTCCGGAGTTTTGCTGCCGATGACGACGCCGTTCACCGCGACCGAAGACGTCGACGTGGCAGCGCTCAACGCGAACATTGACCGTTGGAACCCGGCCGGAATCTCAGGCTACGTCGTGCTTGGCTCGACGGGCGAGCGCGTAAACCTCGATGAGCGTGAATATCTGCAGGTGATCGAAGCCACGCGCGCGGCCGTGCCCGAGACGATGACGTTTATCGTCGGCGCGGGACAACAGAGCACCCGCGGCACGATCGCTGAGATCGGGCGCGCTGCAAAAGCCGGTGCGGAAGCGGTGCTAGTGATCACACCGCATTACTATCGAAACGCAATTAACCAGCAGACTCTGATCGAGCATTACACGGCAGTAGCTGATGCCGTTTCGGTCCCGGTGATTCTCTATAGCATGCCTGACTTGACCGGAATCAAGATCGAGCCTGAGACAGCGGCGCGTTTGAGTGAGCACCCAAACATCATCGGCCTCAAAGACAGCTCGAACGATGTGGCGAAAATGCGCGAGACAGTAGAGACGGTTCAGGAAGGCTTCGCAGTCACGGTTGGCAACGGAACGGTTTTTCGTGAAGCGTTGCAAGCCGGCGCCGTCGGTGGAATCCTCGCGGTCGGCTGCGTCGTGCCGGAACTTTGCCTGGAGATCTATCGCGCGGTCAGAGCTGGTGAGATCGATCGCGCGACCTCGTTGCAGGAAAAACTAACGCCGCTCGCGCGCGCGGTCACGCGCACTTACGGCATCGGCGGATTGAAGGCGGCAATGGACATGGGAGGTTACGTTGGTGGCATCGTGCGCGCGCCGCTGCAGCCTGCGAGTGAAGCAGCGCGCACCGAGATCAAAGAGCTACTGCTAGCTGCCGCGCCCGTGTCAGAGCCGGGAGCGGAGGCGACGCGTAGGGGCTCAGCTGCTCGGTAGGAGCAGGATGTTTATAGCTTCCGTGAAAGCTTCCTGACCCAGCTCCTTTAGGAGCGAAATTGCAGCGGACCATTTCGCTCCTACGGAGCAGTAACGGGATGCTTGCCTATCCTCTATAAACATCTCGCTCCTAAACGGAGCGAAGACTGACCACGGACCGTCTGACACCTAGCACTCCACACATCCACCGCGTAAAATGCTCTGACCAAGGAGCATTCCCCGTTTGAGCACAGCTGAAACTGCCTGTCACGCTTCGCCGCAACAAGCCGGCTTGCGCGTTGAGACGCTCCCGTTCGACCAGATTCCCCACCAATCGAAACTATTTCTCGACTACTTAAGAGATCCGCTCGCGCTTCGACATTATTATCCCGAAGCAGTTCGCGCTCACGTCGATTTGCCGGCGCGCAAAGACCGGGTTTTGAGTTCGTACGCGACTGATCGGCAGCAGTTGTGCGCCGCGCTCGAACGAATGAATCGCGGCTGGGGAGCGAGCGAAGCGACCCTCAAGAACATTCGCTTGCTTGCAGAGCCCGACTGTCTTGCAGTTGTGTCGGGCCAGCAGGCGGGTTTATTCACCGGGCCGCTCTACACAATTTACAAAGCACTCTCAGCTGTGAAGCTCGCCGAATGCCTGAGCCAACGCGGCGTGAAGGCCGTGCCCGTGTTTTGGATCGCGACCGAAGATCACGATTTTGCGGAAGTTGCCTGGGCTGAATTCATCAATCGCGATTGCGCACTGGAAAAAACATCCGTACCGGTTGAGATCCACAATGACGGCTCGCCGGTGGGGCTCGTAAAACTCGATCAGTCCATTGAGGGTGTCATCCAAAATCTGCTGAAGTCGCTACCGAACAGTGAGTTCACGGAAGATATCGAAGCACTCGTGCGCGACGCGTACGCTCCCGGCAGAGCGTACGGCGATGCATTTGCGCGTCTGGTGACCGCGTTGACGGCGAAGCACGGACTGATTGTTCTCGATCCGCTCGATGCCGAACTAAAGAAGCTTGCGGCGCCGCTTTACTCAGCGGCGGCCCGAATCGCGCCGGAGATCGCTGCGGCCATCGCGCAGCGCAGTCGCGAACTGGAAGACGCCGGCTATCACGCGCAAGTAACTCCATCGGAAGATTCGTTTCCGCTTTTTCTCCACGACGAAACCGCCGCGCGTCACGCGCTATCGCGAACGCCAAACGGCAAGTATCGAACGAAAGCGGACGGAAAGGAGTATTCCGCGGAAGAACTCGCCGAGTGGGCTTTGCGCGAGCCTGATCGCTTCAGTCCAAACGTGACGTTGCGGTCCGTCGTGCAGGATTATCTGTTGCCGACGATTACCTACTACGGCGGCGCGGCTGAGGTTGCTTACTTCGCGCAGACGTCTGAGGTTTATCGGCTGCTCGATCGGCCGGTGACGCCCATTCTGCATCGCGCCAGCATCACGATGGTGGAGAAACAAACGTGGCGAGCGCTGGAGCGTTACGATCTGACGCTGAAAGATTTCTTTGCCGGGTATGATCAGGTCGTCGCTAACGTCGTTGAGAATTATTTGGGCAAAGAGACTTCAGAAGCTTTCGATCACACGACTGAAACTTTCAACCGCGAACTCGACACGCTACAAGACAGATTACGCCACGTCGATCCAACGCTCGCGGAAGCGCTCGACAAGGGTCGCGCCAAAATAAAATATCAACTCGACGGACTGCGGACGCGTTTTCAGCGCGCGCAGATCGGGCGCGATGAGACGCTGCGCCGGCAACTTGAGCGTGCCTTCGACCTGCTTTATCCCGAGAAGACTTTGCAGGAGCGGCACGTCAATATTACGTCGCTGCTGGCTCGCCATGGACGTTACGTCGTGGATTGGATGTTTGATGCGATCGACCTGGGCTCGAACGAACACACGATTGTGTACCTCTAACAATGTCGAAGATACGTGTACTCCCGGATCACCTTTCAAATCTCATCGCCGCAGGTGAAGTCGTCGAGCGACCCGCATCTGTCGCCAAAGAACTTGTCGAAAATGCGATCGATGCAGGTGCGACGCGCGTTACGGTGGACGTAGAAGGCGGTGGCCGGCGCCTTTTGAAGATCACCGACGACGGCGAAGGGATGATGCGCGACGATGCGGTGCTCGCTTTCGAGCGTCATGCCACTTCGAAAATCAGCAAAGCTGAAGATCTGGCGGCTATCGGCACGCTGGGTTTTCGTGGTGAAGCGCTGGCGTCCATTGCGTCGGTTGCGCGCGTCGAGCTGATAACGCGCACCGAAGATGTTTCCGCCGCAACGCGCGTGGTGATCGAAGGCGGCCGGATGCGCGATGTGAAAGACGCCGCCCATCCGCGCGGCACAACCATTGTGGTTCGCGATCTGTTTTTCAACACGCCGGCGCGCCGAAAGTTTCTGCGCTCAGAAGCGACGGAGAGCTTTCATCTCACGAATCTGGTGACGCACTACGCACTCGCCCATCCCGAAATCAGTTTCACTTTGACGAACAACGGTCGCGAAACAATTCGCGTGGCGCCCGCCAAAGATCTGCGCGAACGTGCCTACCAGATTTTTGGCGCGCAATTTTTGGAGGGGCTGCTCGAAGTAAACAGCGGCGTGTCAGAACCCGGAGCGGACCGGGGTCCCCGCGCGGGCAGCGCGGGTGGGGTGGTGGATGCGACGGGATCGACGAGCAATGCAGCAGAAACGCGCTTCTCCTCTTCCATTGCGAAGGTCGAAGGTTTCGTTTCCGCCCCGCGTGAACGCCGCACTTCGCGTGACGCGCAGTTCCTTTTCGTCAATGGCCGGTTTGTCCGCGACCGTCTGATTGGCCGGGCTGTTTCGGAAGGTTACCGCTCAATTCTGCCGCACGGCGTCTATCCGGTCGCGCTTCTGTTCATCGATGTCCCGCTCGAAGAAGTTGACGTCAACGTTCATCCCGCGAAGACAGAAGTTCGTTTTCGACGTGCCGCCGCGGTGGCTGATTCGGTTCGCGCCGCCGTGCGCGCGGCGTTGGCGAGCGCGGGATATGCGCCCGCAGCTGAGGCGCAAATGTCCGCGGAATTTCGGCGAGATGAAGTCGGTTCCGACGCGGACGAAAACCGAATCACGCCCACGGACGTGGCGGAAACGGAGATTCCATCACGCACCGAACCATTCGCGCGATCAACTTTCACACTGCGCCCTGAGCCGCAGCAGGAGCGCATCGGATTCGGCTTTGCCACCGCTGTGCAAGCGCAGTTGTCGGCTGAAGAGATGTCGGCATCAACGGAAACCGGCCTCTCGGAACCTTTGCCGGTGGACTCGATGCCGGTGGCGAAAGCGATTTCCGATGAACAAGTTGAACCCGAAGTTTCGCCCACCCTTCGACCTGCGCCTTCTTTGCCGCCGCTCGACTCGGCAACCAAGTTCGTGGGCGAGGTAACGGATTCGCTGTCACAAAACATTCGTCCGCTCGGCCAACTCGACGAAAGCTTCATCATCGCGACGGACGACGAAGGTCTGCTCCTAATCGATCAGCACGTCGCCCATGAACGCGTTCTGTTTGATAAGTATCGTGCGTTGGAAACTGCCCGGCAGGCTGAGTCTCAACGAATGCTGATTCCCGAAACGTTCGATCTCACCCCGGCGCAGGCCACGGCGTTCGATGCGATTGCGGAAGAGCTGGAGGGTTATGGTTTTGAGCTGATGAGGTTGTCGGGCCGGACCGTCGCCATTAAAGCCACGCCGGCTGATTTACCGGCAAGCGAAGCACGCAACGTCTTGTCCGAAGTCCTCGACAGCATCGATCAGGAGAAGCGTGGGAAGTCCCGCGAGGTGTTGCGCGACGAAATCGCTGCGTCGCTCGCGTGTCACTCAGCGATCAAGGTCAACATGCCGCTCGCGCCGGAAAAGATGCGCTGGTTAATCGATCGACTCTTGCTTACCTCTTCGCCCACAACCTGTCCACATGGGCGGCCGGTGATCCTGCGGCTCGCGACCCAGGATATTTTGAAGGGCTTTCACCGGATCTAGTGGCACAGACTTTAGTCTGTGTTTTCCACTGACTTGAGCGTGACCCTGGCAGAAACCACAGACTGAAATCTGTGCTACCAATTAGTTCAATGCGCCCACGGGTCACTCTTCAGCGTCCACTCATCGCCCGCATGTTTTTCGCTTAGTTCCTTCGCCACTTCACCAAGCACAGTGTGGTCGTTCGTCGCTTTGTATTGCGAGACGGCGCGCCAATACAAAGCTTCCGCGGCCAGCGCCATGTTGCCGAAACGATCTACAACGTCCGCATACAACTTCTGTGCGTCGGCGAACTTTTTGTGCATGAACGCCACGCGCGCGATGCCCATCTCCAGACGCGCGCGGAACCAGTCTTTCGGCAGATAACCTTCGACGCGGTAGCGTTCGACACCTTTCGCATCCAGAACCAGAATAGTCGGCGTCCAGACTGCGTCGAAGCGTTTGAAGTACGCGGGATGTTCTTTGATGTGAGCCGCCAGTGGGACGAAGTTCTGGTTGATGAAATCAGCAGTTCCCTGATCCGAGTAGGACTCGGCTTCCAGCCGAGCACATGCACCTCAAGCCGGCGCGGCAGAGAAATCGATTAAGAGAGGTTTGTTCTCAGTTTTCGCTTGCTCGAGCGCAGCGTCGGCGTCTTTGATCCAGTTGACGAGCATAGTTCCCTCCTCCAGTGGTGAAATTCCAACTTGTCAGGGGAACAAACTGATTATCGCGCCACATCCAGATCAATTCAATGAGCGTCTCTCGCGCAGCAGTGAGGTCAGTACCCGGAGCGGTAGCGACGGGGTAAGATCATTGCACCCGGTCGCTGCCGCTCCCGGTTCTGACCACATCACAACGCATCAAGTGTCCGGATGAAAAGATCAACATCCAGAAGATCCGGAAGCAAAGCATCGGGTTTACAGGCGCGCAGCTCTTCATAGGAGTGTATGCGGCCGGTCCCAACCCCGACGACGCGCGTGCCGAAGTGACGGGCGCAGGCGACATCGTTCGGCGTGTCGCCAATCACGATGAACTGTTCGGGCGACAGATTCTCTCCCAGCTGCTCATTTATTCTTTGCACCGCCAGGGCAGGCAAATCGCGACGATCGAATGATTCGTTGCCAAACGCGCCCGGCAGCTTGAAGAATTCAGCGAGGCCGGTGATCTCAACTTTTAAATACGCGGCGGGCTCGATGTTGCCCGTCAACATCGCCGATTGGTAGCGCGGATGATCCTCTACCGCCTGCAGCGCTTCACGCGCGCCGGGCATGGCTTCGATAATGTGCGCGCCGTTGCCGACGGCGAGTCTCATCTGCTCGATGTAAGAGCGCATCAGATCGTCCTTCTTCGCACTGATGTGCTCACGCGTGATGCCTTCGCCGCGCAGAGCTTCTTCGACTATCTGCAAATCCGTCATCCCGGATACCATCATCTCGCCGAGCGAGCCCGAAGTCCCGAAGACCGATTCGAGCATCGGGATCGTGTAGTCCTTAAAAACGCCGTAACGCTTGCCGCGGACAAGCGTGCCGTCGAGATCCCAAAGCAAAATCCGGATATCCGAATCAAACACTAAAGAATTATTTGTCATTTTCCATTTATCATTTTTCATTTCCCATCGTCGGTGTACTCGACTGGAGCAAAACGACGCTTACAAATGGCAAATGAAAATGCCAAATGACAAATGGAAAATGCTCTTCTTGTTCTTCAACAATCATTCAATTACGGCGAGGACATCGCCGCCATTAACCGTCGTTCCTACATCGACGTTCAGCGTCACGACCGTTCCCGCTTTCGGCGCTTTCATTTCGTTCTGCATTTTCATGGCTTCAACGACCACGATGCCGGCGCCCGCTTCCACCGCTGCGCCCTGCGCCACGAGCACGCGCACAATTTTCCCGGGCATGGGCGCGACGATCCGCGCCGCACCGTCCGCCGACGCACTTGCAGCCGCGGAGCCACGAAGCCGTTTCGGATCAGTCAGCGTGATGGCGTACTGGTCGGTGCCGACAAAAACATCAACGGCTTGCCCCGACACCGGCTGCCCTTCGACGCGGCAATCAATTACCTGACCGTCAGCCGTCAACAGCGTCAAGCCCGACGGCGACGGGTGAGCTTCAAGTTTGTATTCGCGGCCATCGACTGTAGCAAAGACCTGTCCGGCTTCGCGTCGAACCTCGACGTCAATTTCGACAGCCTGGATGATCGCGCGGAGTTTCATTTCGAAGTCTTTATCAGGGAGTTCGCCAACGCGGTCCGGCGGCCCGCTTGCTTCCACTTACTTTGCGATTCGTCATGATTCGCTGCCGGCATGCGTTGCGCCTGCGCGTAAGAGAGCGCGGCGGCGATCACCGCAATGTCCTGCTGCAAGCTGGAAGCTTGCGCACCTTCCGAAAGATCCCCGCCCTCTCCCCGGCGTTCGTTGAAGCGCGAAATAAAACCCGTGTCGAGGCGCGCCTTGATGAATTCATCATCCCGCACAATCTCACGAAAGAACGGGAGCGTTGTCTTAATGCCGCCCACGGCGTATTCATTCAGAGCGCGCCGCATGCGATCGATCGCTTCATCACGCGTGCGCCCCCAGGCGGCAAGCTTTGAAATCATTGGATCGTAGTGAATTGAGACTTCGTCGCCTTCGCTGACACCGCTGTCGTCGCGGATGCCCGGACCGGCGGGTACGCGGAGAAAAGTGATCCTGCCGGGCGATGGAAAGAATTGGTTATCGGGATCCTCAGCATAAACGCGACATTCGATCGCATGGCCGTGCCACTGCACGTCTTCCTGCTTGAAAGATAGTGGTCCGCCGGCGGCGACGTTGATTTGTTCGCGCACGAGATCAAAGCCGGTGACAAGTTCCGTGACCGGATGCTCCACCTGCAAACGTGTGTTCATCTCGAGAAAGTAGAACTCACTCGTCACGTCTGAGAACAGAAATTCAACTGTCCCGGCGCCGACATAGTTCACCGCCTGCGCAATTTTTATCGCTGCCGCGCCCATACGCTGCCGCAAATCGGGATCATTAATGGGCGACGGGCATTCTTCAATCACCTTCTGATGGCGGCGCTGGATTGAGCATTCGCGTTCACCGAGATGGACGCAGTGGCCCTGTGTGTCGGCGAAGATTTGGATTTCGATGTGCCGTGGTTTCTCGACAACCTTTTCGAGATAAACATCGGAATTGCCAAACGCGGACGCTGCCTCTGATTGCGCGGCCTCTAAAGCCGAACTCAATTCGCTCTCGGCGGCCACCTGCCGCATGCCTTTGCCACCACCACCCGCGGCGGCTTTCAACATCACCGGATATCCGAACTTCGCGGCCGCCTGTTTGGCTTCTTCATGATTCTGCAAAGCCTTGGTCGTACCCGGCACCACGGGCGCGCCGGCTTTAATCGCGGCTCGACGCGCGCTGGTCTTCGAGCCCATCACTTCCATGGCTTCCGGCGTCGGGCCGATGAAGGTCAATCCCGCTTCGCTGACCGCGCGCGCACACTCAGCGTTCTCGGCCAAAAAGCCGTAGCCGGGATGAATTGCTTCAGCGCCGGATTTCTCAGCAGCCGCAATGATTGCCGGAATGTTCAGGTAACTCTCGGTCGAAGGCGCGGGGCCGATGCAGTGTGCCTCGTCAGACATGCGCACGTGGAGGGCCGCGGCGTCGGCTTCGGAAAAGACCGCGACCGGCGAGATGTTTAAATCCCGGCACGCGCGAATGATGCGCACCGCGATCTCACCACGATTGGCGATTAGGATTTTGCCAAACAAATCGTACTTAGTCCTTTGTGCTTTGTGCTTGGTGCTTTGTGGTTAGCACCAACGTTCTTAGACACAAAGTACCAAGTACAAAGCACAAAGTACAAAGCACGAAGTACAAAGTACCAAGCACGAAGTAGGGAGGAATCTCAGATTCAAGATTTAAGATTCCAGATTAAATTTAAGATTGGTGCTCAGACCACGAACGAATTGACGGGTCGTTTGGGATCGTAGCGCAAGTCAACGCGCGCGTCCGGGAAGTAGTCATGCGGGCGCCGCAATTGTTCGTCGTCGAGACGTTGCCACGCCTGATAGTCTACGCCGCCGACGGTGTAGCTGTACGCCAGCATCGTGTTGCCTTCGTCGTCCTTGGTGACTTCGATCACGTTCGCTTCGCCGATGCGACCGAACTGGAGAAGTATTCTGCGACGGACAACTTCGGGATCTTCTTTTTTTCGACGGAAGCGGGCCAGGAAGGACATGAGCTAAGGCGCGCTGGAGCGGCCAGCTCGGTAGTCGCGAAGTTCCGCCAAAGTCAGGATCAAGCCATCGCGAACCACCAGATCGTCTTCAGTGTTGCGTTTCTTATCTTTGCCCGGAAGGCGCAGCTCGTAACTCGTGAACGACACCGGCGCGGCGTCAGCCGTAGAATTCAGGGAAACAGTGCGAATGGCCCCGCCGCGTTGAAGCTCCTTGTTTTTTGGCGCGGCCGCAGCGACCACCGAGGTTGCTTCGTAATCACTGGCGTCGTAGTCGAGCAGCGCTTCCGTGATCGAACCGTCCGGGTCGGGCAGCGTGCGTAGCTCGCGAACAAGTTCGTCGCGCGGAGGCAGGGTTCCGTGCTGCTCGCGATACTGAAGCAAAGCGCGATGCAGAGTGTAGCCGCGCGCCAGCTCGGCCGCTTCGATTCCCCACTGCCGCCGCCGTAGCCTTTCGGGAACCGTGACACCGATCAACGTCGCCACCATCAGGGTCGCGAGAATCGCGGCGCTCAATCCGCCGCGCGCGATCCGCAATCCGCCAAAGTCCGCGGGCGCCTCTCGAATCGTTCTCAGCGCTCGCGAGCCACCCCAAATAACGGCAACTGCCACCGGCACTGAAATCCACTTCAACTGCCACGCCGCCGTTTGGCCGGCTGCGATAATCGTCCCAAAGTTGAGCGCCGCGCCCTTGCTGACGATCCACACGACGGTCGCTGACGCCAGAAAACCAACTAGCATCAAACCGCCGCCCAAGGCCGCCAGCGCGGCTGGACCAAAGGACACGAGTTGATGTTCAGGTTTGGCGAGCGGCGGACCGACGGCACGCGCGCCACAGGCCGGACAACCAAGACAAAGTTGTCCTTCAACCGAAGTTCCACATGCGGGGCAGATGATCAAGATTGCTTTACCTTTTAGAAAAATGCGCGGACTAACTTAGACCGAGACTGCAGGTACGTCAAGAGTTATCTCACAGAAAACACTTAGACGCTAACTCTACCCGGTTTTTGCCGCTAAAGTAGCCTCTGAGCGTCGCTCGCCTGGGAGTTGCTCCGCGCCATTAGAAGCCGACAACTCACTCTGCGCCGCTTCACGTTTGGTGCGATTCAGTTCCATCCAGGTGTGATACATGCGGTGCGCAAACGTCCAGTACGAGCCAATTGCCAGGACCCATAAAACCGCTGGCATTCGGTTAAGCAGGAAGTTGGGCGAAGCCGGATGCGTCGTCAACGCGCCGATGATGAACAGCACCACCCGCTCCGGACGGCGCAGAAAGCCAACATCGCATTTCGGGATCAGGCTTTCGGCGCGCGCGCTCGCGTAACTCACCATGATCGAGCCCATCAACCCGGCGCCCGCGAGAAAGACATTGAGCGTTGAATGAAACTCAGTGTCACGCGCGTAGAAAACCATCAGCCCGACAAACACCACCATGTCGGACAACCGATCAAGCGACGAATCAAGGAACCCACCAAACCGGGTTACTCGGCCGGACAAGCGCGCTACCTGCCCATCGAGCATGTCGAACAGGTTCGCGACGATCAGGATGATTCCGGCCCAGAAGAACTGGCCCCATCCAAACAGCAGCCCCGACCCGACATTTATCGCTACGCCAACGAAAGTCAGAAAGTTCGGACTTATATGCCCGCGGGCAAGCCACCGCACCATCGCGTCGATAATGCGCTGACCCGCGCGCCCAATGCTGGCTCCAAACATCCTTAGGCTTTCTTAGGCTGCGTTACTAAACTCTTGAGACCGATTCCGCTGCCGAAGGGAACTTCAAACAGGATGATAGAAACGCACTCTACGAGTGTCAAGAAAACGTCTATCTAATCGGGGTCACGCCAGCGGGCTGAACTATCTGCTTGCTAGTAATCGTAGTCGAATTCTGGATACAGGTCCGGATCAACCTTCCGTCTTCGAGGCTTAACCTGTACCGGCTTCGGTGATTCGGACGGGCTGAGAGTTTTCGGCTCAGGAGCAACCTTCGCCGGCGCTGATGACTCAGGCTTTGGTGTTGATTCCGGAGTTGATTTGCGCGGAATGGCCTTGGGTACGGCGCTGGGTTTGGACGCGTGCGCGAGCCGATTGATCGTCGCGACATAGCTTTGCGCGCCATGCTCGTCGGCCCCGCTGGGGACCAAAAACAACGCGAAAGTTCCGAGCGCCGGATGTTCGACCGTGTAAGTATTCTGACGAAGCTGAAAATCGCCTCCGCGAAAGTGCAGCGTGAATGATTCGCGTCCGCCACCGCGCGTCTCTTTCGCGGGCAGCGTGTCCTGCACCTTTTCCAACATCACGTCGACGGTTCTTGATCCGTGCAGCCGAAAAATCGAATTGATGTATTGAGTAAAAGTATCTTGCGTATAGTTAGACAGTGGATCGGTGGCACCGCCCTGTGCGAGAACCGCTAAGGTTGATTTGCCGATCGCGGCAGCCGCGATGGCAGCAACGGATGCTGTCTGGATAAAGATTCGCCGGGAAATTGTCATCGTTTGTGCTTTCTCCGGACCGGGGCTGGCAGGCTCATCGGGACCGGGGGAACCCTTCCTCGCGAGGACGCACAGTGTAGTACGTTTTGCGGAACGGTTCAATATGTAAGTGCTAGAGACTGTGTTAATTAGGCGATTGACGGGCGGATGCCGCCGCAGGGCAGTCTAGCCAGCATTTGTTCTATTCATCCTTAATCTCGTCGTGTAGCGTCTTGAGGCTCTTGATCTCAAACGTGCGCGAGCCGGCGGGCGTCGTCACGGTGACTTCGTCGCCTTCTTCCTTGCCCATCAGGCTCCGCCCGACGGGCGACACAGTCGAGATTAAACCCGCCGTTGGATCGGACTCTTCCGGCGTGACCAGACGGTAAGTCACCTCTTCTTCGCGCTCGCCGTCATAGAGAACCACGACCGATCCGTAACCCACTTTGTCATGTGAAACCTTTGACAGATCAATTGAAGCGACTTCACTCAGTCTTTGGCGAAGCTCACGGATCCGGGCCTTGACCATAGTCTGCCGTTGGAGGGCGGTCTGGTATTCTGAGTTCTCGCGCAGGTCGCCAAACTCGCGCGCGCGTTTGATCTCCTTCGGCAAATGCACGCGCAACTCGCTTTCCAACTGGTCGAGCTCGCCCTGAAGTTTCTGTTTGACGTCGGTACTCACGTTCAGAATCCTGTTCCGCTTCAAAAGCAAAACCACCTGCTGAAGCAGGTGGCTCAAAAGTTCCTGCTGCCCGTCTTAAGCTTTACTCTTGTCGTTCAACGCCTCTTCAACGGCCTTTCGCATAAGCGCGGGCGTTTGCTGCGCGTTGAATCCGGAGAAGTGCTTCACGATCTTTCCATCACGCGAAATGACAAAACTCTGCGGAATGATGCTTCGACCGTTCACACTCTGCACCAGCGGACCCGCTAACGCGCCATCATCCCAAAGAATCTTGTATTGTACATTCTGCGCCTTGATGAACTGCTTGACCTGTTCGGGATCATCTCGCTCGTTGTAAGTCGTCGCCAGTCCCAGTACGACCAAACCGCGCGACTTGTATTCCTGGCTGAGCTTCACCAGGTCCGGCATCTCCTGACGACAAGGCCCGCACCAAGTTGCCCAAATGTTTACGACGACGACTTTGTTGTCGTAATCGGAAAGCTTAAGTGAACCGCCATCTAGTGTCTTGACCTTCGTGTCGCGAATTTCTTGTGACAGCGCCACCGGTCCAGTCGGAACGATTCTCGTCGGCGCGGTGGAACGTGCAGGATTGGTATTGGCGGCGGGACTCGACGAAGCCACACTGTTACCACTCCCGCTTGTTTGATCTCCGGAATTGCACCCGGTCAGACCAAAACTGGCAGACGCGCAAATCAAAAAAACTGCTAAAGCCGGCCAAAATCCTGTCCGCGGCGCCTGATTCACTGTTGATAACTTCGACGGTTCGGGCATTTCTCCAAAAACTCCTGACTCAACGGTTTGCTTCGGTTGAAACTCGAAACGTCGCAACACGCGTCAAGTCGTCGCCAATAATCGCATATTCGCCGGGCACAAGCGAAGTCCGCGGCCGCAGTTCCATGAAAACTTCATCGCCGAATTTTTCCAGCACGCGGATGGTCGGCTTAACGATTTGTCCCGAATCGATCGCGAACCCGGTCAAGCCCGATTGGGCTATAGCCGTCGCCCGACGCGCACCCGATTTTGGGGTCAGCCAGACAATGAACGGTGGATGACTACCCTGACGCTCGGTCGTGAAAAGAAAGATGCGCGGGGTTGTCGAAAGGATCCGGGACGAATGTTCACCGGCTATTTCGAGGTAGCTGGTCTTCGTGCTTTTCGCTTTCTCAGTGACTTTCAGCGGTGTTCGAGCCGTCTCGAATGCAAGTGGGGTTAAGGTGTTCCGTTCATCCAGCGTGTAGATGAGTGTCCTGTCGGGCGGGGCCGGAGGCAGAAAATCCTGGCCGCCAACTGAAGGACCGAGAACCAGGAAAACGGCGGCGGTTAAGCCAATTACCCGCGATCGACAACTCATACGGTCATTAAATGTTGGCAAGGCAGCAAACGCAAGTCAGGTCAGGCCGAGTCTAAAACTTGTGGCCGAGGGCGGGTCACAGTAGACTTTTCCGGCACGAGCACCAGATTTCTCGCCCAGCGCACTATGAAAAAAAATTCTAAATCAATGCGTTCTAGTATAGCCGCAGCGTTCCTGGCGCTGGCGGTTTCAGGATTGCCGCTTTTCACCGGCTCGCTGGCGCAGGACATCACCGGCGGCTCAAGCGCCGAACTCGCCAGCGCCGCCGAGGTTGAGTCACGGTCGGGCCGCGGTGTTTTCACCGCTCCGAAAACCGTCTCGCATCATGCGAAACGTCCCGAAAAGAAAACGGTCGCCCGCACTACGAAGGTCAGTAAGCCACAACGTGACACCGTTTCGACAACTCGAACTGATCGGACAGGCACGGGAGGTACGCGACAGACGGGTGGCGGCAGCACGACGACCAACACCGGCAGCGGCGATCCCGGCCTTGAATCGACGAAGCCGCTCGGAGACGCCGCGCGGCGCGTCGGCGGTCCGGACGAACTGAACAATCAGGGCGACGACCAGTTCGATGCCGGGCAGTACGAGAAAGCCATCGACTTATACAAGCGCGCGCTTCGTCAAAAGGCGGACTTCCCCGAAGCGCATCTGAATCTGAGTGAAGCGTATTTCAACCTCGGTCGTTACGACGAAGCCGTCGCCGCCGCGAACGAGGCGATTCAACAGAGGCCGGACTGGGCTGATGCTTATGTCGCGCTCGGCAATGCTTACTTAAAACTTGATCGTGACGCCGAAGCGATCGCCCCTTTGAAGAAAGCGCTCGAGCTCGCACCGCAGAATTCTCCGGCACGCGAATCGTTGAGTCTCATCTATTACGACCAGGGCGTCGCGGCGTACAACGCGAACAAGTTCGATGAAGCGATCGCGGCTTACAAACAAGCGCTTGCCGTCAGACCTGAATACGCCGAAGCGCACAACAATCTCGGCGACGCGTACCGGCGCCAGGAGAAATTCACTGAGGCGGCGGATGCTTACAAACTGGCCGTTCGTTACCGGGGCAACTTCACCGAGGCTTACAGCAATCTTTCATGGATGTACGACAAGCTGGGCAGGTACCCGGAGGCAGCCGAAGCTTACCGGCAGGTCATTCGCCTAAAGCCGGACGACGCGGAAGCGAACAACAACATGGGTTACGCGCTCGGCAAGAGCAAGCGTTGGAGTGAAGCGGAGGCGCCGCTCAAGCGCGCGATTCAGCTGAAGCCGGATTACGCTGAGGCACACAGCAACCTCGGTTGGGTTTACAACAACCTGGGCAAATTCGCAGAAGCCGTTGCCCCGTTGAAGAAAGCGATCGAGCTCGATCCGAAAATGCCTGAAGCCCATTTCAATTTGGGCCTCACCTACAGCAAATGGAAGCAGACAGAGACGGTCATCGCAGAGATGCAAAAGAGCGACGCGGTGAAGGAGTTTAAGGTCGCCACGGAACTCAAGCCGGATTGGGCCGCGGCGCACAACAACCTTGGCTACGCTTACGGCCAGTTAAAGAAATGGAACGAAGCGATCGCGGCGCACAAGGAAGCGATCCGTCTTAAGTCTGATTACGCGGGCGCGCATTTCAATCTCGGTGTGGCATACCTGATGAGTGGAAAGAAGAAGGATGCCGAGGCAGAGTATAAGATTCTAAAGCCAATCAATCCTGGTCTATCCGCTCAGCTTTACTTCATGATCCACAAGAAGGCGCCGCCGAAATAGAGCGCGAGATTCACAGCAACACAATGTCGTCTTTCGGACGTCGCATTGGCAGAGGTGCAGGTTCGGATGGGAGCGGCGTGCTGTCGCGGTCAAAGCCGCGTTCGTCCATCTCGATGGAGCGGGATTCGGCGCGGACATTCGGACAAAAGTCGCAGTAGTAACCCAACTGCTGTTTGCGATCCTCGCAATCGTTACAGTCGAGCACCTGGCCTGTCTTCATCAGCGCGTCGAGCAAGGGCACGAGACGCCGGCCGCGCTCTGTGAGTTCATATTCCACTCGACGCGGTAAGCCACCGTAATTCACGCGCAGGATTATTTCGTCCTGCTCCATCTCTTTCAGGCGGCCCATTAACGTGCGACTGCTGATCGGGTGGAGTTCTTCCAGCAATTCGGTGGTGCGCTTTGGCCGGGCGTAAAGCTCGCGAACGACCAGCAGCGTCCACTTATCGCCGATCAGTTGCAGCGCGCCCGCGATTGGACAGCCATCGATCTTGCGTCTTCGCACCGTTTTTTCTCGCTTTCCGCGCAGAGCTTATCACATCGACAAGCGCGCACCTGTAGACTTTTCGCAGACGCGCGTAACTCTTGAAATCACTACCGCTTTGTCCCACAATGCGAGCGTGCCAATGTAGTTCCGACCCAACGTCAAAGAGTTCCGCAAATTAACCCGGCGTCATCGCGACCAACATGATCGGCCAGACCATCTCGCATTATCGCGTCATCGAAAAGATCGGCGAAGGCGGCATGGGCGTCGTGTACGTGGCCGAAGACACCGTGCTCGGGCGGCGCGTTGCGATCAAGACCCTCACGATCAAACCGGGACAAAACGAGCAGCACTTTCGCACGCGGTTTCTGCGCGAGGCCCGCGCCGTCTCGGCCTTGTCACATCCACATATCGCTACGATTCACGATTACGGCGAGACGAAAGAGGGCGAGCCGTACATCGTAATGGAGCTGGTGAAGGGTCAAACGCTCGCCGACTTGTTGAAGGGAAATTCGCTGACGATCGCGCGCGCGCTGGGACTGATTCAACAAGTGGCCGCCGCCCTTGGCGAAGCGCACCGCAACGGCGTAGTCCATCGCGACATCAAGCCGTCAAACGTTGCGGTCGACCACCGCGGTGATGTGAAGGTGCTCGATTTTGGCCTGGCCAAGCAACTCAACATCGATTCGATGACGGAAAGCGATCCGGAACGGCAGACCTTGCTGACGTCACAAACACAGGAAGGCGTCATCGTCGGCACGCCACTTTATCTGTCGCCGGAACAAGCGCTTGGATCAGGCATCGACGCCCGCAGCGACATTTTTGCGCTCGGCTCTTTGCTTTACGAATGCATCGCCGGGAAGGCGCCATTTGACGGGACCACGCGCATGGAAATCTGCACAAAGATAATCCGCGATGATCCGGTCCCGCCTTCGACCATCAACAGCGACGTTTCTGAGGCAGTCGATCACATTGTGCTGAAGGCGCTCGCGAAGAAGCCAATTGATCGCTATCAATCAGCAGACGAAATGGCCGAAGAGCTGGCGGATGTGCGGTCCGGCTTTGCGGCGACGGCCGAGATGCGTGTTATCCCGCGACTGCCGTCGCAGGCCAGCGGCGAACAACCTACGGGCGCGCTCGCGACATTGTCAGACATCTTTCGCAGGCCACGGATTTCGGTTGGGTACGTGATTGCAGGCGTCGTAGCTGTGGCGTTGCTTGGAATCCTCGGTTGGTGGCTGACTCGTCCCACCGTGCATCAGCCCACTCCTCAAGCACGGCATCTGTACGATTTGGGCGTTAACGCCATGCGCGAGGGCGCCTTCTTCAAGTCGAGCAAGTTGTTACAGCAGGCCGTGGCCACTGATGATCGTTTTGCGCTCGCACACGCGCGGTTGGCGGAAGCGTGGACTGAATTGGATGTTCCGGACGACGCAAAAAACGAATTGCTCATCGCACAAAATCTGGTTCCGAACCGGGCAGCGTTGGCGCCCGTCGACCGTTTGCGGTTGGAAGCTATCTCAAACACGGTGACGCGCGATTTTCCGTCCGCTGTCGAAAATTATCGTCAACTGGCGTCGGCTGTCCCGGCAAACGAGAAGGCTTTCGCGCTTGTCGATCTGGGCCGCGCTCATGAAAAGGGCGAGCAGCTCGAACAGGCAATCGAGGCTTACCGGCAAGCCACGCAAATCGATGCGAACAGCGCCGCCGCATTTCTGCGCCTGGGGGTCGCCCTCGGTCGCGCGCAAAAATATCAGGAGGCCGAGAATGCGCTGAAGCAAGCCAATGACCGTTTCAGCATTTCGAATGAGGTCGAAGGCATGACCGAAGTGTTTTTTCAGCGCGGCAGCCTTCTTCAGCAGCAGGGAAAAATTGCGGATGCCGAAGCCGCGTTTGGAAAGGCGCTCGAGCGCTCGACCAGTCTGGAGAACAATGATCAGCGGATCAGGACGCTCCAACAGTTGAGCAACACTTTTATCCTGGCCGGCGATGCGACAAAAGCTCAACAGTATTCGCAAGAGGCGATGGAGTTAGCGAGCGCTAACCGAATGGAGAATCGGACGACGCTCGGCCTGATCGAAATCGGCAAGGCGTATCTGATTCGCGGCAACTTTCCGCAAGCCGATAAGAATTTCAACGACGCGCTTCGCCTGGCCCAGCTTTACAAAGGCCGATACGCCGAGGCGCGCGCGCATTTGGCGCTCGGTGGCCTGCGTAAGCAGGAAGACAATCCCGAAGCCGCGCAGACTCACCTACAGAACGCACTAAAATTCTTTGAGCAGGGTCGCTACGGCAAGGAAACGTTCAGCACCTATTTCAATCTCGGCTACGTGCAGATTGAGCTGGGTAAGTACGACGATGCGAAGCAAACATTTGAACGGCTGCTCAACGCGGCGCAGGCCGTCGGCGACAATCAGTACGTCGCCTACGGGCACAACGGGCTCGGGTACGTAATGCTCGATAGTGAGAGATTTCCCGAAGCCTGGAACCATTTTTACGAAGACTACAAGATCGAAAAGTCGATCAACGCAAAACTGGCGACGGGTTACGCGGCCGACTACCTGGGAACGACGGCATGGCGCCTGGGCAGATTTTCTGACGCGCATGCGAACCTGGATGAAGCGCTCGCGATTGCTGAACCGCCGGGTCAGGAAGCCTACAAGGACCTCCTCGCCGACGCCACGGTCTCTGCGGCCGGGCTGGCTTTGAGCGAGGCGAAAGCCGCTGAGGCTGTCAGCAAAGCCCGCCGGGCGTTGGCCATTGCCGGCTCTGAAATAAAAGTAAGCGCTGTTCGCTCACGAGCGACATTGGGTCTGGCTCTGGCGCGTTCCGGACAGGCGGCGGCGGGCCGCAAAGAATGTGAACAAGCCGTGCAACTGGCGCGCGCGCTGCACAACCCACTCTGGTTGTCAGAAGCGTTATTGGCCTTCAGTGAAGCGTCTCTAGCGGCGGGCGATGCGCAGGGCGCACTGACCAGTTCCACTGAAGCGCAGTCGCGCTTTGCGTCTGCGAAACAGCATGAATCTTTGTGGCGTGCTTACGCAGTGCAGGCGCGAGCGAAGGATAAGCTTGGCGACAAAGAAGGGGCGCGCCAATCTGCACAACAGGCTGAATCCGTCTTGTCGTCTTTGGAAGGCGTGTGGGGAACTGACAACTACAAGTCTTATCTGGCCCGACCCGACATCATTGAACTCCGCCGGCAAATAGCGCTTCTTAATAGCGCTTGACGAGTCACCAAAAGAAATAGGGCCGAGACTGATGGTGAATCGAGTCACGGCCCGCAAAACTTAGGTTTACGGCCCGCCCACGGGTGGACCGATGTCGGCCTTCATGCCCCGTTTCTTCTTTCCTGTCTTCTTCTTTCCTCCGGCTTTTCCCTTTGATGAGGATTTGCCGGCCTTCTTCTTGGCGGCCGTCTTCTTGGCCGCTTTCTTTTTCGTGGCCATATTCATTTGCTCCTTGTGTGGAAAGTTGGGACGGGGGCAAGCCTATGCGAAAGCCGCGAGGCTGTAAAGCGTTTTTTCGAACGTCAGTCTGTTAGCTCTTTGCCCGCTAACGCTTCACGACCTTCCGGCTCGCGTAATCCTATGCAGGGACAGCCTTCCAGATCGACTCGCGGTTTTCGCGCCATGGCGCATGCCAGGGGCGACAACTACACGTCGGTCAAGGCATAGACTTTGCGCCAGTGCCTTAAATAATGAAGCAACAAAATTTGGGCGAGCATGAGATAAAGTGTGCGCGCACGCAGAATCGCAGGCCTGACCCCAGTTTTAATTACTCTGTTTTGGTTTTCCTGTTTTGGTTTTCGTGCCGCGTTTTGGCCAATTTTGAGTTCTCATTTTTTCAGTGCCGTGGGTGGGAAGTCATCAAAAAGAAAGTACACCCGATGAACAACGCCACCTGCTCCCATCCCGATGGCGCTGCTGGTTTCCCAAGCGTACTTGAAAGGCACGACTATATCTAAGCCTCTCTTGAGCTGAGCCCGAGGAATGCGGAAGATCACAGAGTGCCCCGGTTGCACTTGATAACTAAAGACTGAATCCCCCCAGCCGTAGCCACGTTGCGGGGCTTTCTGTCGTTGCCGGTCTTCTACCAAGTAGTGAAGCGCCACTCTAACACCATCTGCAGAACCAATGACCGGTTCGATTCTGACATCTCCGTTCGGAAACCTTCTCAACTGTGCTGGAATGCTGTCATCGGTCTCAATGACAATCTCACAAGTGGTGTTGTTCCGCAGACGCAGACTGATTTCGGCTGAAGGTTTAGTACCCTCGTACGCAATGTAGTGAGGAGGACGACTGCTCTCAATCAAAGTGCAACCTGGCGTATTCGCCGGCCGAGGTTGAGCGAAATTCTTTGCCGCCGTCGGTATTACAAATAAGACGGTGGCACAGCTAAGAAGCGAAGTGATGAAATGCATAGGCCTCCTAACGTCGGCAATGCGCGGCAATCTGCTCATTGATATACTGTGAGGCCGCACTGCGATCCGTGAAATTCCCCGCATTGCCAGGATTATCCCGTCCCCGTGTCGCCATAATATGAGCCGCCCCGGCAATTGCAAAATCACTGAAATTCGGGATGAGGTGTAACGATTCATGAAGGACCATCAGTGCCCGATCAGTCAGACCGAGACTGTAGAATTCTCTGTTCCAGGCAATAGTGCGGTTGTTTGTTGTTGTTCCATAAGTAGTTGTATTGCCGCTTCGGCCGGATTGGCCCGAGGCAAAGACCCGATCTCCAAGCGCACGCTCGTACTCATTGAGCGCGTAGTAGGCGTTGTATCCAGGGGAAAGGCTGCCGTTTAGATTTAGTAAGGGACCAAAGGTTGGAGTCATTTGGCCTCTCCCATCGTAACGAATAAGCGACGCCGTAATAGAGATGAGTTCTGCGATAAAGTTTGAGCATTCATTGTTTCGAAGTAAACCAGCGGCACGTATCGCGGCCGCCCCAGCAGCGCGTCCGGCTGGCTGCGGGAGTGGGTTCTGCGCCAACGCGCTAACGTCAAGACCCCGGTTGTTACTGATGAATAACGAAGACTATCGACGCCGTTGTGCCGGCCGCGTTCCGCGCCGCCAGCGCCCAGCCGCTCGATCCGTCAGCCGTGCAAACAGTGATTTGCGAATCAGAACTGTTGTAGAACTCGATGAACTCGTCGTTAGGTCCTGCCGCCCCGCGCAACCTAAACTCGCTGATTCTCAAAGTAGTCGGCGGAGTGCATGTAGGTGGCTCGAGTTCTGCGTGTACCGGTGTCAGTTCAAGCGTCGAATATGCTGTTGCGATAACGCTGATGATCAATCCAACCACAACCGCAGTTCTGGGAAAGGCACATGCTTTCCTTGATAGGCCGGCGAGCGGACTTGAGGCACACGTCTTAATTAGGGAGTAAAAGCGAGCAATTTTCATGGGAGTACAATCCTTTGTGAGATTAGTAACGGGCGAGAGTACGCGAGTTCGATTCTTGAGGCAACTTGCGAAAGGCCCGCCGTCAACTGCTATCCAGCTGATCGTCGCGCCTTATATCCCTAGCAGACTGGTTGGCAATGTTTTCATCTGCGCAGACAGAGTCTCCGAAAGAGAGCCTACAAAGCCGCAACTAAGATCGCAGGTTGATGTTATAGGTTTTGATCTTTGAGTTAAGCGTGGTGGGATTCATACCGAGCAGGCGCGCGGCGCGAGATTGATGGCCGCCGGTTTGATCCAAAGCGCGCCGAATGAGATCGATTTCAAAGCGTCGCACTTCGTCGTAGAAGTTCACGCCGCGGGTGACGTCGATTCCCGACGATGCGCCGACCGCTTCGCGCGCGACGGCGGCGGCAGCTTGCGGATCGGCAATTTCGCGGCGCAGGCATTCACGGGTGATCTCGTCGCCGGGAGCGATGACGACAGCCCGCTCGATCGCGTTCTCAAGCTCGCGCACGTTACCGGGCCAGGAATAATTCTCAAGCAGCGACAGCACCTCGGGATTAACGTGTTCCGAGACCTGCCGGCCGTTTTCTTCGTTGTATTTGCGAACAAAATGCTGCGCCAGCGGCAGAATGTCTTCATGCCGGTCGCGTAAAGGCGGCAGCTCAATCGGCACGACAGACAAACGGTAGTAAAGATCCTCGCGAAATACTCCCTGACGCACCGCTTCTTTCAAGTCGATATTCGTGGCGGCGATGATGCGCACGTCGACGCGACGCGGCGTCGTATCACCCAACGGCGTGAATTCCCTCTCCTGAATGACGCGGAGCAGACGCACCTGAGTCTCGGGTGGGATGTCGCCAATCTCATCGAGAAAGATTGAGCCGCCGTCGGCGACTTCAAACAGACCTTTTTTCGCGGCAATTGCGCCGGTGAATGCGCCGCGCGTGTGACCGAATAACTCGGACTCGAGCAACTCAGAAGGAATGTTCGAACTGTTCACCGTCACAAACGCCCGGCCGGCGCGCGGGCTGGCTTCGTGAATTGCCTTTGCGATCAGTTCTTTGCCGGTGCCGCTTTCGCCGGTGATGAGAACCGTCGAGCGCGCGGGCGCGACTTGCTCCACGACGCGAAAGACCTCCTGCATGATGTCCGAGCGGCCGATGATCGCGCCGCGATCGACTTCGCGGCTCATTGCCTGTCGCAGAGAGCGGCGCTCTTCTTCTTTGCGGCGTCGCTTGATGCCGGCGGCCACCTGCGCCTTGATGTGTTCGTTCTGAAACGGCTTGCGAATGCAGCCGAACGCGCCCTTCTCCCACGCGGCAATCGCGGTGTCGAACGTCGCGTACGCGGTAACCATCAGGATGACGGCGTCCGCATCCAGCTTCAAAAACTCTTCCAGCGCGCGCAGTCCACCGATGCCCGGCATCGACACGTCCAACAGCACCACGTCGTAAGGCCGCTTGGTGTAAGTGTCCAGTCCTTCTTCGCCGGTCTTCGACAAATCAACGCGATAGCCTTCGGCCGAGAGCAAAGTCTCGAGCACGTCGCGCATTATTTCTTCGTCGTCAACGACGAGGATTGAGCCTCTTTTAGCCATCACAGATCGCTTGCAAAGCCGAGATTATGACTGAAATCGATTTCAAAAGTAACTTGGGGTCGAGTGGAAGTGGTTAGTGAACGGCGACTTTCATGCGGGCCCTTGGATCGGTGGTGGGAAGCGTGATGCGGAAGGTTGAACCCTGACCCGGGGTGCTCAGGACGGTGATGTGGCCTGAGTGTTCCTGCACAATTCCGTACGTGACGGCCAGCCCCAGACCGGTGCCGCCGCCCACGCCTTTGGTGGTAAAGAATGGATCGTAAATCTTCGCGACATGTTCGGGCGCGATGCCGATGCCGTTGTCGGCAACTTCGACGACTACCAACCCGTCTTCACCGTTGCGCGTCTTGAGAGTGACCAAACCGTTACCGTTCGAGATTGAGTCCCGCGCATTCAGAATTAAGTTCGTAAAGACCTGTTGCAGCTTGCCTGAATTGCCGTGGACCTCCGGCAACTCTTCGCCGTAGTCACGCACAATTTCAATTTGACTGCGCCGAAGTTGCGGCTCGAGCAGTTGCAGGGTGTCGTCGAGCACCCGATGAATGTTGAGTTGATTAAACTCTTCGGCATTGCCGGTGCGCGAGAAGTTCAGCAGGTTATTAACGATGTCGGTGGCACGATCGGCTTGCCGGCGAACTTTCTCGAGGAGGGCGTGTTTCGGATCGCTTTCCGGCAGCATGCCCAGCAGCATTTGCGTGTAAGAAGACACGCCGGTCAAAGGTGTGTTCACTTCGTGGGCCACCCCGGCCGCCAACAAACCGATCGAAGAAAGTTTTTCGCGCTGCTGAAGTTGTTCTTCCAGTTGCAGGCGCTGAGTGACGTCTTCGAGAACTACCAGCGCGCCGGTCTGCTCTTCGGTGTCGGCGTACAGCGGGGCCAGCGCGATGTTAAGTACCGCCGACCGGCCGGCACGCGTAATCGTGTGCAGCTTGTAGATCTGGCGCGTCTGGCTGAGGTGCCAACCTTCCGGTCCCAGCACCTGTCGCAGAGTGTCCGCGAAATCTTCGGCAAAGAGATCCTCGACGTTCTTGCCATTGGCTTCTTCGCGCGTCATCGAGAAGATTTCTTCCATCGCGGAATTCAAGCGCGTGATGTTGCCGTTCAAATCAACCGCCAACAAGCCGACGTTGATCGATTCGACGATCGACTCGTTGAATTCCTTCAGCAGCTCGAGTTCGGCGGCACGGTGTTTCTGCTCCTGGTAAAGCAGGCTATTCTCGATGGCGACCGCGATATAGCCCGACACGGTGCGCAAAATTTCGACGTCTTCCGACGAAAGCAGCGCGCCATCGCTGGAGCGACCTAATCCGATCACCGCCACCATCCGGCCACGAACTACGCACGGCAGGTAATAATGCAGCGTCCGCCGGACAAAGCTCCCGCTTTCCGTGGGCAACTCAAGGTCGTCTGCACGGACGACGCCCGTTTCAGCCGAGCGGGCGCGAATCATCTCGCGAAAGTCAGGTGGCGCACTCAGCTCTGAGAGCCCGGCGGTGCGGGCAACTCGATAGCCGGATGAATCGGTCTGGTCTTCGATAAAAATCGCGACGCGCTCGACGTTCATTACTTCGCGCAAGCGCGAAATTAGCGAGTCAAGCAAGGGATCGAGCGCCGTGCTGGCGGAAATAGTGCGTCCAAAGTCGAGCAGGCTGTGACGCATGTCATAACGGCGGCCATAGAACAGCCGGTCAACCCGCTCCTGAAGAAAGTTCTTTACCGGCGCAGCAATCATGACGATGGCGGCCATCAGCACGATCGAGGCTATCAGCTTGAGAGTGATTTGGTCCGAAGATGAAACCCCGCCGCCGAGTGCATAGAGCCCGAAAATATAAACGACGAGGCCGATCAGAAATGCAATTGCCAGAGACGTCGCCGCATAGACCGCAGCGCGACGCACGACCAGCTCGACGTCCATCAACCGATAGCGAACCACAGAGTAGCCGAATGACAACGGAATCAAAATCAGCGGGAGAAAAGCGACGTCAGTTAAGGGCCCGGCCGTGTCAGCGCCGGCCACGTAACCGATCCCGTAAAGCAAGGTGAAAGGCACAATCGCCAGCGCCGATCCCGACACGACCCATTTCAATTGTTGGCGCGCGACCGTGTTCTTGCTGACGACGAAACGACGAATCAGGATGGCTGCGCTAATCACTAACGCGGCGACAAAATGGATGAAAGAGATTCGATAGTAGCGCCCGACGAAGGCCGGCGAATAATCCAACACGGCGCTCAACGGCGGAGCGAGCAGGACAAGCTGATCACGCAGAAACATGATCGCGCCAACCGACGCCAAAATCATCGACGGCAGATACAGGTACACGGCGCGCCAATGCTTCTCATCGAACAAACGATGGCGCACGGGATAAATTGCCGCGAAGTGCAGGAACAGCGGCGCGAAAAGAATGAATGCCGTGTTGTCCAGGATCGCAATCGCTAAATCCAGATCGCGGTAGCTCGCGATCGACACGTAGAAGTGAAAGACAAAGGCAGTGAGACAAAGGGTCGCAAAGTGCAGCACGAACGGCGCACGCGAACCCTGCTTGAAGATTACAAACAGGCCAATGCAAAGATAGATTAATCCGATTAGATTTATGTAAAGGTCACGTGCGGTTAACCTCTGAATCGCTCCGAGGTTGTCGAGGTCGGCGTAGTAGTAACGGGTCTCGGCCGGGAAGGAGGGGCGCTCGATCAGGTAGTGAATCTCTCCGCCGACGCCGGCGCGGTCCAGATAGATCTGAAGTCGAGTCGCATTCCCAATCGGCTCGCAGGTCGGTCCGTCCAGGCTGGTCGGGCACGGCTGGCCGTTAGGACTGATGGCGTGCAGTCGATCTCCGGGGATTATTCGCGCGCGCGCCGCTGCCGATCCGGGTTCGACCGCCTCAGCAAATACGCCGTTAGAGCTATCCACCCAGGTTGCGCCGTCGGTGGGTGGCGCGTGATGACTCCTTCGCTGGGAAAAGTTCAAGGCTCCCGCCACCACGAGCAAAGCCGTCGCGCCCAACAGAACCAACGTTCGGCCTGTAAGTACTGAACCTTTCATCGACCTATTCGAATCGTGTGCTTGCGGTTAATGTATGCGACACACGAAATCGTTTATTTCAAAGCAACCGATGTTCCAGCTTCCCTTTCCCCTGGCCGGAACTAAACGCGCGGCCTCACTTCAGGCTGACACTCGCTTTTGGCTGGGTTCCTTAACCGCCAAGTATTGAGGTTCAGACCTGACTCACTCGCGCTGTACGATTTTTCGTATGCCTCCGAGATTTTGGAGAAACCGCGCGCCTCTGGGAACAGGGATCGGACTAAGAAAGGAAAGGGGGCGCGTGGCTCCCTGGTCTAGAAGCGGAGCGAGATTCCCCCGCGAACTGACCGCCCGTTGGGCGCAACCAGCAACAATGTTTCGCCGTTGCTCGTCGTGGTCTGCACGTCCAGGAGATTGCGCGCATCGAGGATCGCCTGGGCCCGCAGCGGCAGACCAAACGTGGGAAGGTCTTGCGTGACCTGAATACTCAACGAGGGATCGTAAACCGCGAGCTGGCCGGCGAATGGATCAATTGCGAAAACCGTCGCCTCAGGCGAGAACCGGAAGACCGTCTGCACATGAGTACCCGTAGACCAATCACCGGCAATTTGCAGTGCGACCGTATTGAAAAACGCGCTTTCGAAAAGTTGAGCTGGATTGCGAATACCGTTGGACGAAAGCCGCTGGCCACGGCCGAACGAATAGCCGGCGGACGCATTCCACACGTGGTTCAAACGGTTCGAGTAAACGAGGCGCACGCCGCGAGCGGAACCTTCCTGGTTTGCCACCCGGATAAGGGCCGCTGCGTTATCTCCTGAAAAAGCGCTTGCGGGCATCGCCAATAAGCCAACGCCGCGACCTGAAGTCATATCTACAAAGGCCGTCGCTTCAACGTTCGAGCGATTGCTGAGTTCGCGTTCCAAGCCGACCTCAAAGCGACGGCTGCGCGCCATCACGGCCCGGCCACCAACGTAAGCAACCGGCTGCGTCGTGGGTGCTTTGAAAACTGCATTGCTCGATTCAAAAGGTGCGACACTCTGAACATCGCCGCTGTCAGCCATGTTGGCGTAAGCCACTTTCACTCTGGTGCGGGCGGTGGCGTCGAATTGAATTGCCAGGCGCGGCGTGAACGACGTGTCATTTCCGGAGCCAAAGAAACGCGAATAATCCATCCCGAGCACGACCACGAAACCGTCCCGAACAATCCATTCGTCAACGGCCCGAACCGACATCTGTCCAAGACTGCTCTGCGCGAACTTGTCATCGATCCCGCCAAACGTTTGCACTTTCGCACCGCCGGCAGTGACGCCGAGACGATGTCGATCATTTAAACGCACGCGCGCAGATGCTTCGAATCGCTGTGGCGCGTCGCCCGTACCGGTCTGGCCGGCAAAGATGAAATCGACGCTCTCAGAAGCCGTCAGAGCGACGGCAAAGTTCAGACCCTGGTAACTGGAACCAAGCGGGTTCGATGATCCCGCGAAATAGGTTTCGACCACACCCTGCGGACGAACGCCGCTCTTGTCGCTTTCATCGGCGGAAGCATTGACGACGCTGACATCGTCCGTAGCAACGGCGGCAACCGTCCCATCGGTCCCTTCGTTAGCCTGGAAGATTGAGCGCTGTGTTTGCGCCGAACGCAATCGCCACTTGGCGCTATCGCGGTCGCTGCGCTGTTCGGGATAGGTTCGGCCCGCGCCGAGCGGCTCGAGATTAAAGCGATAAGCAATTTCCGCTGAAGGAGCAACACTGACTGACGAGAAAAGAACTTCGCCGAATCCTGAGGCGACTGCCTTGAGAGAGTAACGACCGGCGGGGATCTTGGCTGAGAAGCTGCCGTCGGCGGCGGTGCGGGCTTCGGTGACGATTTTCTTCGCGCCTTCGCGAATGATTTGAATCAACGCGCCGGACAACGGCAATCCGCGATGATCGCGAACCGTGCCGCTGACCGTTGCTAAGCCGCGGGCGCCTTTGCCGGATGCGGATGACGAACCAGTCGTCAGCAGCATGACAGCAATCGCCACCAGCGGCGCACTAAATTTGAAGGCTTTTCTCATCGCGGCTGGACCTCCGATTCGCGCGGAACCACATAACGATGACTGAACAAGACACGGCAACTGTACTGCTGAAAATTACTGGTTGACCGTTTGTACGATTCTCCGCTGCGTTCGTCAGATGCCTGAGCGGCAAAATTCTTGAAACCCGCTAATGGGCAAGGGAGACCTTCACCCGCTTGAATGGCTGTAATTCTCAGCCACCCGAGGCATGGCTGTCAAGCGAGTTTCCGTTTTGTCGCACAGTTTTCCGATTAAAAACCAGCGATTTTGCCGCCCTCAGTTCGCGTGCTACGATGAAGCACCCTGGCCCGTTACCACCGAATCTTTTCCGTCATCAATGATTGATCAAGTTAAGACAACCCGGCTTCCGAATGGTCTGACCATTCTGACCGAACATATGCCGGGGCTCAGATCCGTCACCTTTGGCATTTGGGTGCGACGCGGCTCGCGACACGAATCGGCCCCACTTAACGGCATCTGCCACTTCATCGAGCATGCTTTGTTCAAAGGCACGCGCACCCGCTCCGCCCACGACATCGCGACCGAGTCGGACCGGCTCGGCGGCCACCTCGACGCTTACACGTCTCACGAAATCACCGGATTTTCTATGAAAGTGGTTGATACGGCGATGCCGGCTGCGTTCGATTTACTCGCGGACATGCTGGCCAATCCCCGGTTCGATCAAGACGATCTCAAACGCGAACAAGGCGTCATCATCGAAGAGATGAAGATGATCGAAGACACGCCGGACGAGCTTCTCGGCGAGCTTCTTAATGCCGCGTACTTCCCCGATCACTCTCTTGGACGGCCGATCGAAGGCACGGTCGAAACCGTCTCAAACTTCGATCGCGAGAAGACTTCAGCCTTTCATGCGCAGAACTATGCGCCGGCAAATCTGGTGATCGCGGCAGCCGGCAACGTTAATCATCAACAGTTCGTGGATCTGGCGCTTAAATTTTTCGGGGGCAGCAACGGGCATGTGGAGAACGGTTTCAGCCCCGCGGCACCCGCCCCTTCGGCTCCGATCTTGATTGAACGAAAGAGCGAGCTGGAGCAGGCGCACTTGATCGTCGCCGCGCCGTGGCCCTCGGCCAGAAGCGAGGACCGCTACATCGCCAGCATGTTGGGAACAATTATTGGGGGCGGCACGTCCAGTCGCTTGTGGCAATCGATCCGCGAAGAGCGTGGTTTGGCGTACGCCATTGGCGCCGGCGGAAACACTTTCACGGACGTGGGCATGTTCACGATTTATGCCGGCGTGTCCCCGGTACACATCGATCAGGTTTTGGATTTGTCTTTGAAAGAATTACGGCGGGTGGTACGCGAGCCGGTGACACAGGACGAGTTGAAACTCGCAAAGGATCAAGCCGTCGCTTCAGTCTTGTTAAGCCTGGAATCTTCCAGCGCGCGCGCCGGCGCCCTCGCGCGCCAGGAGATCGTTCACGGCCGAAGAATTCCTACCGACCAGATCATCCAGCGAATTGAAGCGGTTACTCAGGAAGACACACTGCGGCTGGCGCAAGAACACTTCACAACGCCGAAGCTGGCACTGGGCGCGCTGGGAAACTTGAATGGCTTTGTTGTAGATCGATCGCGCTTGGAAATCTAAGAAAATTATTCGCGTGGATACACGCGAATCTACGCCGATCATGATTTAGAACTCTCTCCGCAAACATCCGCGTAAATCTGCGGCTGAATTCTGATCTTTTTCCCGTATAATCCCCTCGCAATGAAACTTTCGGTTCTGGGCAGCGGCTCAACAGGTAATGCGGTGCTGCTGGTTGCTAACGGCACGCGTGTGCTGGTGGATGCGGGCCTCAGCGCGCGCGAGATCGCGCGCCGCATGAGTCAACTGGGCGAAGATCCAAACTCGCTCGACGGCATTTTGATCACACACGAGCACGGCGACCACGCAGGCGGACTGCGCGTGCTGATGAAGGACCTCGACTGCCCCGTGTACATGTCGGCGAAGACGCACACCGCTTACATTTTGGATCGCCGTAACGCCACCAACGAGGAACCGCGCCGCCGGGCTGACGCCTTACGCGATCGCATGGTCGAGATCGATTCGGGTCAGGACTTTCGCATCGGCGCGATCGACTTTCATCCTTTTACGGTGCCGCACGACGCGGTCGATAACTTCGGCTTTACCGCTACGCATAACGGTGTGAAGGTCGCCACGCTGATGGATTTTGGCCATGTCACCACATTGATTGCCCAGCAATTGCGCGGGTGCGCCGCCATCGTCATCGAATCGAACCACAGCCGGGACATGCTCAAGACGGTCGAAAACTATCCGTGGGAATTGAAGCAAAGAATCCTTTCGCGGCTCGGCCACCTGTCCAATGAAGACGTTGCGGAATGGCTGGTTGGAGGTTTTGACGGTCAGGCCCGTCACATCGTGCTCGCGCACATGTCGCAGCGCGCGAACAATCCTTATCTGGCGAAAATCACCGCGGAAACGGCTTTGTATGAGCGTTCACCGCTGTTCCGAAGCGACACCGAAATCATTCTATCTTTTCCGAAAGAGCCGACTGCTTGGATCGAAGTGTGAATTGGGGCAGTAGCCCGACCGTGAGGGAGGGCGTTAAGGTCGTGCGACGCCGTCCCTTACGGTCGGGCTACTGCCCCGATCTGCCGACGCTACTCGTAGTTGCGTTGGCGCTGGTTTTCGCCTCGTGCACTCGGGGTGAACGGCGATCCGGAATTCCCGCGGATGCTCAGACTGTGCTGGACACGGCGATTGAAGACATCAACACCGGCCGCTACGATAAACTTTACAATGAAGCGGCGGACGAATGGCGCAGGGACACCACACTGGAAGAGTCGAAGACGACGTTTGAGAGGCTGCGAGAGAAACTCGGCCGCGCCAACGTTCGGAACCTCCAATCTGCGCGCGAAGAGCAAACGGGAACGGCGCCCGTTGCCGGTCACTCATTGACGGCCATCTATCAAACGTCATTTGAGCGCGGCCATGCGATGGAAACCTTCACCCTGGTCGAGCGCGGCGGCAAATGGTACCTGGCAAAATATTTTGTGAGTTCGACGGCGCTGGGATGAAGTTCCAAGTCTCAAGTTTCACGTTTCAAGTTGTTCAAAAGAACTTGAAACTTGAAACCTTAAACTTGAAACCATGATTCCGAGATACACCTTGCCCGAGATGGGCGCGCTCTGGTCCGAACAGAACAAGTTCCAGAAGTGGCTGGACGTCGAAATCGCCGTGTGCGAAGTCCACGCTGAGATGGGCACAATTCCCCACGACGCGCTGGAACAAATAAAAGCGCGCGCGAAATTTTCCGTCGAACGCATTAAGGAAATCGAGAAGACTACCGATCATGACGTGATCGCGTTCACGACCAACCTGGCCGAATCGATTGGCGCAGCTGCACGCTTTGTGCACTACGGACTGACTTCCTCCGACGTCGTCGATACCGCTAATGCACTGCTGCTGCGCGATGCATGTGACATTCTTCTGAAGAAAATTGATGCGCTGCTCGAAGTGCTTAAGCGGCGCGCCTTTGAATTCAAGAAGACGCCGCAGATCGGTCGCACCCACGGCATTCACGCCGAACCAACTTCGTTCGGGATGACGTTCGCGCTTTGGTACGACGAGATGCGCCGCAATCGTGAACGCCTGACGCGCGCATATGAAGCGGTCGCGGTGGGAAAATTGAGCGGCGCTGTCGGCTCGTTCGCGCACCTCGGCCCCGAAGTCGAAGAAAAGGTTTGCGCGCGGCTCGGATTGAAACCTGCACCCGTCTCAACGCAAATCGTCCAGCGCGATTCGTACGCGGAATACCTCTGCACCCTGGCCATCATCGCGTCGTCGCTCGATAAGTTCGCGCTCCAGGTTCGCCACTGGCAGCGCACCGAAGTTCGCGAAGCGCAGGAGAAATTCAAAAAAGGCCAGAAGGGATCGAGCGCGATGCCGCACAAGCGCAATCCGATCCTTTCCGAAAGAATTTGCGGGATGGCTCGGGTGGTGCGCGCGAACAGTATCGTTGGGCTTGAGAACGTCGCGCTCTGGCATGAACGCGATATCTCGCACTCCTCAGCTGAACGGGTCGTGTTGCCCGATTCGAGCATTGCCACGGATTACATCCTGCAGAAAGCGGCTTCGCTGCTGGACGGGCTGGTCGTTTATCCCGAACGCATGCTGGAAAACCTCAACGCGACTCGCGGGCTGGTTTTCAGTGGCCAACTGCTGCTGGCGCTGACGCAAGCGGGCACCGCTCGTGAAACGGCTTACGAGTGGGTGCAGCGAAATGCGATGAAGTGCTGGGACGAGGGCGCCGATTTTCGCGAACTGGTCTCAGCAGACAAAGACATCGCCGCTCATATCAGTCGCGAACAAATCGATGCAGTTTTTTCGTTGGAGAAATATTTGAAGAACGTCGATGAGGTCTTTGCGCGGGTGTTTGAAGAGAGTGGTCAGAACCGCCTGCGGTAGCGGGCGGTTCACCTTTGAAGTTACGGACTCAAACAATCAGAGATCAATCGCCCGGCTACCGCAGGCGTTCTGACCGAACTAAACTCCAGCCCACTTAGCGGCCATGTTGCCGATGATCGGCATCTTGAACATCGCTCCCTGGTAGGCTTTGACCGCGCCAAGAATCAATCCGCCGAAGTACAGCACAATAAACACCAGCCAGAGCAGGCCAAACAACATGCCTGCCAGTCCGGTGGCCGCGCCGCTTTCGGTTGCCACGGAAGCCGCTGCGCCTCCGACCAGCAGAATCGCGCCGATGATCCAGAGCGCAATCATCAATATGATCATGGCTACGTGGAAACACAGCGATTGAATCGCGTGAAACTTCACAAAGCTATTCTCTTTCTCCATGATCACCGAGATGATCGCGATGATGCCGATCGGGTAACCGAGCGCCGCGGCGACATTTCCATCAAGTCCGAGGGCAGACTTACCTGTATCCATTTTGATTTCTCTCCTGTTCGACTAAGTTGTTGACAGTGTTATTTGTTCACGGTGTTCCAGGCCAGGTCGCCGATGAAGGGCAGCTTGTACCATTGACCGCCGTACCCTTTTATTCCCGCGAAGATCCAGATGATGACAAAGATCAGCAACAGGATCAGCCTGAGGCCGAGGATGATAAAGAACGAGAGGATTCCCAGGTCGGCCGTCTCAAACGCAAATCGTAGAAACAGGCCGAGGATCCCGACGATGATACCAACCACAATTTGCGCAGCGACCAGAAACAGCGCCTGCAGTGCGTGGAATTTGACGAAGCGATTCTCTTTTTCTGTGACCAGGAAAACGATGCTGAGAATCACGCCCAGACAACAAAGAAAGTTCGCGATGTAACAGAGCATCGCCCCGACATTGGAATCCAGTCCCAGACTGGTTTTGCCGCCGGGAGCTCCTGACGGCGGGCCGCCCGCGTCGTATGGAGAAGACATTTAAGTATCCTTAATTCAAACGATCAAAGAATCAACGAGCGTGGTCGCGGCAAATACTATGATATCGGCTACCGTTTACGCAATGTTTGCCGTATTATCGTGCGTTCTTTAGGGAATGGGTACGCGCGCCGCTGGCGCGTTTAAGCACACCGGAGGCGTGCGTACCAATGCATCACAATGAAAGCTAAAGTTTACGTCACTTTGAAACCCAGCGTCCTGGACCCGCAAGGCAAGGCTATTAAGCACTCAGTCGAATTGCTCGGGTACAACGGCATCGACGACATTCGCCAAGGCAAGTATTTTGAGATCGCGCTCGAAAGCGGGTTGAATGAAGATAACGCGCGCACGGAAGCGACGCGCATGGCGCGCGAGATTTTGTCGAACCCGATTATCGAAGACTTTCGCGTAGAGATTGAAAAGTAACCAGTACTAAAAATGAAATTCGGTGTCATAGTTTTTCCCGGTTCAAATTGCGATCACGACGCTTATCACGTCATCTCAAAACACGTCGGCCAGCCCGTCGACTTCATCTGGCATCGCGAGACTGACCTCTCTTCCTACGACGCGCTCATCATTCCTGGCGGCTTTTCTTACGGCGACTATCTGCGCGCCGGGGCGCTGGCGAGCTTCTCGCCGGTTATGGCCTCGGTGAAAAAATTCGCGGCCCAGGACAAACTGGTGTTGGGTATTTGTAACGGCTTTCAGATTCTGTGCGAGGCGGGACTACTGCCCGGCGCTTTGATTCGCAATCGCGAACTGCATTTTGTGTGCGAGCACGTGAACGTGCGCGTGGAAAGCACCGACACGCCGTTTACGCACGAACTGAGACGCGGACAAGTGTTGAAGATGCCCGTGGCGCACGCCGAGGGCAACTACGTCTGCGACGACGCGACCTTTGAAGAGTTAACGCGCGATAATCGAGTTATCTTTCGCTACAGCGATCGCGACGGGAGAGTTTCGCCCGAAGCAAACATCAACGGTTCGCGTGATAACATTGCCGGCATCTGTAGTCGCGGTCGCAACGTTATGGGTTTGATGCCGCACCCTGAGCGGGCGTGCGAAGACGCGCTCGGATCAAGCGACGGGCGCGCAATTTTCCATTCTTTGGTTGGCGCCGTTACCGCGATCGCAGCTTAAGCAAACTCCTTCGTGACTAACGCGAAGAAAGGGACTTTTTGAAATGAAACGTCATTCCGCCTGGATCGCCCTGGGCTTGCTTCTTTTCGTAGTGCTGGCCTGCAATCTCTCGAAGAACAAGAACAGCAACGTCAACGTCAACATCAACAGCGGCTCGGACCGGCCGGCCAACGCCGAGGTCTATACGGACGAAGTGTTCGCCGCCAAGTCAGAAGACGGCGCGGCAACTTCAACTTTTGCGCCGTCGGACCGCACGGTGCACGTCGTCATCAGTCTCAACAAAGCGAAAGCCGGCACTGACGTGAGGGTTGTTTGGTTCGCAGACGAGGTCGAGGGTGCCACCAACAAAGAGCTGAAGACCCTCGAATACACAACGAAAGCATTCGACAAGAAGATTCCCGGTTACTTGCGTTGGTCTCAGGATTGGCCGAAGGGCCGTTACCGGGTGGCCGTCTACATCAACGGCAACCTTGACCGGACAATCTACTACGAAGTCCAGTAAGTCGCTCCGGCAATCGCGAGCGATGGCTTGAATCTCTTAATGAAACGAGTCGTCCCTTTCGTACTTATTCTCCTCGTCCTGATTGGTGGACTGCTGGCCGTGTGGCGTCTGTCACGGCCCGCGCCGCCGTCCGGTCCTGCGGGCGGCCCCACGCCAGCGCCGGGATCTTTGCCTGAAGGCGCAAAGCCGGCGCACATCCGCGGCAACCCGAATGCACCCGTCACGCTCGAAGAGTTCGCCGATTTTCAGTGCGGAGCGTGCGGCGCCTACCATCACGAACTAAAAAAGATTGAGGCCGAATTCGGCGATCGACTCCGCGTCATCTTTCGCGAGAACCCTCTCTATCCAAATCACCCGTATTCGATCATTTCGGCTCAGGCCGCTGAGGCCGCCGGCGTGCAGAGTGAAAACCATTTCTGGCTGATGCACGACAAACTCTTCGAAAATCAAAAGGCGTGGACAGAAGCAAGAGACAAAGACGCCGCCGTGGCGATGTTTGTGGATTACGCGAAACAGATCGGCCTCAATGCTGATCGTTTTATGCGCGACTTTAACGGCGAGGTGGTAGCGCAGCGTCTGACTCAGGACGGAATTCGCGGCCGGGCCGTGGGCGTACAGGGGACGCCAACTTTTTTCGTCAACGGCAAAGAAGCCAAGGGCGAGTCGTGGAAGCCTGACGGCTTGCGCGCGATGATTAACGAAGCGCTGGCGGGACGTTAAGCTTCGTGCTCCCTCTCCCTTTGGAGTGCGGCGGCTTGACGCCGCTTTTTCTGAGCGTCGGGTTGAGAAAAGCGCCATTCAAGCCGGCGCACTCCAAATCAATGAAGCCATCGCCGGACGCCGCTACCCGCATCTCCTGGACGTACATCATCTCGGCACTTCTGGCGCTCGTCGGCTTGGGTGATTCCATTTATTTGACCGTGCAGCACATCACCGGCGAAAGTCTGCGGTGCACAATCATCTCAGGCTGTTCCGAAGTTCTTAGCAGTTCGTATGCCCAGGTGGGACCTGTTCCGTTAGCGGCGATTGGCGCCGCCGCTTATTTCACGGTCTTCAGTCTGGCAACGCTGGCTGCCTTCGACTATCGGTTCGCGCTTCCCTTTCTGAAAATTGTCGTCGCGCTTATGTTTCTGACGACGCTCTGGCTGCTCTATCTGCAAGCCTTCGTCATCCGGCATTTCTGTCAATACTGCCTTTTGTCGGCGGCAGTGACGACGGCCCTCACGGCCATCGTTTTCCTCCCGCCCTTGCTGAAGAGACGCGCACGCGCTGTAAACTAAGTGGCCGCTTGCCACGTCTAACTCACGCTGTTAATCTTTGAAGTTCAATTCACCCGTCCAAAAGGAGTTCGCATGAAGAAGCATTTTACGGTTTATCTCATCCTCGCTTCTCTTCTGGTTATTGTGCTCGCCGCTGTTACCAGCATCGGCAGGCCGGTTGCCGATGTGCCCGCGCCGCCGGCGATTGGAACCGTCATTGACGATTTCAAACTGCCGGATGCGAGCGGCAAAGAGCATTCGCTCAAGTCGCTTATGGGGGCAAAGGGCACAGTAATTCTGTTCGTCGCGACGAAATGTCCGGTGTCGAACAACTACAACGAGCGCATGGAGAAGCTCGCGCAGGATTACAAAGCCAAGGGCATTAACGTCATCGGCATCAATTCCAACAACACGGAAAATGCCGCCGAGGTTAAGTCGCACGCGGCTGAACGCGGCCTGACGTTTCCGATCCTTAAAGACGAAGGCAACAAGATTGCCGATCGCTGGGGCGCGACACGCACGCCGGAAGCCTATGTGCTCGACGCCAACATGAAGCTCGTCTACCACGGCCGCATCGACAACTCGCAGAAGGTGGAAGCCATCACTTCCAACGATCTGCGCGACGCGCTCGATGAACTGTCCGCCGGCAAAGCAGTCACCAAGACGGGCGGCGCAGCGTTCGGATGCACGATTAAGCGAGCCGCGTAATTGGTTGTGATCACGCAAGTTGTTAACTTGCGTTCCGCTTTTTAGAAAGAACCGCAAGTAACGTTGCGGTACACGCATGCGTCTTTCGAAACTGCTCATCATCATGGCGCTGTGGATGCTGCCCACGTACGGGCAGACTTTCACAGCGCCTTCGTCCGTCAGACTTCCGGAGAAGCGCGCCGCGTTTGATCTACTCATCATCCCCAGATTCGCCGATATCCTGCCACCAGCAGTCTGGAACGAACCGTGTTTTTGTCCGGAGTCTGAACCACAATGCGCTCAGTACTACAGGGGGAAATATCGTGGCTCGCTAGGATTGCCAAACTACAAATTGCGCGTTCCCACAGCCGAGATTAAAGAAATCGATCTCGAGGGTCTGAAGAAGTTGCTGCAACGCGATGCAAAGGACGCGCGGCCGCTGTTGGTGAACTTCTGGGCGACATGGTGCGACCCGTGCCGTGAAGAATTTCCCGATCTCGTAAAGATTGACGCGGACTACGGGGCTAAGAACCTGAACTTCGTAACGGTTTCGCTTGATGACGTTTCGGAGATCGGCACAGAAGTGCCGAAGTTTCTGAAACAGGTGAAGGCAACGATGTTGACCGTGTTGCTGAACGTCAACGATCCCGAACCGGCGATTAAATCAGTGGACCCAGCCTGGGACGGCCAGTTGCCGGCGACGTTTCTTTACGACAAAGACGGAAAGGTCGTCTTCCGCCATTTTGGCAAGATCAAGCCGGACGAGTTGCGTGCGGCAATCGACAAGGAAATGAGCCGTAAGTAATAAGCGACAGTTTCAAGTTTAAAGTTTCAGGTTTCAAGTTGGGTGGGTTGCAAACTTGAAACTTGTAACTTGAAACCTGAAACAGCGAATGATAACTCCTGAAATTCTTTCCACGCACAATCTAACTCTCGAAGAATTCACGCGTATACAAGAACTGCTCGGGCGCGAGCCGAACCTGGTTGAGCTCGGCGTCTTCTCAGTCATGTGGTCTGAGCACTGTTCGTATAAGTCTTCGCGGATTCATCTCAAGCGTTTGCCGACGCAAGGCGAGCGCGTCATCGTGCCGCCGGGCGAAAACGCCGGCGTGGTCGATGTCGGCGACGGCTGGTGCGCCGCTTTCAAGATCGAATCGCACAATCACCCTTCGTTCATCGAGCCGTTTCAGGGGGCCGCCACCGGCGTCGGCGGAATCCTGCGCGATATCTTCACAATGGGCGCCCGGCCGATCGCCGCCCTAAACAGTCTGCGGTTTGGCTCGCTCGATGATCCAAAGAACGGACAACGCAATCGTTCCCTGCTCGCCGGCGTGGTGGCGGGGATTGCGCATTACGGCAACGCGTTCGGCGTTCCGACAATTGGCGGCGAAGTCGCATTCGATGATGCTTATGCGCTGAATCCGCTCGTGAATGCGTTCGCGCTTGGCCTGGTGCGGAAAGATCAAATCTTCTTCGGCAAGGCAACTGGCGTTGGTAACCCGGTGCTGTATGTGGGCGCGAAAACCGGCCGCGATGGAATTCACGGCGCGACCATGGCTTCCGCGGAGTTTGATGAAGAGGCCTTGGAAAAACGTCCGACGGTTCAGGTCGGCGATCCCTTTCTGGAAAAGCTCCTGCTGGAAGCTTGTCTCGAAGCGATGCGCAGCGGCGCGATAGCCGGCATTCAGGACATGGGCGCGGCGGGCCTGACCTGCTCGACGTGCGAGATGGCCGCCCGCGCCGGTACTGGTATCGAGATCGATTTATCATTAGTCCCGCAACGCGAAACGGGCATGACGGCTTACGAGATGCTTCTGTCTGAATCGCAGGAGCGCATGCTGATCGTTGCTCACAAAGGCCGTTCAAAAGAGGTTGTCGAGATTTTCGCGAAGTGGGACCTGGATGCGGTGGTCATCGGTCACGTGCACGACGATGGCCGCATGCGCGTCAAGCATGAGGGCGAAGTCGTTTGTGATGTGCCGGTACTGGCTTTGACGGATGAAGCGCCGATTTATGAGCGCGAAATGCGCGCTCCGAAAACTGAAGTTTCGGGTTCCGAGTTTCGAGTTTCGAGTTCGCACCTCGGGACGGATTCGGCAACCACCAAAGGAACGGATGGTGCGGGAGAGATAAACTCGAAACTCGAAACTCGAAACCCGAAACTTCTTGAGCTTCTTAGTTCACCAAATCTCGCCTCAAAAGAATGGGTCTATCGCCAGTACGATCACATGGTGCGGACTAACACGGTCGTGCTTCCCGGGGCGGATGCAGCCGTAGTGCGGATCAAAGAAACGCGCAAGGCTCTGGCGATTGCCCTCGACGGAAACGGTCGTTACTGCGCCGCGAATCCGCGTGAGGGCGCGAAGCTCGCGGTTGCCGAAGCCGCGCGCAACGTGGTCTGTGTCGGCGCCAAACCGATAGCGGTGACCAATTGTCTCAACTTCGCTTCGCCGGAACGGCCTGAAGTTATGTGGTCGTTCTCCGAAGTCATCGATGGAATCGCCGAAGCGTGTCGCGCATTCGACACGCCGGTCGTGTCCGGCAACGTCTCGTTTTATAACGAGACTGAAGGTCGCGGCGTTTTGCCGACCCCGGTAATCGGGATGCTTGGGCTCATCGAAGACGTGAAGCGTGTGATTCAGCCCGGCTTTAAAAAGGAAGGCGATGTGATCGCGCTGCTCGGAGTAACAGAGGACGAAGGAGAGGTTCCGGCGATCGACCTGCAACGCGAACTCGCCGTGCAAGCCGCTTGCCTGCGGGCCGCCGAAGCCGGTCTGCTTCGTTCCGCCCATGATTGCTCCGAAGGCGGTTTAGCGGTGGCACTCGCGGAAAGCTGCTTCTCTTCACTGAATCGAGATGCGATTGGCGCTGAGATTAGTCTGGAGTCTGCTGGGAGCGCGGGCAAGCGGGGTCCCCAGCGGGGCAGCCCCGCTCGGGTGCTCGTCCTGCCCGCATCTTTGATGTTCAGCGAATCTCCTTCACGCATCATCATCAGCTTTAACGAATCAGCGCGTAGTGAAATCGAAGCTATCGCGAAGGATGCCGGTTCGCCCCTCACGATTCTTGGTACTGTCGGGGGAGATCGTTTGCGAATTAAGGTTGGCGAGCAGGAAGACGTGAACTCGCGGGTGGCTGAGCTGGAAGCAGTCTGGCGCTCCTCACTCAAGTTGAAATTGCAGGCCGAAGCGATGGCGGCAGGCGCCGAGTAACCCGATTACTTCTTCGCCAAAACCACCGGCGATTGTTCGGCCGCGCGAATCTTTTCGAAGAAGGTACGCACGGCGGCGTATTGCTCGACGGGAATGGTGCCTGCTTTTTGCACCAGCTTGCGCGTGAAAACCAGATGCCCGTCTTTGACTTCGTAGTTCGTCGCATACGATCCGAAGGTCGTATCGAGTTTCACTGCATCCGGCAACTCGTCCACGGCAAATCCCGCCGGCAGTTTCAGACTCAAAGTTTCGGAATAGGCATTTGAAGTAAGCACCACCGGATGTTTGCGCTTCGCTTCGGTTAACGCCAGCGATTCGCGGCGCGAGACAATCGCGGGCTTGAAAATCATCAGCCGCTCCTGCATCACCTGGCCGTATGACGGCGCGGTAAAATCGATGTCCAGATTGAACTGACCGGCAGCCGCATCGTCGCGCGGTTCAAGTTTGTTCACTTTCGCCGCGGTGGCGCCCGCGCTAATCCAGCCCTCGATCACTTTCTGATAATCGGAACGCGAGGAACGACGGAACTCCGCGCGATAGCCTGAAGCCCAGCGGCCGTTAGCCTGCTCCTGAATCTTCGCCGCGAGCGACCCGTCCGCCGTCAGATTCGCTTCGATCCGGCGCTCAAGCAAATTGCTCTCGACCGGCGTGACCGGCATCCGCAATAAAGATCCCGATTCGCCGGCGACGATCAATGCCCAACTTCCCTGTTCGTGATCCGGAAGATCTCCAACACGCGTGTCTTCGTCCGTCGCATCGAACATCAAAAGCCGCCCGAGCGTCGGATGCGCCACCACGGTCGCCGCTTGAGTCTCATCGCTGACTTTGATGGCGATGATGCAATGATTGAATTGATTCGGCGACGCCCACTCGTCGCGTACATAATCCGGGTCGCCGGAATAAATGCCGACGGGGTACGAAGTGATATTCAGCACCTTTAACATCGCCCGCATCAGATTCGCTTTGTCTTTGCAGTCGCCGTAGCCCTTCGCGAAAACCTCGGCCGCCGTGCGCGGACGCATGCCACCGCCGCGTTTCACGCCTATGGCTATCGCGATGTAGCGAATGTTCTGCACGTACGAACCGATCGCCTTAATCTTGTCCAGCTCGGTCTTCTGGTTTGCCGTCAGTTGCCGGGCCTTCTCAGCCAGCGCGTCGTTCGGCGCGGATTGTGGATCGTGCAACTCGCTGAGCCAGTATGAAACCTGCGCCCAGGTCGTGAATGTCTTGAAGTTGGAAGAAGGTTTATCGGCCGGTGGATAGAAACTCACGGCGATGCGCGGCGCGAGACTCGAGACGCGCGGGCTGCTTGGTTCCGGGGCGATCGGCGACAGGTTACCCAGTTCCCAAGTGTAGGTTGAGCCGCTAATGACGGGAGTGATCGCCGCGTGATTGAACGTAGCGTTCTTAGCCACCCAGCCCTGCGGCAGCGTTAGCACATATCTCGACGAAAGCACGGGCAGCCGATTTTGAAACGCCCAGACATCGTGCGAAAAGATCGATCGCTCTTCAGTGGTTGATTGGTAACCAAAGACCGCGCCCGCATCCGCGTCATCCGAGCCATTGATCATCTTTATGCGCGATTCGTTGTAGATGTCATTGGGGTCTTCGACCGCGTCAATCGTTTCGCCGTTGCCATACTTCTTGACGGTCCCGCCCGGTCTAATCAGCCACGCCTTCAACTCGCGCACCTTGCCGGCATCGTTCTCATAAAACTCTATGGCCTTGGCAAACTCACGCCCTTCGCGCAGCAGGATGCGAATGGCAAACGTACTCACAGTCGTGATGCGCCCGTCTTCACTAACCGTCACGCGCTCCTCATCCTGCAAGACAACTGCGGGCACATCTTTTTCGTAAGTGGGCGCCGGCAGCTTCGCCAGTTGTTGCAACCAGGCCGGCGCCTCGTCGCCGGCGGCACGTGCGGTGGAGGCCGTGAGGATGATCAGTGTAATTGTGGCCAGGAGTGTTCGACGCATTTGTTACCTAATCCGGGCGAACTTTCGTGAAGCTGTTTACGCCCTTAATTGGACGCCGCCGCTTGTTTCAAAGTGATCGTGTGCTCGTCGCTCTTGTGCAGCAGATCGAACAAGGATTTGACTTGTGTGTAGCTGGCCGCGGGAAACACGATCGCCCCGCCGCCGCCAAAGAAAAACTCGCGGCGCACAACCAGTGTCTTTTGGTCCTTGGTGACGCCCATCGAGACTTTGTACTGGGTGACTTTCTGCGCCCCAAAAGGCGCCGGCCGCTCGGCGCTGTCGAGCGAGTAACCAGCCGGTAGCTCGATCTCAATTTGATCGTCCTGCGACCACGGATAGTGAAAATAGACTTCGTACTTCCGCGTGGCGCTGGAAAATAGTGAGGGCTCTCCGTATTCAAAAAAGCTTGGTTGCAGAAAGAGCCGCTTGCCGGTTTTCTGCGCGTACTGCGGCACCCGCACTTTAAACGAATGCACGAGCGGTTTACTACCGTCCATCACGTTGTCGATCGACAGGTCTGAGACATCAGCGGTAGGCAAGCGGCGCTTTATGTCAGCCTTCAAATTTTCCTGCCGGTTGTTATCTGACTCTTCGTAGTTTGCGAGACGGTAAGTCAATGCCGAATGGCCGGTGTATTCGATTTTGACGTCACCTTCAAGTGTGCCGTCTTCCAGCAACTTAAGTTTTGCCGTGCGACGCTCCAGCGACTTTTCCGGCGCGGTCAAAGGAATTTGGGTCCAGGCAAACTCGCCGTCGCCCACCAGCAGGGCCCAGACATCTTCTTCGTACCAAACCAGCATTCCATACGGCAGAAACTTGAGCCCGGGATTGAAGAAACGCCATTGTTGCCCGACTTTAACCGCAATGGCCGCCGGATGAATGAACGACTCGTTGGTCATTTCAGGCTTGAAGAAAATCTCGCTGCGGTCGGAAGAGAATGCGATCCGGGCGTCATACCCGAGCGAACTCGCCATCGCGCCGAATAGAAGATCGACAAACTGGCTGGATGCCTTCTTGCGCTTCAGAACGTCCGCCACCGACTCATTTTTGGGAAGTTTCTTCCGCAGGTCATCTGTGAGTGAAGTGTCATAACTGGTGTTGTGTATCTGCTCCTGACAAAACTCGTACAGCTTGCGTAATTTTTCGTCATCGGTTTGGGCCGCGCCCACAACTTCCGTCGCTACTTTCTTCACTTCTTTGTCAGGCTTGTTCATGAACTTCGCCATGAAAGATTTGTCTCTCCCGACTGCACCCCAGTACAAAACCGGATTGCCGGGGTCTTTAACCGAAATGGTCAAGGTAAACCCCGAGGCCTCGAAACTGGGAATCACCGTTTGCAGCAGTATCCAGGGGACGATCTGATCGTCCGGTGGCATGTGCGGCTCTTCTTTCAGCGCGGGCACATCCGCGCGGGTGGCGACCCAGAATCCCTTCTCTGACTCAATAAATTTGGCGTCAGTGAAGTTGAAATTCTGGTAGTTCGGCTTCTTCTTGTTGTACGGCTTGTAGTAATAGGCAAGCTTCTGCACGGGAATGTCCCGTTGGAATTTCAAGCGCATGCCGGAAGCCCCGGCGTCGCTAATCACTTCCCGGTAGCGGTACTCGACTATGACACCCGGTTCCAGGCTGGGAATCGCGAAGGATTTCGCTTTCACTTTCATGCGGTTGGCTTTGACAATCTCGCGCTCGAAAATGTCCTGCTTGGCAATCTCGACGATTGAGCCATCCGGTTTAATGACGCGCGCGGCGATATCCTTAATCTTCATGCCTTTGGAAAAAGTGATATCGAACTTGCTGTATTTCTCGCGGCCGCGCTCGGTAAAAATTTTGACGCGCACGTAATGCTGCATCGACAGATTGTCATCAGAGCTATCGTCGATCCTGACTTCCCAAAAGATTGCCTCGGCGTCGGCGTCGGCCTCAACCTTAGCGGTCTTCATCGCAATCTCTTCCGGAGTTACCGGACGCCAGTCGTTATCTCCTGGGCCACCCAGCGCTGGAGTGAGGCTGAGTGCACACACGAATGCCAACCGGAGAGCTAAAAAGTAGGGGGACTTCATAGGCAGTACTACCTCTCTAGAATTGGTTCTTGGTTCGGGCTGTGAAAACCTTAGTCAGGAACAAGAGTCCGACCACTGGCTGGTCTTATTCAGTCGGGAAATGCAGCGCGGATTGTAACTCACGCTTGGTAGGGGAGCAAGGCTTTTTGCAAGCTTGTCAGCCGCTCGCTTATTCACTTTGGTGGGCTGCTTTAGCCTTCATGGCGACCGACCACACCTCGCTAACACTCACGCCATGTTCGTCCGCGCGCGCCACGCAATCCTCGTGTTCCGGGGACGCTTTAACTGAGCCATCCGGCAGCCGGGCCACTTTCATTCTTATGGCGCCGTAGAAGGTCTGAACGGTTTCCACATGTCGAGGCAGGCTGTGACGGGTGACCGCGGTCTCGCGTACGCCGAGAGTCGTGCTGTGACGGAATAACATCTCACGAATTGCGCGCGCTGTTTCCGGCGGGCAGAGCACTTCGATAACTACCGCCGGCCGATTCTTCTTCATCTGTACCGGCGTCAACCAAACGTCGAGCGCGCCAGCATCGTTTAAGTGCTTCACCAGCGGCTCGTACAACTGCGGATTCATGTCATCGATGTTGCATGAAAGGACGACTAACTGCTCGACGTTAAGTCCGGCTTCCAGGTCCGCGCTTTCGCCAATTGTCAGCCGCAAAACGTTCGGGCGATCCGGCCAGTCACGTTGACCCGCACCGTAGCCCACGCGTGCAACTCGCATCGCGGGCATCGTGCCGAATTGCTTCGCGAGTGTGCGCGCGAGCGTGGCGCCGGTTGGCGTGACTGTTTCGCCTTCAATGTCTGCGCCAACCACCGGAATGTTCCGCAGCAGCAAGGCGACGGCCGGAGGAGGCACGGGAAGAATTCCGTGTTCGGTTTTAACTGTGCCACGCGACCAGGGCAGCGCGCTGCAATGAACTTCGGTTACACCCAACTCCTCGAATCCGACGAGCGCGCCGACAATGTCAACAATCGTGTCCACCGCGCCGACCTCGTGAAAGTGAATTCGATCGACAGGCACGCCGTGCACCTGGCTTTCAGCTTCCGCCAGTAATCTGAGCGCAGAGATCGCGCGCTGCTGAATCGCTTCAGGTAATTCCGCCTGCATCACGATTGACGAAAGGTCGTGCAGGCCTCTGTGCGGTTGATGTGGTGAAGAGAGAATACTTACCTGCGTCGCAGCGAGGCCGCGCTTGCTGACGTGATCGACTTTTAGCTGGACGTCGCCGAGTTTTAGCTTCGAGATTAACTCGCGCAGCTTCTGCTCAGGCCAGCCCACATCGATCAATGCGCCGAGCAGCATGTCGCCGCTAATGCCGGCGGGACAGTCGAGATAAGCAATCCGGCTCATCGAGCGACTGTCTCCTCTTCATTTCCCCTCTCCGCCAGCGGAGAGGGGTTAGGGGAGAGGTTGCCGTGGCTTGACCCCTCCCCCATCCCCTCTCCGCTTGCGGGGAAGGGTTCATGCAGAGATCCTCTTCTGGCGCGCTTGAGATCTGCTTGTCGAATGCGTGTGAGTAGACGATGCGCCGCGGTCGCCGCACCTAAACCGTTGTCGATATTGACGACCGTTACTCCCGTGGCGCAGCTATTCAGCATTCCCAGCAGCGCCGCGATTCCCTGGAAACTTGCGCCGTACCCGACGCTGGTGGGTACCGCGATCACCGGACTGTCGATTAGTCCGCCCACGACGCTGGGCAGCGCGCCTTCCATCCCGGCAACCACAATCACCACGTCGGCTTCCTGCAAATGGTTTGCGTACTCAAGCAGACGATGAATTCCCGCAACCCCGACGTCGTAGACCGTTTGGGTTGAGTCACCCAGAAACTTCAACACTTCGGCAGCTTCTTCCGCGACCGGCACATCGGACGTTCCTGCCGCGATCACCAGAGCTCGTCCTGCATTCGACTTCGGAAAACTGTTGACTACGAGAATTCGCGCTTTCGCGTGATGCACAACGTCCGGCAGCAACGCGCGCGTGGCTTCGAAGTGCGCCGTCGTGACCCGCGTCGCCAGCGCCCTGCCCGTCCGCGCCACCATCGCGCTCATGATCGCCGCGAGTTGTTCCGGCGACTTGCCTTCGCCGTAAACGAACTCAGGCATGCTTTGACGCAACGCGCGATGGTGATCCAGCCGGGCAAAGTCGCCGATCGGCTCGATCGGCTGCCAGCGCAGTTTTTCCAGCGCTTCGCCGGGCGACAATTTGCCGCTCGCGACTTCCGCCAGCAGATTTGAAACAGTATCTCTATCCATGCTTAACGAATCCTTCGTTCATGCTGCCGTGCCGCAGCCCCGCCAGGTCGATGGTCACGTCCGTGTAGCCAACAGCGCGGACCGCGGCAACGATTTCATCGCGCTGCGCAAGTGCCCGCGGAATCATTTGCTGTTCGACTTCCACGCGCGCGAGGTTGTCGTGATGACGGACTCGCAGATCGGCAAACCCAAGCCGGCGCAAGGCCATCTCCGCACGATCGACTTGAGACAAAATCTTGGGCGTGATCGTAATTCCGTATTCGACTCGGCTGGACAAGCAAGCCATCTGCGGCTTGTCCCAGTTGCTTAATCCCAGACGCCGCGCCAACTCGCGAATTTCATCTTTATTGAAGCCCACTTCGCAGAGTGGGCTGCGCACGCCCAGTTCGCGGCCGGCCTTGCGTCCCGGCCGAAAGTCGCTCGTGTCTTCGGCGTTAAAGCCATCAACTACAGTTTCGAATCCGTGCTGCCGCGCGACGTCAGTCAAAGCCGCGTAAACATGCTCCTTGCAAAAGTAACAACGGTTGATGGGATTCGCGGCGTAACGCTGGTCTTCAACTTCATTTGTTTCGACCGTGACGTGAGAAATTCCTATCTCACCGAGCATGCGAAGTGCGTCACGCTGTTCGTCCTGACCCAGACTCGGCGAAATCGCGATTGCGGCCAGCACGTGGTCACGGCCTAAAACATCAACCGCCACTTGCGCCACGAGCGTACTGTCTACACCGCCTGAGAAGGCGACCAGCACCCGCTCGAAACCGGCGATGATCTCTTTCAAGCTCTCGAATTTGATTTGTAAATAGGCCGGCAGCGGTTCATTCTCGCGCCGCTCGGCCAGGCTCAGGTTGTTCATGATTCGTTTCGGCCGTCAGTTTAGCATTAACCTGGCGCGTGTTCATTTCCGCTCGCTCCAGATGATATAATTCGCGCCACTCGCAATAATTCAACTTAGTTCATGCGCGGCATGACGACGTCACTGGAGGAACAGGTATGGCCACAGAAATGAAACGATCCACGGGAACAATCGATCGGATTGAAGAACTGCTCGGGGACGATGCAAGAACGCTGCTCGACTTCAAATCGACGGTGATCCCAAAAGAGCAGTTGCACCTGCCCGGACCGGATTACGTTGACCGCGTGGTGTCCGAAAGTGATCGTTCTCCCGCGGTGCTTCGTTCGTTGCAATCGTTAATCAGCAATGGACGTCTGGCCAACACCGGTTATGTTTCGATTCTGCCGGTTGATCAAGGCATCGAACACTCCGGCGGCGCTTCATTCGCGCCAAACCCGCAGTATTTCGATCCGGACAACATTGTGAAGCTCGCCATCGAAGGCGGTTGCAATGCGGTCGCTTCAACCTACGGCGTGCTGGGCAGCGTCGCCCGGAAATACGCCCACAAGATTCCATTTATCGTTAAGATCAATCACAACGAACTGCTCACGCTGCCAAACAAATTCGATCAGATCATGTTCGGCACGATCAAAGAGGCGCGGGACCTGGGCGCGGTCGCTGTCGGCGCTACAATCTATTTCGGTTCGGACGAATCGACGCGGCAAATCGTCGAAGTCTCAGAGGCATTCGCGCAGGCCCACGAACTTGGCATGGCGTGCATTCTCTGGTGCTATCTGCGCAACTCAAAATTCAAAACTCCCGAGGGCGACATGCACTCGTCGGCGGATCTCACCGGCCAGGCGAACCATCTGGGCGTAACGATTCAAGCCGACATCGTCAAGCAGAAATTGCCCGAACGTAACGGCGGCTACCTGGCAGTCGAAAAAGAGCTGGGCAAATCGTACGGCAAGACAAGCAAGCTCGTTTACGAAAAACTCACCACCGATAATCCAATCGATCTGGTTCGCTATCAGGTCGCGAACGGCTACATGGGCCGGGTTGGGCTGATCAATTCCGGCGGCGAATCAAAAGGCGAGAGCGACATGGCCGAAGCTGTACGCACTGCGGTCATCAACAAACGCGGCGGCGGCATGGGCCTGATTTCCGGACGTAAAGCATTCCAACGTCCGATGAATGAAGGCGTCCAGCTCCTGAATGCGATTCAAGACGTTTATCTGTCCAAAGAAATTACGATCGCCTAAACATCGAAGCAAAACAATCGCTTTGCATTGCGAAAGTGTGAGCGGATACCTATAATCCGCTCGCTTTCCCAAGCCGTCATGCCAACTTCAATTCGGTGGAAACACGATCGCCCGGTGCGGCGCACAGTCAAGGCGCAACCGCGCCCGCTGAGTACGCTCAAGACTGTGCTCGCGCAAACCGCCAAACATGCGCTCACTGAGCCTTTCATGCTTTCGATCGAGCGGCAGGAGATTCTGCTGAAGCGGCTGCCGCCAAAGCTGGACGGACTCCGAATCGTTCACCTTTCTGATTTCCACTATGGGCCGCTCGTCAACCCCCGGCATCTTGAGCGCGCCGTCAAAGCCGCCAACGACCTGCAGCCGGATGTGATCGCGTTAACCGGCGATTATATTTCGGTGGATCGAATGTATGCGGAGCCTTGCGCGGAAGTAGTTGGGAAACTGCGGGCGCCCCACGGCGTGTACGCGGTGCTGGGGAATCACGATCACTGGACCGACGCCACCTTGATAGCGGATTTGTTTCGCGCTGAAGGCGTTCGCGTCCTGATCAATGAAGGAACGCGCATGGACCTGCGCGGCGAGAGTTTTTGGCTGGCCGGTGTCGATGACACGATGGTCGGGCTGGAAGATCTGTCGCTGGCCCTGGCCGGTTCAAGCGACGACGAATTCAAGCTGCTGCTGGCCCACAATCCAATCATTTTGCGCAGGGCGGCCCGCGTTTCTGTCGACCTTGTGCTCAGTGGTCATACCCACGGCGGCCAAGTCACCTGGCGATCAGAAAAAAGCCGTTCAGGCCGCCCGCGACGAAGGATGCTGCGGGGACTGGGTCGTCGCGGCAACACGCAAATTTACGTGACCCGCGGCTTGGGAACCGTCGTGCTGCCGATTCGCTACGGTTGCCCGCCTGAGGTTTCAGTACTCGAGCTACGCAGCACAACTTAGTTCAGGTTCCGGAATACGATTGATGCTACGACCACCTCCAGTCCGCAACTCGAAATTCGCATTTTGGAAATCTGAAATCTGAGATCTGAAATCGAAATCTTGAACTGTGAAATCTGAAATTTGAAATCTGAGATCTGAGCTTCTTGTGTCCTCACGCATCGTCACCGTACCGAATCTGCTGACCGTGTTCCGGATGGCATTGACTCCGGTATTCGTATCGCTCCTCTTCTATCAAAAGTTCATGTTGGCCCTGGGGGCATTCGTCCTGGCGGGCATAACTGACGGTTTGGATGGATTGCTCGCCCGCCGGTTTGACCAGCAGTCGCCGCTGGGACGGATTCTGGATCCCATCGCCGACAAGCTGATGCTGGTAGCGTCGTTCATCGTTCTCTCGATGAAAGGCGTGTATCCCGCCCCCATTCCCAGTCACCTGCCAATCCCCTTTTGGGTCACCATTACGGTCATCAGCCGTGACGTCTTTATCCTGATTGGCGCCGCCGCAATCAACATGGTCACGGGATTCCGCTCGTTCGAGCCCTCCCTCCTGGGAAAGATCAGCACCGTCGTACAAATCGTGGCCGTGGCCGTAGTCATGCTCTCCGCCCAAACCCGCATTGGCACCGGCTACTATCTCCCAACGGTTTATGCCGCCGTGTTCGCGCTGGCACTTCTCTCCGGTATCCACTACATCTTCTTCGTTTCCCGCCGCCTCAACGACCGGCCTTAGCCGTGCGACCCCCAAACTCTGTTCTTTTGGGACTTTTAGACCTTGACGTCAGACCCTCAACTGAAGTTGACAGCAACGGACTCAGATATTATATTGGGCAGGCATTTAACCCCGTTTCTTGGTAAGCGGAATCAATTTTTGGAGCGTTTAAAATGAGCAAGATCATAGGAATTGACTTAGGAACGACTAATTCGGTGGTCGCAGTCATGGAAGGCGGCGAGCCGACGGTTATCACCAACTCTGAGGGCGGTCGGACAACTCCGTCAGTCGTAGCGTTCGCCAAAGATGGCAACCGCCTGGTCGGCCAAGTCGCCAAGCGTCAGGCCGTAACCAACCCGGAAAACACGATTTATTCAATCAAAAGGTTCATGGGTCGGAAATTCAACGAGGTGTCCGAAGAAATCAAGCAGCATCCCTACAAAGTCCAGGGGACTGGAACCGGCGGCGATGTGCGTATTGTCGCGGGCGGCAAGGAATGGAGTCCGCCGGAAATCTCCGCGATGATCCTTCAGAAAATGAAGCAATCTGCCGAGGACTATCTCGGCCAGAAGGTCGAGAAGGCGGTCATTACCGTTCCGGCCTACTTTAACGACGCGCAGCGCCAGGCGACGAAGGATGCCGGCAAGATCGCCGGACTGGAAGTAATGCGCATCGTGAACGAGCCTACCGCGGCCGCGCTGGCCTACGGCCTCGACAAAAAGAAAGACGAAACCATTGCCGTGTTCGACTTTGGCGGTGGCACCTTCGACATCTCGATTCTCGAGGTTGGCGAAGGCGTCGTGGAAGTGAAATCCACGAACGGCGACACCCACCTGGGCGGCGACGACATCGATGAAGCGCTGGTCGATTGGATCATTGACGAGTTCAAGAAGGACCAGGGCATCGACTTGTCCAAAGACAAGATGGCTTTGCAGCGCCTCAAGGAAACGGCCGAGAAAGCCAAGATTGAGCTGTCGCACACGATGGAGACGGAAATTAACCTTCCGTTCATCACCGCCGATCAGTCCGGACCGAAACACCTGGTGATGAAACTGACGCGAGCGCGGTTCGAGCAGCTAGGCGAACCACTCTTCAAGCGGCTGATGCCTCCGGTTGAGCAGGCTTTGAAAGATGCCGGCGTGGATGCGAAGAAAATCGATGAAGTAGTTCTGGTCGGCGGCTCGACGCGCATTCCGAAAGTACAGGAATTGGTGAAGGGCTTCTTCGGCAAAGAGCCCAATCGCAGTGTGAACCCCGATGAAGTGGTCGCCGTGGGCGCCGCGGTGCAAGCGGGCGTGCTGTCGGGTGAGAAGACCGACATCCTCTTGCTCGACGTGACTCCCCTCAGCCTCGGCATCGAAACACTTGGCGGCGTGGCCACGAAACTCATTGAGCGCAACACCACCATTCCGACGCGCAAGTCGGAAATCTTCTCGACGGCTTCTGACAACCAGACGTCGGTCGAAGTTCACGTGTTGCAGGGTGAACGCCCGATGGCGACGGACAATCGCACGCTCGGCAAGTTCCACCTGGTCGGCATTCCACCGGCGCCGCGCGGCATGCCGCAAATCGAAGTGGCCTTCGACATTGACGCGAACGGCATTGTGAACGTGTCAGCAAAAGACATGGGCACGGGCCGCGAACAGAAGATCACGATCACCGCTTCGTCGGGCCTCAGTAAAGACGAAATCGACAAAATGATGCGCGACGCGGAATCGCACTCGACCGAGGACGCGACTAAGCGTGAAGAGATCGAATCGCGCAATCGCCTCGATGGTCTGGTTTATCAGATGGAGAAAACGCTGAACGAGAACCGCGAGAAAGTTGGCGCGGTCGCCGGCGAAGTCGAAACCGCCATTGCCGATGCGAAGAAGGCCGTCGAAGAAGGCGGCGTCGAGCGGATGAACAATGCGTTCAATACGCTGCAGACGGTTTCACACAAGATGGCCGAAGCGCTCTATCAGCAGACGTCCTCAACCCCGGGCGGTGAAACGACTGAGCAGTCATCGGCCGCAGGCGCATCGTCCACCGGTCAAACCGGCGGCGAAGACAATGTGATCGACGCGGAGTACGTGGACGTAGACGAAGACAAGAAGTAACTTCTGGAGTGCGCCGGCAGATTGATCACCCCAGCGTGGCTGCCACGCTGGGGACCCCGTGAACGCGGCGACGGCGCTTTGGATTTCGACAGAGACTTGGACTTGTCGAACTGAAACACGGCTGCTGAAAGCTGAAGCCCGTCGTTAAGAGATCCAAAGCGCTGTCGCCGCTCTGCTTTGCCAGCGCACTCCAAATATGAACCGTGGCCAAAGAGGATTATTACAAAACCCTGGGCGTTAAGCGCGACGCCAAGCCGGACGAAATTAAGAAGGCGTACCGGCGGCTGGCGCGCAAGTACCACCCTGACGTCAACCCGGGCGACAAAGCCGCCGAGGAACGCTTCAAACAGATGAGCGAAGCGTTCGATGTTCTCTCAGATCCCAAAAAGAAAACTGTTTACGATCGCTTCGGGCAGTACTCGGACAATCTCGCCGACGCGGCGGCGCGCGGCGCCAGTCCCGGCGGGAGCTACACGCGCGGCGCTCCTCCTTTTGACTTCTCCGGATTTGACTGGGGATCCACGGCCAGCGGCGGCGGCGGCTCGAGCAGTAGCTTTCGCGACATCTTTGCGGACCTGTTCGGCGGCGCGAAAGCGGAACGCGAGCCACCCCGGCCGCAACCTCAGCGTGGCAACGACATCGAGATGCCGCTCTCGCTCAGTTTTGAAGAAGCGATCACCGGACTCACGACCAATCTTACTGTCAATCGATCGGATCAGTGTTCGCGCTGCCACGGCGCGGGTGACACGGGTGGCGCCGTAACTACTTGTGCGACGTGCAAAGGAGCCGGGCAGGTACAACGTGCCGGCGGCCGTCTGCGCTTCACGCAGGAGTGTCCGGATTGCGGTGGCACCGGGAAAGCGCGTCCGCCCTGTGGACTCTGCAAAGGCCGAGGCACTCTGCCGAAGAGTGAAACGGTAAAAGTGCGCATTCCCGCCGGTGTTGACACCGGTTCGCGCGTGCGCGTGCCCGGCAAAGGCGCAGGCGGTCGTCTGGGCGCACCGCCGGGCGATCTTTTCATCATCACGAACGTCGGCCGTCACCAACACTTCACCCGAAAGGGCGACAACATTTATGTAACGGTTCCGATTACGGTCCCGGAGGCCGCGCTCGGCGCAAAGATCGAAGTGCCAACCGTTTCCGGCAAGGGACAGTTGCGAATTCCTCCGGGAACTCAGTCAGGCCAAAAGTTTCGGCTGCGCGGAAAAGGAGCGCCGTCGCTGCGCGATCCAAATGCGCACGGCGACCAATTCATTGAAGTGCAACTCGTGTTGCCGAAGGTGATTTCAGAAGAGACGAAAGAGTTGCTGCGCAAATATGCGCAGATGAATGACGAAAATCCCAGAGTGGCGATGGGATTAGAGTGAGATGTATTTTGTGCTTTGTACTTCGTTCTTTGATGTTTTGACGAGAGGTCCAATCGATTTGCGGAATCAGCATCAACTGCGAACAGAGATCCAAGTACAAAGTACCAAGAACAAAGAACGTTTTCATGAAACGTAGAGCCAAGACCTACACCATCAGCGCCGTCGCGGAGCAATTCGAACTGCACCCGCAAACGTTGCGTCTGTACGAACGTGAAGGGCTGTTGAAGCCTTCGCGCTCTGAGGGAAACACGCGGCTTTACACCGACACTGATCTCGAACGCCTCGATGTAATTCTGTCTTTAACTCGCGACCTCGGTGTGAACCTCGCCGGCGTCGAAATCATTCTGAACATGCGCGAGAAGATGGATGCGATGCAGCGCGAGTTCGAGCGCTTCTTTGAATACCTGCAAAGTCACGCCGAAGAGTTTTCTCATTTCACTGAGGCGCCACCACCGGAAGCCGGCGCTCTCGTTCCGATCAGCCGCTTAAAACGTCCCGTCCCAGCCAAACGAACTGCCGCGAAGCGTTAGATCTGATGTAGTGGTGATCTCAGCATGGCGAGCTAAATCCAGTGGCCGCCACGAATGTGGAAATCCGCACGCAACAACTTGCGCTGTCATTTTCAAGCCGTGATATAAGCGCCAGCCCTGAGGTAGCAGCGCGGTTTTCGCGACTGGTTTAGCGCCCTTGTTTTCAGCGACAAAGGAGTTCCCGATGCGCACCCCACGCACCTCCCAAAAGTTCGCCTCCCACACTGCGATCGCGGCGTTGTTTTTTTTCGCCGCGATCGCTTTTCCAGTAGCGGCGCAGAAGAAGCGCGTTCCGCCCGGTGGAAACATTGCCGTCATCGCTGACGAACGGCTCGCGGCTTTGCGAGTCGCGCCTAATCTTTCTGCGCGTCTGATTCGCCGGCTCGGCCGGGGGAAATTCGTGTCGGTCCGGACAACGCGCCGTAACCATGAAGGCATTTCTTTCTCTCATGTTGTGGTCACGCGCCGCACCTCCGGCTGGCTACAAAGCGAGGCGCTCGTGATGTCGAGCCGCAACGGTGACGATCGCCGGTTGGCTCACTTAATTGGCGGTACAGACGAATTCGATCGCATCGCACGAAGCCGCATCTTTCTGGATCACTTCCCACGTTCATCTTTGCGACCGAAAGTCCTGCTCGCCCTCGGCGACGCGGCCGAAGAAGCGGCTCCGCAACTCTCCCGCGAAGCTACGCGACGATTTGAACGGCGCGAGATTCCCACGGACGGCGCGCCGGAGCACTCGTACTACATGAATTACAACGGACTTGATCGGTACAACCGCCAGGGCGTCACCTTCACCTTTGACCCCGGGACAAAGCAGTTTCACTACGACGGCGCCGCCTGGCGCGAGATCGTGCGGAAATATCCGAACAGTCCTGAGGCTGCAGAAGCCCGGAAACGAATTGAAAAGTTAACGGCGCACAGTCGGGAACCTCGACTGCTTTGATCCTTGTCCTGGTAGCCGGGAGAGAATAATGTGAATGTAATTGGATTGACTCACGTCACGGTCAGATTAAGGAGTTTTGCCACGCCAAGCGGCGCATACGAAGCGGACTTTCTCGTTGACACTTGGGAAACTCACTCGATAGCCCCGGCCGCAGAGCTGCGCAATGCCGGCATTCACCCGGCGGGCCAAACTACGTATGAACTCGCTAACGGTCGATTGGAAGAATATGAGTTCGGACTAGCCGAAATCAGTGTCATGGGCGAAATTACGGCTGGGCGCATAATCTTCGGGCCTGACAATATCGATCCAATTCTAGGAGCGACGACGTTGGAATCGGTTGGCATCACCATCGATCCAGTTACCCGAACGCTTAAGCGATTGCCCGCAATTCCCTTAAAGTGATCGCATTTCGCCTTGCTGAATACAATCCAACCTGTTGACCGCAATTATTGAGTGAATCCTTGAGCTAGGCCTCCGCGAATGCTAAAGTCTGCCGCCTAAGCAATCCAATTCAGGTTCCAAGTTTCAAATCTCAAGTTCCGGATGCAGCGACTCCTTAACAACTCATGGATGGCCGTCCTGTTGTTTTTGCTCGCTCTGACATCGCCAACCTTTGCGCAGGATCTCGACAACGTGACGATTTCCGGTCGCGTCATGGATCAGAATGGCGCGGTGATTCCCGGCGCGTCAGTGACGACGACGCTCGTCAAGACCAAGAGGGAACGTACGGTCGTGGCGGATGACGATGGGCGCTACAAGATCATTCAGCTTGAGCCCGGTGTATATACGGTCAAGGCTTCTTTCGCGAACTTTGCCGCCGAAGAAAAAACGGATCTCGTTACGGTTGCGGGGCAGAATGTGCAGCTCGATTTCACCCTGAAGCCGGCCGGTGTCACTGCCGAAACAGTGGTGGTCACGCAAGCGAGTGTGCCGGAAGTTGACACGTCGCGGACGGTGGTCGGCGGAACCATCACCACCCAGGAAGTTGAATCGCTGCCCAACAGTTCGCGCTCGCCACTGGATTTGATTTTCACCCTGGGGGGCGTCAGTGAAGAGGCGCTCTCAACGCGCGGTCTCGCTGAAGATCGCACTGGGGCGCAATCCACGCCTGAGGAATCCGGCAACTTTTCTCTGTCCGGCGGGCCGGCTTACTCAAACAACATCACGATTGACGGTTTGGACAACAACGATGACCGGGCGGCGCGCGAACGATTCACGCCGTCATTGGAAGCTGTCGAGGAAGTTCAAGTCATTCGCAACCAGTTCGCCGCCGAGTATGGGCGCGCGTCTGGCGGGCGCATCAACCTGCGCACGCGTGGCGGCTCGAACAAATTTCACGGCCGCGTTTACGAGTTCTATCGGAACGACATCTTTAACGCGAACACCTTCAACAACAAGCGGCTCGGCTTCGTGCGACCGCCCTACGAAGAACACAATCCAGGCGGGACAATAAGCGGCCCCGTCGTGCTGCCGTTTTTCAACGGCCGCAACCGCACTCACTTTTTTTCTTCGTACGAATACAACACCATCCTCGATTCGACGACGATCGACACTCTCGTGCCGGTCGATCAGAATCCGTTGTTTCCTCTGCCGCCGCCCACCGGCACCGGTTTAACGAGAGCGGAAAATCCTTCTGCCCCCGCGTTAATCGCCGCGAATGGAATTGCGCCTTTCATCGAAGGCGTCAGCACGCCGCAAACCAGTCACATATTCACGACGCGCGTCGATCATAAGTTCACCGACATGCACAACGGGCAGGTCAATTTTCAACTTGGCCGGTTCAAGAATTTGCGCCAGTTCGGCGGCGGCAGTCGACTCGCTGAATCTCTGCAAGCGCGCACCCGAAATACCGATTCGATTGCCTACCTCGACAATTACGTCATCTCTTCGAAAGCGGTCGCCCAGACGCGTGTTCAATGGTCCAGTCTAACACCCGCCCTCGCCGCGCAGGGTGGCGGGAGCCCCGTCGTGCTCATCGACATCAACGATTCACAAAGCCTCGTGACGGGGACTCTGGTGGCGGGCAGCTCAACCACCGGCGCGACTGATCGAAGTGAGACTCGCTGGCAAGGGCAGGAAATTTTCGCCTATCTCACCGGCAACCATTCGCTGAAGTTCGGCGGCGATGTGCAATGGATCAAATCCACCTTCATTGATCTGTCAGATGCTTCGGGCACCTTTGACTTCGATAGCTTCGGAGATTTCTTGGCGAACCGCCCCAGCCGTTTCCGGCAGAACTTTCTGACGACCTCGACGCAGCGGAACACTTACGTCGGCGTTTTTGCGCAGGACGATTGGCGCGTGCGTCCAAATCTGCTGATTAGTTACGGCCTGCGTTGGGAGAACGAAAGCATTGTTCGAGATCGGAACAACTTCGGACCACGGTTCGCCTTTGCCTACGACCCGTTCAAGTCGGGCAAGACTGTGATCCGGGGCGGCGCGGGAATTTTTTACAACCGCGCACTGTTGCGCACGATTGATGACTTCACGTTAGGAGCGCAGCAACTGTTTCTCGACACGGACGACATTCCGGTCGCGCAACGTGCCGCGGTGCTGGCGCAGATTACTTTTCCGCAGCCGTTGACGGAGAGTTCGCCGCTGGTCACGCAATTCGGCAGTTTGAATGCGGGATTTTCGCGCCGTCTTGATCCGACTTTGCGCATTCCCGAAAGCTACCAGGCGAATGTCGGCATTGAGCGAGAGCTGCCGAAGCGTTGGGTGGCCGAGGCAAATTACACTTACAACCGCGGCATTCATCTCTGGCGTGAATTCAACGTTAACGCGCCGCGTCTGCCGGCGGGATTCAACAGCTTCACGCAATTTCTTTCGACGCGCGACTTTCCGAATTTCCTGAGTGGCCCCGGCGGTACCCGGCCCATTCTGAATACCACCACGGCCGGAGATATCGTCCGGTTTGTTCTCAGTCCACCTAATCCGGCCGATCCAAATGCGACCGTGCGCATTTTTGAGTTAGGCGTGCCGGTGTCGCTGATCAATCTCAATGCGTTCACGTCCACTACCCAGGTGAATGCGGCACTCGGCGCACTGAATTCTCTACGCCCTGACCCGGCCCGCACCGAAGTTGAGCAATTGATCTCCGTCGGCGACAGTTTTTATCACGGACTGACCTTTGAAGTGCGTAATCGCTGGCGGCAGAAAGCGAGCGGCGCCGGCTTTTCTTTCCGGGCCGTTTACACTCTGTCGTTTATGAAGGATGACGGCATCGTAAACACTTCGGACGCGCTGGTTCCGGGTGATTTCAATCGCGAATTGTCGCGCAGCCTGCTCGATCGGCGCCATCGTTTCGCCTTCTCGGGAACTTTCGACACGCCGCGCATTCTTGGTCTTTTGCGTATTTCACCGATCGTGCGCCTCGCGTCCGGCGCGCCTTTCAACCTCAGCCTCGGCGGAGTCGATCGAAACCTCGATGATGTCAGCAACGACCGTCCGAACTTCACCGGCGACCTGAGCTTGCTGCAATGGCGACGGCCGGGTGAGCCAATCGATCCTTCGATCCTCAATTTCTTTTCGCTGCCAACGATCGGCCAATCAGGAAATCTGCCGCGCAATGCCGGCACTGGCCCCGGTCAGTTTATTTTCGATTTGAATGTCTCGCGCGAGTTCCGTTTGAACGAGAAAATGCGCATGCGCTGGAGCGTTGAATTCGACAACGTGCTAAACACCACGGTCTTCAGTTTCGGCAGCGAGTTCATCGACTTCAACGCGTTCGGTCCGACCGCTACCCCGGCACAGAGACAAGCCTTCCTCGATCAGTTCCTCGTCACCACCCGCACCATGCGTCCGAGACAAATTCGGCTCGGAGTAAAATTCGATTTCTAACCGTGGAGGCAGTACCGGGAGCGGTAGCGACCGGGTCCTCTTTCATCGAACGATGAAGATTCGCCTCGGGGGCACCCGGTCGCCACCGCTCCCGGTACTGACCTCATCGCCCAACCTTCCAAAAAAAACAAAAAGCCTCTGCCGAAATCGACAGAGGCCTTAGTTACCTATCTTTTTTGATACTACTTAAATTCGAGTACGAGATTCTTTTCGCAAAAATCGAATTCTACCGGCTCGGACTCTTCGCCGTCCGCGAAAACTGCTTTGAAAATCCATTCGCAGTTTCCGTTGTCGGTCGATTTGTCCCAAACAAGTTCTTCCGTGTCACCGGCACCAATGCCAGAGCCAATATCAAAATAGCCCCACTTCTTTCCGTCTTCAGACACAAGAATCTTCTTGATCTTCTGAGCGGTGTTGTTGTGGACTTTGAATTTATAATCCGCAGCGTGAGCAAAACTTGTGTTAAAGCTCGCGAGCGTCAAGACCATTGCAAACACAACGGCCTTAGCTAATTTCGTATAAACGTACATTCATTTTCTCCAGTTGATTTTTTACTGCCGAGGTTTAAGCGGCGGGTGCCGGTTTAGAACATCCGGCTCGGCGATAATACGGAACGAAGGCGGGATCGCCAAGCTGACAAGTATTTTTGCGACGGCGGGACGCTGGAAATTGGGCGTTGTGATCAATGTTTAGCGAGCTTCCGCCAAAACTTCCTTATGCTAAACTTCGCCAAGTTCTAGTCACCGCGATTCATGGCAAACGATCAAAAAGAGGCAGTGGGTGAGGTCGAGACCGCGTTGCTCGACGCTGATTTGTTTCTCAAGTATGGCTCGGCGGATCGGGCCATGAAGCGCTTGAAGACGGCGCTCGAACGCGCGCCTCGATCGATTAGCCTGCGCGAGCGCATGCGAGAAATCGCTTCGGCACACAAGCACCCTGAAGAAGCTGCTCGTCACTGCCTGGCGCTGGCCAGCCTTTACATCGAACGTGACAATTTTGACGCCGCGCACGATCGCTTGCTGGAAGCGAAGCAACTCGACACCCGCATTTCGATAGCCTCAGGTCTCGAGGCTATTCGCCGCGCGCGCCATCCGGAAATAAAAGCCGAAACCGTTGCGCCCCGAAGCACGCCGTTCACGCGAAAGACCAGCGTTACGTTTGCCGGCGACTTGTCGGTAATCAGCGTCTTTGACGCGATTCAGGCGATCGAGAATTCGCGGCAGACAGGTGTGCTGACGCTGCAGAACAGCACGCAAACCGCGACGGTTTTCTTTAACGATGGGCAAATCGTGGGCGCCGAATGCGGCAAGCTCGTAGCGCAGGAAGGCTTTCGACAGATTGTCGAAATCACCGGCGGCACATTCGATTTTGAGAAATCAGTGCAGCCTCATCCGGTGACTATCGAAGCAGCGAGCAACACCAACCTGATTCTCGATAGCTTACGTCAGATGGACGAAGAAGCAGTGAGCAGTGAGTAGTTGCCTGTTTTTGGAACGTAGCTTTAACTCTCCTTGGACTACACAATCCGCAAAGCTAGCCTGGATGATCGAGACGCGATTCAAGAACTGATTGCGGCGTCAGCGCGGGGCTTGAGCCAAACCGATTACTCAGACCAACAGATCGAATCGGCGATCAGCGATGTCTTCGGCGTGGATACGTCACTAATCGCAGACGGAACGTACTTTGTCGCCGAGCACAACGACGGATTAGTCGCGTGCGGAGGCTGGAGCAAGCGGAAGACGCTGTTTGGCGGCGACCAATTTGCGACACGCGACACGACGGAACTTGATCCCCGGTCCGAGCCGGCAAAGATCCGCGCATTCTTCGTTCATCCGCAATGGGCGAGGAAAGGACTGGCGCAGGCAATTTTGTCGCGCTGCGAAGCTGAAGCGCGCGCGGCCGGTTTTCGCTCAGTCGAACTAATGGCCACGCTGCCCGGAGTTAAGTTTTACGCAGCCTGCGGATACGAGGAAGCGGAACAGTTCGATTACGAAATGGCGAGTGGCGGCACGTTGCGGTTGGTGCCGATGAGTAAGGAATTGTTATAGGACAAGGTCAAGCTGCCTGCGCTCCCAACGCTGCAGCTAATCAACCAGCACACGAGTCTCGAGCGCTTCCGCTCGCTCGAACGCGGATAGCAGGCGCACATACTGAATGAAGTTACGGCTGCGCTCATGTAAACGCGTCGCTTCCAACTCGCTGACCTCGTTGCGAAGAATCAGATCAAGAAAGTCGTAGTAGTCAGCCGTAGCCATAGTCGGAAACTCCCGCGTGTAAGTCGTCACTTCTGCGTCTTCCGAACGAAAGCCGGCAAGCACATCAAAGATATTGTCGGTGGTGAGCTGCCTACCTGCGCGCGCGAGCTTAATCGGTAATCGCAGTTCAAAGAACCGCAACCCGGCGGCCGTCGTAACGCGCCGTAGTTCCTTGGTGGCTTCACCGTCAAAAGGCGATTCGGGATCGATCAGGATGTGAAGCAGGCGTGGCCAGTCGGCGGTGTCGAGAGTGTCCAACGCTAATTGCACGCGGTTGGCAATAAACTTCTCGAACTCGACATCAATCGGGTAGTTGATACGTCCCAGGCAACCGAGTGCTTCACCCTGACCGGCAACTTCAAGCGGCAGGCACGCCGGGCAATCTGCGCAGATCACACTTTCTGCTTGCAACCGGTCGATGTCGGCCGCTGCATCTTGAATCCATTTCAACTTGTCTTCAGTCGGAGCGGAGCGGTCGCCGGTCGTGATGGCCGCATGCAAGCTGCTCAAACGACCCCAATCGCGCAAGTGCTGTTCCGAGTAGCGGGCGCGCAAGATGCAGGGATACTGAACGGCGAATTCCAGCGACATGGGGTCAATCAGTGAGCGGTGGGCGGTGGGCAGTGAGCAGTCAAACTCTTCTTGGTCTTACGGTCTTAGGTCTTTGGTCTCAGTTCTTTGGTCTTAGGTCTTAGGTCTTAGGTCTTAGGTCTTTGGACTTTGTTGTACTACAAATCACTGCCCACTGCTTCCTGCCCACCGCCCACTGACCACTGCCCACTGACTACTTATTGTGATCGATGATTTCGACGATCGCCGAAAAAGGGACTTTGACGATTTGGCCGTCGGCGCGTTCCACTTTTACGCTGGGCGTCGTCAGCGCCTGAGTTGTCTTCATACTGCGGACAATCCCCCGGACACGCGCGCCATCACGCGTAACGACTTCAACATTGCCTTTGCCGTAGAGCGGCTGCAGCGCGGCGAGAGCTTTGGTAACTTCCATTGTTTTACGATTAGGTTTAATGAATACTACTCGCTCCGATTCGAATCCGGAAACGGCGCGTGTGCTAAGGACTGGAACACCGGGAATTTCGACGCAACCATTCCATCCAAGTAGTCGTATAATTTTGCGCGGTTCACTAAACCCAGGAATCAATGCAGCCTCAGGACAATTTGAACAATCCGTCAGGCGGAACGGGTGACACCGGAGGGATCATCTGCTCCGAATGTGGCGCCCCCATGCCCCAGGGCATGCGTTTCTGCCGCGCGTGCGGACATCGCCTGGGCGAAGGCTCAGCGGAGTACACCGAAACCGTGCGGTTTCCACACGCCACGGCGACAGGAGGAGGGCAAGGAGCTCCCTTCACTCCGAATTACGCAGGCGCGATCGCTCAACAACCCGGCGCCGGTTTTCCTTACAAGAAGAAGCGAAGAATTAGCGGCATGGCCTGGATCATCATCCTGATCGCCGCGCTGTTCGTGTTGGGCGGGGTGTTGACCGCTGTGCGCAGGAGCGTTAGTCGCCCACCCTTTTCAGCGGGTGCCCCAGCAACGCGTTCTTACTTCGGCGTCAACGGATTTGAAGATGGCACGGGTGGCGTCACATTTGACAATGTCGAACCACCCGGAAGCCCTGCCGACAAGGCCGGCCTGGTTGGTGGCGATATCATCACCAGCTTCGATGGCCAGTCCATCACTGATGAAGACGACATGATGAGGGTGTTGCAAAGGACGCCAATCGGCAAGACTGTCCCGCTCACTTATCTTCGTGACGGCGAGCTAAAGACGACATCATTGACGACGTTTTCTCGAGAAGAATCGAATGGGCTTGAGAGTATGTTTGCCAACCGGCCTGAGGGGATCGGCCAATTCGGTTTTGAGGAAGACGACTCGAAACCGGTGACGGTGCCGGGAGAAAAGTTTCGTGGTGTGCGAGTTGGTGGCATTAGTCCGAGCGGACCGGCAGCACTGGCCGGAATTCAAGACGGTGACATCGTTACTGAGTTTGACGGGATTCCAATTCGAACGGTCAGTGAACTCGTCGCGCGCGTGCGCCGCGCTCTGCCCTACAGCACCGTCAAGGTTAAGCTCTTCCGTGGATCAGGACCGCTGGAGATCCCGGTAAAGATTGGAAAACGCGGCTAGGCGATGCGCCGCAAGTGATGTGGTCTCGCGCATCGGATTCCCCTTCTCACATCACAGTTTTGGAGCAGGCCTTCCGATTCATAAATCGACTCAAGTTGAGCCGAGGTGTAAGCAGGTCCGCTGTTCGCTAAACTCCTAAACATATATGGAAGCTCCGAAAAACCTGGATCATCCCATTCCCAACAAACGCAGGCGTCGGGTTGGCGGAATGACATGGATTCTGATTGGTATCGCGCTGCTTTTCGCGGTCGGTGGTGTTATGACCGCATTGCGCAAGAACGTCGTCCCTCCCACGACAATTTCGACGCCGCCCCAATCGTATTTAGGCATCAATGAATTTGAAGATGCTACTGGAGGCGTGACGTTCCAGGACGTATGGCCACCTGATGGGCCCGCGGACAAAGCCGGTCTGGTGGGCGGCGACGTCATCACCGTTTTCGATGGTCATGCAACCGTGGATGAAAAAGAGATGAGGCGGTTGCTTGCCACCACGCCGTCCGGTAAGACGGTCGAAATCGTTTACATCCGCGACGGCGAGACAAAAACGGCCAGCCTGACGACTTTGTCTCGCTCGGAAGTAGAAGATCTCGACGGAGCCTTTACCAACCGTGGCACGTCGCGCGGTCAACTTGGATTTGAAGATATCGACACCGTGCCGGTGCCCGGCAAAAACATCAAAGGGGTACTACTCGAACGTATTAACCCCAGTGGTCCGGCCGCGCTCGCTGGGCTGGTAGAGGGAGATATCATCATCGAATTCGACGGCGTGCCGATTCGCACGGTAAGCGAACTTGTGGTGCGGGCCCGGCGGGCAGTTCCCTACAGCACGGTAAAAGTCATTGTCATCCGCGGGAATGAACAGCTCGAGATTCCCGTGAAGGTCGGCAAGCGAGGGTAGCCTCAGGCACCGGCCGGCTTCGCGTGCTCGCGCATCCGATTCTCCATTTCAAGCCGCGCTTCTTCTCGATCTTCTTCCGATTCATCGGCTTCAAAAGCTTCGAACAGTGCGAAAGGCTGTTCCGCGATCAAGCGCAATTCCCATGCTTCGCGGCCCGCGTGTGACGCACGCGCAAACCAGAGCGCGTCGAAATCTGATTCGCGAATTTCCGCGTCGCGGACGAGATCGGCTGCTTGTGAAACCTGTGAAAAGGTTTCCGGTCGCGCCAGCACGCGGCGCAATTTCCAGCCATGTAGCTCATAAGTGGCGATAATATCCTTCATTAGCTCCAATGAATCGCTGACCGTTGAGTATAACGCGCGGTTGGCGGATACGCCCGAGGCGATTATTATTGCTCGTCCCTGACACGCGTGCTTAACCCCCGTTCACAGTTCCATCGAGTCCTTCAAGAAGCGCTCACTGCGCGCGGTTTGACGCTGGCGGAGATTTGTCCGGCGGACGATGCGATCGCGCAACGCGTGCTGTGCGACTACGGCGCGATACATGTTGGGGGCAAAGAGATTCTGGCCCCACCCAGCTGTGTGTTCACTTCAGAAGAAGCGGTCGCAGATTTTCAGAAGGACGCCGGTTGGGCCACCGCGCGAATCGACGAGCACCTGATCGAGTTACAGCCAGCCGCGATGAAGGCGCTGTTGAAAGCGCGCTCGGTGGCGTTGGCCGAAGGGTTGAACATTTCTCCGCGCGATGGAGCTGAAGGAACCCGCCGCACCTACAGCGACACGGTGCGGCTTTGGAATACGCGTTTTCTGCCGGCCCTGGATCATTGGCAAGAACTTGGGCGCTTAACGCGGCAGCAGACTGAGCGGCTGCGAAGCTTGCCCGTCATCGAGCAGGTGGGTGAAGTGTTGGAGCTGGAGAAGGACGGGATATTCTTCAGCAAAGACTTTTCCAAATCGGTGCTGTACTCGATTGCGGCGCCGGGCACCTCGCAACACATCGCCATGCTGGCGTTCGACGCGAACGAATTCCCTGATCCACGAGTGCGTGAGATTTTTGCCGATCACGGATGGTTCCAAACGGTCCTGAGCGACCTGCCCCATTTCACGTTCCTGGGCCTGAAGGAAGCGGAACTGCCGGCGCGCGGGTTGAAAGCCGTAGAAGTTCAGGGGCAGAAATTCTGGATTCCCGACGTGGATTGCCCCTGATCGGTCGCATTTGGCATCCACCGGCGTCCCGGGCTCATCTGACTTTTCGACCATTTGGAAGTCATTAACGCATCCGCTAACATCATCAATTCCTGAACCGCACAAATGTTTAAGCGATTTTCTTTTGCTCTAGTTTTCACGGCCTGCGCGCTGGGTATCGCTCATGCGCAAACTGCCGCACCGGCGCAAACGCCACGACCCAACGCCCCGGCGCAAAATACTCAGGCGGCATTCGACTTAGCCGAATACGGCGTTCGGCTTGAACCAGACCAGCGGCTGATCGTGGTGATGGCTGCATTGGATGCTGCCGGATTCGATCCCACGGCGGCGGGCAAAGAGCGTTCAGCATTTCGCTCGCTCGTGCGCAAGGATAATGAGTCGCTCGACCCGGGTTTGCGCGAGCGCTTGAAGACGTTTTTTGAACGCAACAAATTGCCGGCCACAGCTACCGCAGCGCAACAGGCCGCGCGTTACGTTTCGCTGGCCTACGCGCTTGGGCCTGTGCCTTCACTCGAGCCCCCCGACCGTTCAGACGATTTGCCAGGAGGTGTGCTCGAAGTGCTCGATTTCGCGCCGCTCGTGCGCGAGTACTATCAGAAATCAGGCATCGATGAGCGATTAGTCTCGTATCTTCGGGCGTATCAGGCCGAAGGTGATCGCATTCGCAAACCGGCCGGAGAAATGGTGCGCGCGGTTCTGTCTTACCTGCACACGCGGCCCATTACCACGACGCTCGAGCGTGTGCGAGTGCAGAGTCCCGACAACAAAAAGAACGCGAAGACGGCGACGACCACTGTGGAACATGAGCGCCGCTTTTTCATCGTTCCGGATTTGTTGGCAACGCCTGGCGTAATCAACTTACGGATCATCACCGACGACTATTACGCCATCGTTCCCGAGGGGACTGATCCTACTTCTTCTGAATTACGCCGCGCATACATTCAGTACGTGATGGACGCGCTGGTGCTGCGTAACAACAAAGCAATCGCCGCGCGCCGCGAGCAAGTCAAGCAGTTGATTGACGCACGCACCAAAGAAGGCGCGACTATTTCGCCGGACGTGTTCGTGGTGGTGGCGCGATCTCTGGTCGCCGGCGCCGATGCCCGATTTGAGGAAGCAAATCGTTTGGCCAACGTGGATGCGTTGCAACGCGCGCGATTGGCTCGCGCGAAAGACGAGGCTACCCGGGCCAGCATTGCTCGTGATGCGCAATCTGCGCGGGCGGCGATCGCCGACGAAGCTGTCGCTCGCTTGGCTGAGGATTACGAAAACGGCGCCGCGCTTGCATTTTATTTTGGAGATCAAATACGAGACGTGGCCACCTCGGGATTCGATCTCTCGAACTTTCTCGCGGACATGATCAATGGTTTCGATCCGGCGCGCGAGACCAGGCGGCTGGCTGATGTGGCTGCTGCGCGCGATCGGGCCATTGCGGCCCGGAAAGCTCACCCCAGGTATTCCGCCTGGCTTATCGATCCGTCGTCGGAAACTCGCGGGCCGGTTGATAACGGGCGCACGGCCGCCCTGACGCGCTCGCTCAAAGAAGTCGAGACGCTTTTGCAGACCAGGAGCTATCCGGCAGCCGAAACCAAACTGAAGGCTCTGTTAACGGAAAATCCGGGCGACGCACGTCTGCTGTTTGCCATGGGCCAAACCGCCAGTCTTTGGGCACGTGATACGACCGACGATGATTTGCAGGAGCAGAGGTTGAATGCGGCCCTGGCAAATTACGGTTTTGCGGTTCAGGCCGCGTCGCCGGAAACAGATCGCGCGTTGCTGTCCCGCGCACACGAAGCAATGGGGCGGATTCTTGCTTTTCTCGAGCGCAACGATGAGGCGACCAAAGAATTCGAAGCGGCAATCAAGATCGGTGAAGTTGCCGGGGGAGCTTACAAAGATGCGGTTGAAGGCAAGCGGAAACTAGCGCAGCCTTAGCTGCTCCTCAGTCGATAACTAACGTCCCAACTTCAGCGTCTGCGCAGTCGCAAAAAATTCTTTCCACGCATCGCCGTTTTTGCTCACCAACTGCGGGACATTCTGGATCGTGAAGTCTGAGATCTTCACTCCCTTCTCAACCTGTTTCCACGTTAAGGGCATTGAGACAGTGGCGCCGGGTTTCGCGCGCGCGCTGTAAGGCGCAGCGATCGTCTTGCCGCGTGCATTCTGCATCGCATCCACGTAAACCTGCTGTTTCTGACGTTTCGCCAGCGAGCGTTGAATCGTCGCGATCTTCGGGGCCCGCTGTGCGACTTCGGCGGCCAAAGCTTCCACCAGGGCCGCGACTTTTCGGAATTCGTATTTCGGTTTCAAAGGCAGATAGATGTGAATGCCGGACGACCCGGATGTTTTTGGAAACGCCGGCAGCTCGAGCTCATCAAGCACTTCTTTGCACACCAGGGCAACACGCAGAACGTTCTCCCAGGGCGCCTGCTTCGGATCAAGATCCAGCATCACGTAGTCCGGCTTGTCCGGATGCTTCACGGTCGAGTGCCACGGATGCTGTTCGATGTTTCCCTGATTCACAAAGTGCAGCATTGAACCGATAGTCGTAAACACTGCGTAATCCAGTTCACGGCCTTCCTGATTGGTGCGGCGAATCGTTTTGACGAAGGCCGGCGCGCTTTCCAAATCCTGCTGGAAAAACATTGGCGCCTTAATCCCCCGTGGGTAACGCTGCAGGATCGCAGGACGATTTTTCAAGAACGGGAGAATGTGCGGTCCGATTTCAAGGTAGTAACGAATCAGATCAAACTTGGTCAGCTTCTCATCCGGCCAATAGACCCGATCCAAACTGGTGAGAGACACACGTTCGCCTTCAACGGCGAGAATGGCATCGCCTTTAGGCTTTTTGAGCTTCAGAAATTCTTCGACGGAAATCGCCGTTCCCGTTTTCTCGCGGGTCTGCTTCACGCCGGTCTCTTTCTTTAGACTCGATCGCTCTGTCTTACGGGGTACCATTCGGAAAATCTTAGCATTCCGGGAGACAGATCCCCGCGAGGAGACAAAGTTTCTCCCCCATCGATCGCTTGACAACTCGTGAGCTCCGCGGTAAAAATGAAAACGGTTTTCAAAATCAATACCGCCCAAACCTAAAGAAGATCATGCTAAAGAGAATCCCTCCTCTCCAATACAGGGTCCATACCACCCTCATTTCAGTCGAAACATCTATGTTCGTTCGAACTTCTCTCTTTGCATTTGTCTTTGGAATTTGCGCGTTGGCCACCATGGGGCGCTCTGCCGATCCCCGCACGGCGGTCCTTTCCGGGCGCGTTGTCGATGCGAATGGGCACGCAATCAGCGGCGCCCTCATCAGGCTGCAACTAAAGAGTGGCGTTTTTCATCGCTCCGCTACAACTGACGACGCCGGATCTTTTGAGTGCACGTCTCTGCCGCCTGGCACCTACGTACTCACCGCCGATGCGAGAGGGTTTGCTCCCCTTTCACAGGAACTGGCACTTACAGCCGGTGATACTCGGTCAGTAGATCTCACTTTGCAGCTCGGTTCGATCGCAGAAGAGGTTATCGTGGGCACAACACGACTGGCAGCCACACCTGAGGACGCAGAAGGAATTCCTGGTTCCGTCGAAATTATCGAACGCGCGACGATCGAGAGTAGTCGGCCGGTTACTTCCACCGAGGTGCTTCGCAAAGTATCGGGAATACACGTCAGGGACGAAGAAGGACTGGGATTGCGGCCAAACATCGGCATCCGCGGCTTGAATCCTACGCGTTCGACGAAGGTGTTACTACTCGAAGATGGAATCCCGCTGACGTACGCTCCGTACGGTGACAACGCTTCTTACTACCATCCTCCGATTGAACGCTTCGAAGGCGCCGAAGTGCTGAAAGGATCCGGACAAATCGTTTACGGTCCACAGACGGTCGGCGGAGTGATTAATTACGTAACTCCGAATCCACCTACCAACTGGTTGGGTTCGCTGACTGTTGTGGGCGGCAACCGTGATTACTTCAACGGGCACATAAACTACGGCGGTACCGTCAAAAACACAGGCTTGCTCTTCGGATTCACACGTAAACAGGGCAAAGGCGCGCGCGCGGACATTCGCTCGGGGATGAACGATTTCAATTTTAAGTCCGTGACAACTATTGGTGATAAGCAGGCCGTCACCACAAAATTCAATCACTATGGTGAAGATTCACAGGTCACTTATTCGGGTTTGACTGAGGCCGAATTTCAAGCGAATCCTCGCCAGAATCCGTTCCGCAACGATCACTTTAATGGTCGCCATTTCGATGCGTCGGTAGCGCATGCATTCGTTTTCAATCCAAAAGTTGTATTAACCACGAGTATTTATGGCGCGTATTTCCGTCGTCATTGGTGGAGACAATCAAGCAATTCTGGCGAGCGGCCGAACCGGCTGCGAACGCTTCCGGGTGGCGACCCCGACTGCACCGGAATGGCAGATTTGAACACGGCGTGCGGCAATCAGGGCCGGTTGCGCAAGTACCACTTCGTCGGAGTTGAGCCGCGTCTCCACGTCACCAAACGGCTGTTTGGGCTGAAGACCGAGACCGATTTCGGTTTCCGCGCGCATTTCGAGACGCAGCAGCGACGCCAGGAGAATGGCGACTTGCCCACTTCACGCAGCGGCGCACTGGTCGAACATAATGAGCGACGAAACGGCGCCTATTCGGGTTTCATTCAGCCGAGATTCATTGCGGGTAACTGGACAATCACTCCGGGAATCCGGGTTGAGCACATTCGCTACGAACGCACCAATCGCCTCGGGGCCGGTGGCGCCATCATCGGCCATACGCAGATGACGCAATTGATCCCCGGGCTGGGCGTTTCTTATTCACCCAGCAGGCGTCTGACCGTGTTCGGCGGTGTGCATCGTGGCTTTGCGCCGCCCCGCACAGAAGACGTCATCAACAATAATTCGGGCGCCAGTGTGGACCTCGACGCCGAGTTAAGCTGGAATTACGAAGTAGGAATGCGAAGCGTGCCGGTTGATGGTCTGAGGCTTGAAGCGACTTTCTTCCGAATGGATTATGAAAACCAGATCGTGCCGGCCACTGTTGCCGGTGGGGTCGGAGCCACCTTCACCAACGGCGGTTCAACCATGCATCAGGGAATCGAGTTGAGCGGCAGATTCGATGCTGGAACTTTCTTTAGGTCCACGCACAATTTTTATTTTCGCGGTGCTTACACGTTCCTGCCGGATGCGTACTTTACAGGGACGCGATTCAGCAGCGTCGGCGGTTTCACCAACGTCAGCGTTAGCGGCAATCGTCTGCCCTATGCTCCAAGACACCTGGCGAATGCAACCTTCGGCTATTCGCATCCGAAGGGCTTCGACGCGCTGTTGGAAGCTGTTCATGTCGCCAATCAGTTCAGTGACGATTTGAGTACGATTGTGCCAACGGCAAACGGGCAACGCGGCCTAATCCCCAGCTATACCGTTTGGAACTCAACACTGAACTACAACGTCGAAAGCCTGCATACGACCTTCTTCGTGACCATCAAAAACGTATTTGATGAAACCTACATCGTCGATCGTTCGCGCGGACTCCTGCCGAGTCCACCGCGCATGATTCAGGCCGGATTAAAGGTGAAGTTTTAAGCGGACTTTGACCATTATTTCGCGCGAGACCTGTGTTTCTATGACAACCACACAAGAAAAGAGCCGAAAGAGGCGTCTGCGGGGCCCCCGGTACTGGATCGTGGCGATGGGCACGATGGGAATGCTGGTCGCCTACTGCCCCGCCAAAAGCCACCAGGTCATTCTGGGCAAAGCCCGTCTCAGTGAGGACTCGACCGGCCAAACGCCCCAGCAGATCCAGTTTGATATTCCGGCAGGCAATCTGGAATCCGTCTTTACCGTTTTCCAAAAGATCTCAGGACTACAGATTGTCATACCGAATGAAGCCATGCGCGCGATTGCTTCCCCCGGCGTCACGGGCCGCTATTCTCGCGAACAAGCGCTGCGCGAAATTCTTCGCGGCACCGGGATCGGTTATCGCTTCAGCGATAAGCAAACCGTAATTCTCGAGATTCAGGCAAAGACCGAGTCAGTCGAGGTAAAAGATGACTCAGGTGTGGTCCTCTCCTCAACGAAATACACAGCACCGCTACTCGACACGCCGCAAACCATCACCGTTATTTCTAAAGAAGTAATCGAGCAACAAGGCGCGACGACCCTGCGTGATGTGCTGAAAAATGTTCCCGGGCTGACGATCGCGGCTGGTGAAGGCGGCAATCCCGCCGGCGACAATCTCACCTTGCGAGGTTTTAGCGCGCGTAGCGATATCTTCGTCGATGGCGTAAGAGACCTAAGTCCCGTATCGAGAGATCCTTTCAACCTCGAACAGGTTGAGGTGGTTAAAGGACCCGGATCTGTATATACCGGTCGAGGCTCTACCGGCGGCTCGATAAATTTACTCAACAAGACTCCCGGCCTAAAACGTTCCTTCGCAGGCACACTCGATTTTGGAAGTGACAGCACCCGCCGCGCCACCGCCGACATAAACACACCGATCGGCGACAGTGTTGCTTTTCGCCTGAACCTGCTGGCCCATCATTCAGGCGTCGCGGGTCGAGACGTAGTGGAGTTTGGACGGTGGGGCGTCGCGCCATCGCTTACTTTAGGTCTCGGCAAACCAACACGGGCGACTATCAGTTATTACAAACTGAAGCAGAACAATCTTTCCGACTACGGAATTCCCTGGGTCCCCGTCACCAACAACGCGCTGGTTGAGTTTCGTGATCGTCCCGCGCCCGTTCCGCGCAACACTTTTTACGGGCTGCGCAACCGCGATTTCGAAGCGCTGGACTCTGATCTTTTCACCTTAAAGTTCGAACGCGACTTTAACGACAAACTCTCTCTGCGAAACCAACTGCGTTTCAGCAACTCGTCGCGCGACTCGATCGCAACGCCGCCGCGGTTTGCGAATAACAATTCAACCGACATCAATCGTGAGATGCGATCGTGGATCACGGAAGACAAAGTCTGGGACAACCAAACCGACTTTATGGCGCGCTTTTCAACCGGAACCGTTGAGCACGTACTGGTCACCGGCGTCGACTTCATGCGCGAAAATAACGTGCGCCGAACGCGCACCGCCGGCAATATGCCGACGACGCTGTTAAATCCTAATCCTGACGACGTTTTCACCGGTCCGATCACGATTAGTCCAATAGTCGGCGACGTCACGGCAAATTCGCAGGCACTTTACTTGTTTGATACCGCGAAGCTGGGAACAAAATGGGAATTGAATGGCGGTCTTCGCTGGGATCGATTCGATGCCGACGGAATTACTATTACCGGCGTGCCCGTTTCTCGGGTCGATCGCATGCTGAGTGTTCGTGCCGGTGTGGTTTTCAAACCTCTCCCGCAGGGGGCGGTTTACGCTTCTTACGGAAATTCACTCAATCCGTCGCTCGAAGGCCTGTCTTACAACACGGCTAACATAGTTATCGATCCTGAAAAGACTTACACCGTTGAAGCAGGCAGCAAGTGGAACTTCTTCAATGGACGTATGCTGGTGAGTGGCGCGGTCTTTCGCGTTGAAAAACTGAACGCGCGAACGCCCGGCATTCTCCCAGGGGATCCGCCACAGGTCCTGGAGGGCAAACAACGCGTCGACGGATTGGAATTAAGTGTGGAAGGAAACGTCACGAAAGACTGGCACCTGCTCGCCGGTTATACATTTCTCGACAGTCAGACCCTCGCCTCGAATGTTCCCGCGGAAATCGGGAAGGAGCTGGTCAATACACCCCGAAGTTCGTTCAACGTATGGTCCACATATCGCTTGCCTTCGGGTGTTCATTTCGGTGGGGGTGCGAGGTTCGTAGATCGCCGTTTCGGCAACACCATCAATACTCGTTTCGTCGATGCCTATTGGACGATTGACGCTATGGCGTCATATCCAATTTCGAAACACATCGATTTAAAGCTCAACCTGTTCAACCTTTCGGACACGTATTATTTCGACCGAATCGGCGGCGGACACATCGTGCCGGGACCCGGTCGCGCCGCGATGTTGAGCACCAGTTTCAGGTTCTAAATCGATGCTGTTGCAGATCCCAGAAGTGTTGACGGGTGAACAACTCGCCAAGTGTCGCAAGTTGCTCGAGACAGATGGCTGGGTAGACGGGCTCATCACCGCCGGGCACCAGTCCGCGCGCACTAAAGACAATCTCCAACTCCCGGAAGATTGCGATGAGGCAAAACAAATCGGCAATGTCATTCTCGCGGCGCTCGAAGAAAATCCTTTGTTCATGTCCGCCGCCCTGCCGTTGAAAGTTTTTCCGCCGCTCTTCAACCGCTATCAAAACGGCCACTCGTTCGGAAACCACGTGGACAACGCCATCCGTCAGGTGACGGGAACGCCGCATCGAGTGCGTACCGATCTTTCAGCCACGTTGTTCTTTAGTGATCCTGACGACTACGACGGCGGCGAACTCGTCGTCGAAGATACTTACGGCGTTCATTCGGTGAAACTGGCGGCGGGTCACTTGATTCTGTATCCGTCCTCCAGCCTCCACCACGTTCGTCCGGTCACCCGTGGAGCGCGCACCGCTTCGTTCTTCTGGATACAGAGCATGGTGCGAGACGACGGTGAACGCACGATACTTTTCGACCTTGACGTTGCGATTCAGCGGCTGATGTCAGATGTTCCTGAGCATCCGTCAATCGTGGCGCTCACCTCCCTCTATCACAACCTGCTTCGCCGCTGGGCGGATGCTTAAGTCTACGAATGAAAAAGTTACGCAAAATAATCTTTTGGTGTCATCTGCCGGTAGGCGTCATCGCCGGGCTGGTGATTCTCAACATGTGCGTTACCGGAGTCCTGCTGACTTACGAAAAGCAGATTATTTCCTGGGCCGACACGCGCGGTTACAGATCTGCACCGGCACCCGGCGCGCAACGGCTTCCGATCGAAACGTTGATAACGAAGGCACGAGAGTCACGTAGCGGAAATCCAACTGCGGTAACGCTCAAGTCAGATCCTGTGGCGCCCGCTGAGATCGCGTTCGGTCGTGAATCGACTCTCTTCGTCAATCCATACACGGGATTCATCTACGGTGAGGGCTCGCAAAAGGTCAGGAGTTTTTTCCGAGGCGTAACGGACTGGCATCGATGGCTGGGCGCCAAAGGCGACAATCGCAATGTCGCCCGCGCTATCACCGGCGCTTGTAACCTGGGTTTTCTGTTTCTGGTGATGAGCGGATTTTATTTGTGGTGGCCACGAAGCTGGAACTTAAAGTCGCTGCGGAAAGTCACCTGGTTTAGGCGTGGACTGCCGTCTAAGGCCCGCGATTTCAACTGGCACAACGTCATCGGATTTTGGTCTGCCGTGCCGCTGTTTATCGTTGTCTTGTCAGCGGTGGTGATCTCGTATACGTGGGCCGGTAACCTGGTGTATCGCATTGTCGGCGAGACGCCTCCCACGCCCCGCGCGAATCAGCCGCCTCAGTCAGGCGCAAACAACAAGCCCGAAGCCGGCCTTCCAACCAACATTAACTCGGCATGGCTTCGCGCCGAACAACAAGTCAGCGATTGGCAAAGCATCACGATGCAGTTGCCAACGTCGGCGACCGGCCACTTTACCTACAACATTGATAGCGGCAGCGGCGGACAACCACAGAAGCGTGCTCAGCTTGTTCTTAACCCTTCGAGTGGCGAGGTCGTTCGTTGGGAACCGTTCTCATCTTACACACGCGGCCGTCAGCTTCGTTCAATCTTGCGTTTTGCTCATACGGGTGAGGTCGCAGGAATTCCCGGGCAAACGATCGCAGGTCTCGTCTCAATTGGGGGTGCGTTTCTGGTCTGGACCGGACTCGCTCTCGCGTTCCGGCGTTCCCTGGCGTTCGCAAAGCGTTGGCGAGCTTCAAAACCGACTCGGCAGGATGTCTCGAATCCAATTGCTGATGCGGTGGGCGACTAGCGGCGCGTTACTTCACGCGAAAAACCAAAAAATAATCGACGTTGTCGGCCTTGACGAAGTCATGCTCTCCAACGAGCACGAAACCGGCGCGGCCGGCTTCCTCGATCACTGTTGCCTTTTCAATACCGTGGTCGTCAGGCTCGTCGTTCCGATCGATGATGCCGAGCAAACCTCCGGCGCGCATTGCTTGGCGGACCTTGATTAACAAGCGAACGGGCTGCGCCACTTCGTGATACGTCTTCAATAACAGCACGGCATCGACGCTGTTCGCGCTCAGCAGAGGGTCATCTTCTTTGCCGAGAATCGTCCGGATGTTCGGCAGGTTTTCGCGCTTCGCGCGGTCCTCGATGTGCTTCAGGTATTCGGAATTAATTTCGACTGCGTAAACTGCTCCATTGTTTCCGACGCGCCGGGCGGCGCGAACGGTGAACCAGCCAGAGCCCGCGCCGATGTCTGCGACGCTTGAGCCTTCCTTGATTCCCAAAACATCCATCACGCGATCCGGTTGGAGTTTTTCGTCGCGCTTCGGATCTTCGAATTGGGACAGACTGCCGGTGTAAGGCTCGCTGGTGGGCCGATCGATCTTGTCTGCTTGTTTCTGAGGAGTCGCCGCCGGAGTCGGCGTCGGTGTGGCTGGCGGAGACGCTGCGCCGTTAACTGCCCGACGGCCGAATTGAGTGGCGCAACCCAGGGCCAACGCCACCAGCAAAACTAGCGCGCTGCGAAATAAAAGTGGGTTAAGCGAACGTTGGCTTCTGAACATTACGACACAAACGGATACCAGGGCGTGTTGCGAAAGATCCAGAAGAGGATCATTACAACCAGCCAGGCCCAGAGGTAAAGCGGCGGAATGAAAAGGCGTCGCTGCGGTTGACCCGTGAGCACGCTCTTGGTGTAACCCAACAACCCGTAGATGATGAACGGCAGCGTTAGCACCATGAGCGGGTTCAGCTTAAATGCGGCGATTAGATCGAGATGGAGCAAGTGATGGCACGCGCGTGTCGATCCGCAGCCCGGACACTGCAAGCCGGTTACCAATCGAAAGGGGCACTTTGGAAAGAACTGATTTGCCGGACTCGCCGGATTGAAGAAGAAGAGAAAAACGGAGATCGCGGCGAGACCGAGCCAGACACCGCCCGCGATCATCATTTGGCGTCCGCGGTCGGCCGCGACGGGAACGAAATAAAAACCCTTCATGATCAAAAAACCGCAGCGACTATTCTAAAGCTTAAGCCGCTGCGGAACTAAATCCGCACAACTAATTTCGAAAGTTAGAACCAGCCCTTCTTGTTCTGAATGTAGGTGCGGACGAAGTCCTCGTCTGACTTGGTGAGGTAAATGATGCCTTCAATCAGTCCAATGATGCTGCCGATGCCGCAGGTGACGAAAGTAATTACGATTTGAATGATCCCTTCGGTGGTGTAGCCGAGGATGAATTTGTGTATCCCGAAGCCTCCGGCCAGAACCCCGAGCAAACCGGCCACGATTTTCTTGTCGGCGCCCTGTTGTCTCCAGTCGGGCACTCCTCCGTAAGCGGGCGGCGGTTGAATCGGTTGATAGCCACCAATCTGCGGCAGTGGCGCCTGACAGTGCGCACACGTCTGCGCGTAATCATCATTCGCCGAGCCACACTTGGTGCAATACAGAGCCATCTTAGATCACCGAAAAACATGAGGAACCCCTCGAGTTGACTCAAGGGATTCCTCGATTCCGCAAACGACGCTGGTTAGTTAACGCCACGGCAAAACCCTGCCGCCGCATCGCGGTAATGGCGTCCTGCAAATCAGCTCAGCAGGTAAGACGCATTAGGCGTTCATCGCGCTGAGACCCACACCCAGCACCAGCATGATGACGTAAATCAAAATGCCGAGCAGGCCCAGGCCGATGGCGATAAAGGCGAACATCTTCGCCTTTTTCGAAGCTTCCTGCGCGCCGGCAATGTCGCCGGCCGCCACTTTGCCGTTAACCTGAGTAGCGAAAATAATCGCCGGAATAGCCAGCGGCCAGCAACAGAAAATCGAAATGATCGCCGGCACAAGATAGTTTGGAACGGTGGCCGAACCGCCGGCTGACGGTGGTGGCGGAGTCCAGTTTTGCGACATGTTTTAGTTCTCCTGTGAAATTAGATTCTGAGTGCGAATTCGAAAATCGATGAGAGCTGACGAACTTTTTCCCGCGTTCGTGGCTGCCCAAGCGGTCAGCGCCGCGAGCGATCCAGCTTACAAAACCGCATTCGTTGATTAGTACTGCGAAATCGCGGAGCATAACTAACAAAAGATGTGGCCGATTGTCAATCTATCTGGCTGAAAACTTTGATTTGAGCCGTGCGCAGCGACGCTAAATCCGTGCTGAATTGACTTGGGCAAACTCAATCAGGGATAGTCTCAGCCGACCCTTGGCCAGTAAAAGGCACTGCGAAACCTTGAATGAAACAGATTCTCCAGAACGTTAAGACGGGGGCGGTCGCGGTGACCGAAGTTCCGACGCCGGTCGCGCGTCCCGGCTATGTCCTCGTGCGCTCAGCCGCATCGTTAATTAGCGCGGGTACGGAGCGGTCAACCGTCGAAGCCGGACAGAAAGGCCTGGTCGGGCGTGCGATCGAACAGCCGGCGCTCGTTAAGAAGGTGATCGACAAGGCGCGCAACGAAGGCGTAGTCGCTACGTTCGATGCCGTCCGATCGAAGCTTGGGTCGTTGAGCGCGCTCGGATACAGCGCCGCGGGGATAGTTGTTGACGTCGGCGACGATACGACCGGGTTTCGCGTCGGCGATCGCGTGGCGTGCGCAGGTGTCGGTTACGCATCTCATGCGGAAGTGCTGGCCGTACCAAAGAACCTCTGCGTGCGGCTGCCCGACGCAGTGACTTTCGATGCGGCCGCGTTCGGCACGGTCGGCGCAATCGCGCTGCAGGGCGTGCGTTTAGCTGAACCGACACTCGGTGAATCTGCGGTCGTGATTGGGTTGGGTTTGATCGGCCAACTGGCAGTTCAACTGCTGAACGCGAATGGCTGCCGCGTGTTCGGAATTGATCTCGATGAAAAGAAGATACAACTCGCGAAGCGTTTCGGGGCCGAAGACGGCTGTCCGCCGAACGTGGGTGCGAAGCAACGCGTTCTCGAATGGTCGCGTGGGCGGGGCGCCGATGCGGTTCTGATCACCGCAGGAACCTCATCGAATGAACCGGTGGAACTCGCCGGCGAAATCTCGCGCGCGCAAGGTCGCGTGATCGTGGTCGGCGCGGTTGGCTTAAACCTTCCTCGAAAGCCTTACTATGATCGCGAGCTGACATTTAAGATTTCGATGTCCTATGGCCCCGGCCGTTACGATCGCGAATACGAAGAGCGCGGGCACGACTATCCGATCGGCTACGTTCGGTGGACCGAAGGGCGAAATATCGAGTCCTTTCTCGATATGGTCGCGAATGGTCGCGTCGATGTCGAGCCGCTCATCACTCATCGCTTCAAGATCGACGAAGGAGAGCGTGCGTACGAATTACTCACGGGCGATCAGCCTTACCTCGGCGTGCTTTTGCAATACGACACAGATCGGCCGGTTGAGTCTCGCGTCGCGTTGCCAACGAAAACGGCAAATGCTCCCGCGAAGACCGTTCGCCTTGGTTTGATTGGGGCCGGCGATTACGCCAAGTCGATGCTGCTGCCGAACTTCAAGACTTTCGGCGCTGAATTTCAGTCAGTCGCCACTGCGTCCGGCGTTACCGCCCGCGCTGTCGGCGAGCAATACGGATTTAGCTTCTGCGCTTCGGGCGCGGATGAAGTAGTTAGTGATGCGGACGCCAATCTGATTGTCATCGCCACGCGGCCGGCGTCGCACGGAGACCTGGCGCGGCGCTCTTTGGAGGCCGGCAAACACGTGTTCGTGGAAAAGCCGCTCGCAGTCACCGAAGATGAATTGAACAGTGTCCTGGCAGCGGCCACGTCAGGGGGCGAGTTAATGGTCGGTTTCAATCGTCGCTTTTCCCCGCTCGCGCAAGCCGCCCTGGACTTTTTCAAAGGCCGGCAGACTCCGCTTTCAATAAATTATCGCGTGAATGCCGGCCGCTTTTCGCCAAATCATTGGGTGCAGGATCCACAGGAAGGCGGACGCATCATCGGTGAAGTTTGCCACTTCGTTGACTTTGTCCATTTCCTGACCGGCTCGCTCACCACGCGTGTGTTTGCTGAATCGACCGCCGGTCGCAACGGGGAAACGACGGACGAGGATTCGGTTTTCATCACGCTGCGACTGGCAGACGGCTCGAACGCTTCGATCGCTTACCTGGCTGAAGGAGACAAAGCACTCGCGAAGGAACGTATCGAAATTTTCGGCGGCGGAAGGTCTTTCGTGATCGATGATTTTCGCAGTGCCACCGCTTACGAAAACGGACGCGAAAAGACGAGGAAGCTGCGCGAGCAGGACAAGGGCCAGCGCGACGAAATCAAGGCAGTGATGGCGGTGGTTCTCGAGGGAAAGCCCGCGCCGATCTCAATCCAGGACCTGGCGACCACGACGCGCGCGACATTTCGAATTAGGGAATCGCTGCGGACCGGTTTGCCGGTTGAGGTCTAGTCAGTACCGGGAGCGGTAGCGACCGGGTCTCAAGGTTTTTTAGGAATTACGAGGAGCGTACTTTCACCCGGTCGCTACCGCTCCCGGTACTGACGTCATCACGTTAGCACCTGGTCAATAAACTCCCGATGCCACAGCTCCAGGTTCAGTAGCTGGAAGACCTGAAGGTTGTAGTCTTCCCGCCCGGACAAATTCAAATCTATAATTCGCCTCACTTCTTTCGTCTTAAACAAACCTCGTCGCCGGACAGCGTCTTCAGACAGAAGCTCTTCCACCATCGGCTGCAAAGGCCCGCGCAGCCAGGAACGAATCGGTGCGCCAAAGCCGGCTTTCTTTCGCCACACAACTTCACGCGGCAACAGCGTTTCCGCGGCCTTCTTCAAAATGTACTTTCGTTTGAGTCCCCGCAGTTTCAGACTGGTAGGCATGCGCGCCGCGAGTTCGAGCATCTCGACATTCAAAAACGGCACGCGCACTTCGAGATTCGCAGCCATCGAAGTCTTGTCCGTTGTCATCAGGTTCAGACACGGCAGAAACGTCTTCAAATCGACATACAACAATTGATTCAGCGCGGCGGCGTTTTCAGCTTTCGCAAAGTAGCGCCGGTGCGCAGCATAAGCATCGACGCCACGTGTCGAGTCGCGGACGTCATCCGTGTACAACCGGGCCTTCGCTTTGTCGGTGAAGTAAGTTTCGAAGCCAAGGTAGCGGTCTTGAAACTCCAGCGCCGCGCTGCGCGCAAATTTCTTCGCGTTGCGCAGAGGTGCAGTCAGCCGGCCCGGCATGCCGCCCGGCAGAACCGCGGCAACTGTTTTCATCAACGGCCGTCGCAGAAGCTGCGGCACCGGATCGAACGCGCCGGCGAGTTTCATCGCCATCTGCCGCGGATAGCCGGCAAAGACCTCATCACCGCCCATGCCGGACAGCATCACGCGCATCGATTCGCGGGCGGCGCGGCTAATGAGATAACTCGGAATCGCCATGTCGATGGCGGGCTCGTCCATGTGGCGCACCAGCATCGGCAGCAGCTGGGCGACTTCAGGCGTCAACATGATCTCGTGATAGTCGGTCGCGAGTTGTTGATTTACGCGGCGCGCCCACTTTACGTCGTCGGGAATGATGTCGTAACGCAGGTCTTCAGCTTCGATGCCAATAGCATAGGTGCCCACCTGCCGGCCGTTGCTGTGCTGCTTCATCATCGCGACGATCGACGACGAATCGACACCGCCCGAAAGAAACGAGCCCAGCGGCACATCGGCGACCATTTCGAGCTTTACGACGCGATGAAGCGTTTCGAGCACGCGTTCCTGCCACCACGCGTCGTCTTTTCCCTCTTCAATCTCATCGAACGAAATGTCCCACCATTCATGAACAGTCGCGTTTCCGTTCTGCACTTTCACGAAATGTCCCGGCGGCACGGTCTTAATGTCTTTGAAGAGAGTGTTGGGATCGGGCGCCCAAAGAAACGTAAGGAACTGATGCAATGATTCGTGATCGAGTTCAGGCTTGATCAGGCTGCTCGCGAGAATCGATTTGATTTCTGAGGCGAAGGCGAGCGATCCGAGTGCGCGGGCATCCTGGCCGCAAAAGTAGTAAAGGGGTTTGATGCCGACGCGATCGCGCACGAGGAACAGCGCCCGCTCTTTGTTGTCCCAGAGCGCGAAGGCGAACATTCCGTTCAACCGATCGAAAGACTTTTCCCCCCATTCTGCCCAGGCGGCGAGCAGAACTTCTGTGTCGGTGTGGGTTCGAAATTGATGGCCTTTAGCGGTGAGTTCAGTGCGGAGTTCGCGATAGTTGTAGATTTCGCCATTCAGGATCACGACGAAGCGGCCGTCGTGCGAGAGCATTGGCTGATGGCCGGCGCTGCTGGTATCGATGATCGACAGGCGGCGATGGCCGAAGCAGACGCGTTGCCCCTCGTCATTGATCGCTGACGAAGTCCACACACCTTCGTCATCGCGCCCGCGATGCTCGATAGCTTTCAGCATCGCGCCAATACGCGCTTCAGGATTTGCGTCAATCAGGCCGGCGATTCCGCACATGAGTTGTCGAATCGGTTAGCGAATAATATCCTGCGTCCAGTTTAGAGGCGGGCTACTGCCCGCCGTTAGCCTATGCAAAAAGAATTGGCGGGCGGTAGCCCCCCTCTAAACGCTCCAGGCCGCTCACGCTCACTCCGAGCATACGTTCTCGTTGGGATCGCGATCTTCCTCCTGGCCTTCAGCGTGCGTTCACTTACCTGGCATGATACTCGTTTTGAAGTCGGAAAAGTACAGAGCTCAGTCGTAGGTGATTATCAGCGTGTTGCCGAACTTTTGCGACAGGAAGGTCTACGCGGCTTCTTTAGCTCGTCTTCATCGTTGGCGGATTTGAATAATCTCGGCCACCCGCCAGGTTACTCGATTCTAATCGCATTGGTGCGTGCAATTTTCGGTAGCTCGAACGCCGCGATTCAGTTCACCCAGATTGTTTTTGACAGCCTCGCTGCCGTGCTGCTCTTTCTAATCGTCTTCGAATTGTTTTCGCTCGCGCCCGCGACAATTGCCGGCCTCTTCGCGGCGCTCTCGCCACAGCTTGTTTGGAATTCCGTGCTGCTATTGCCGGATTCACTCGCGACCTTTCCGATTCTGCTGGCAGTGTTTTTGCTGGCGCGAAGCCGTGAGAAGCCGAGATTGACTGCGTTCGTCATGATGGGCGCCCTCGTGGGTCTCTCCTGTTGGCTGCGAGCTAATGCCATGTTGTTGACTGGGTTTATCGCCGTCGCCGTGTTGCTCCTACACGGCAAGAAGCATTGGCGATATTCGCTGGCGGTCATTGCCGGCACGCTGCTGATTGTTCTGCCGCTGACGATTCGTAATGCGATAGCGACCCGTCACTTCATCCCGGTCTCGCTCGGCGCCGGGCAAACGCTGCTTGAAGGCATCGCGGATTACGACACGAATAATCGCTTCGGAATTCCGAACACTGACATGGGCATCATGAAGCAGGAAGCTGAAGTTCATCAGCGGCCCGAATACTACGGCACGTTATTCAATCCTGACGGAGTTCAACGCGAGCGGGCCCGGATGAAGCGCGGCGCCGGCGTGATTGCGTCCAATCCGGTCTGGTTTGCGAGCGTGATGGTGCGCCGGGCGGCGTCAATGACGCGTCTGGAAAGGACGCGACTCCTTTCGAGTTCACCGGCAGTCACGCATTCGCCGGACACCGCCAATTCGTCCCGGCTGGTGGACGACACCACGACTCTCATGCGACGTTGCAGCGCTGAGTCGCCACAAGCGAAATTCACATTCGACCCTGCTAACGCAGAGTCACTTATCTTGTTAGGCGATGCTTCTAAGTACGGCGACCAATTCTTGTGCGAACGTGTGCCTCTGAAAGAAAACACCGATTATTTGCTCGAACTTTCTTTCCGAATCCCTCAGGGTCGCATGAGAGTCTCAGTAAACGATACCGTTTCTGATGTTCTCGAGCCGCTCGAGGTAAAGCAGCCTGCTGAGCAGCCCGTCCAAACAATTCGGCTACCCTTCGCTTCGATGGCCGCGTCAGCGCGGGTTGATTTCAGCAATGAGGCTTCGAATGCGCCGCCCATCGTCCATGTCGATGCGATGAACCTTTATGAACTCGGTCCCGCGCGCTATCTGTGGACCCGTTATCCACGCCTGCTTCTTCATCTTCTCCAGCGGGTATTCGTAACCGCCGTTTTCCTGCCGCTGGCGCTCATCGGCGTCGGCCTCACGATCTTTCGCAAGCGAACCGCGGCGCTAATCGTTCTTGCCGTTGTGCCGGTGTACTACTTCACCGTCCAGTCGGCATTTCATACGGAGTACCGATACGTGCTGGCGGTAAATTACTCTCTGTTTGCGTTTGCGGCGGTTGCGATTGGCTGGGTAGTGCGGTTTGCCTATCGCAAGGTGAGTTCCCTCTCCGTTTGGGAGAGGGTTAGGGTGAGGGCTTAGCGCGCCCGTTTACCCTTTTACACCTTCGCGAGGCGTAGCCTCGCGAGGAAGTAATCTTGAGAGGTTCGCGGTAAGCTTCGCACCCTCACCCCGGCCCTCTTCCAGAGGCAGAGGGGATTGTGGACCGAAGGGCCTGCTCAATCAAATCACTGGCCCATTCAGCCCGCGCATCCCAGGTACCGGCGCGCACGGCAGACTGACGCCGTTGCGCTAGTTCCGTTCCCTGCTCGCGCAGCGCTTCATCCACCAACTCGAGAAACTGCTCGCGGCTGCGGCCGATGCGCAAGACCTCACTCATGGATTCGTACTCGGGCAAAGGAGAAATCACCACGGGTTTTCCCGAGGCGAGATATTCGCGGACCTTAATCGCGGAGCCGTAACTCGTGAACGGCACTTCCGTGTTCCACGGCAACACGCACACATCAAAGCCGGCGGCGTAACGCGGCAGCTCGTCGTAAGTTACCGGCGGCAGAAAATGAACATTCGGCAGGTCTTCGATCTCCAGGCCGCGAGATTTGTTGCCGATGAAGATCCAGTTCCATCCGGAACGTTCGCGAGACGCTAGCTTGATTAGTTCCTGATCGATGAGCCAGGGTTCGATCGCGCCGAAATAGCCGATGCGCGGCTGCGGAATGTGCGCGACGGCTTCCGCGATCTTCAAATCACCGTTGCCAATCCTCGACCAGTGATCGAAGTCCACGGCCTGTTCGAGAAGGTGAGATTTCTCGCGCCCGCTGGTTGCTTCGTCCCGCAGCTTTCGGCTTGAATAGAACACCAGATCCGCGGCTTCGATCGCGCGCTCGTGCAACTTACGAATGAATGCCGGGTCAGTCGCATGATCCATTGTGTTGGCGTCGTACTTGTCGGAAACGTGATAGATGACGAGCGATTCGTCCATGCGGCCGACAACTTCGACCGCCGTCGGAATCGCGATCCACAGAATTGGCTTTGTCAGGCCGCGCCGCTTAGCGAGAGAGGTGATCTGCGCCGTCAGCAGACGACGATTCGTCGCGGTGGCCGCCGCGCTGCCGAAGAAAGGCACGACCGCGGGCGAGACAACGGTGATTCCCTCTTCGGTCGTCCGCGCGAGCTTCGCATAGCTCTTCAGCTTGCGCGTAATGCGCGGTAACAGCTCGCCGCTTTTCATGGGCGCCAGGCCCATCGAAATCGAATTGACGAAGATGACTTTGTTGCCGGCGCGCGCGAACCGGCGCATCAGATGGTTCTTCGAGTGCGGATGGTGATACCACCAATCCTCGCCACCAAAACAGATTATTGATGCTCCGGAAATCATTTCGGGCTCGACGCTCGCGATACTACAATACGGCTTATTGTGGCACAGACTTTCAGGTACGCACGCCTCCGGCGTAAAAGCATGCCTGAGGCATAAGTACATGACACATCGGCTGTCGGGAGAGATCTTATGAGCAAACTGTTTCCAGCTTTGTGTTTATGTGTAAGCTTGATCCTGACTTCGAGTTGTCAGGCTCAAACCCGGCAAAACGCCGCCCAGAATTCTCTCTTTACGATCGCTCCCGGTTTCCCGCTTAACCTTGGCAGTCGCCCCAGTGACCTGGCGGTCGGTGATCTGAACAAAGATGGCAGGATCGATGTTGTGACGTGCAACGACGACGATACCGTCAAGGTTTTACTGAATGACGGGCGCGGCAGCTTTGTCCCGGCGCCCGGTTCGCCGATTAAGGCAGCGGCACATCTCATCGACCTCGGCGATGTGAACAATGATCGAAACCTGGACATCGCGCTGACACATCATGACAGCCTCGGGGTGCAGATCTTTTTGGGCGCCGGCAACGGCAGATTCTCCGCCGCCCCCGGCTCGCCCTTCATCGCCCATCCAGGCGACAAGGCCCACAACCATGGACTCACTTTGAGCGATCTAAACTCCGACAGAAACCTGGATATCACCACCTCCAATCAGGACGACAACAGTGTTTCAGTTTTGTTAGGCAATGGCCGAGGCAGCTTTGCGCCTGCGGCCGGTTCTCCGTTTGCGGTTGGGCGCGCGCCATACCCGCACGCCGTAGGCGACGTGAACAAGGATGGCAACCTCGACATTGTCGCACCGAACGTGGGAGGCAATAGTGTGAGCGTCTTAGTAGGAAATGGACGCGGCGAGTTCAGGAACGCGCCGAATTCACCTATCTCAGTCGCCGGCCGTCCCTTCTACGCCGCCATCGGAGACGTAAACGGAGACAGCCACGCGGACTTAATGACGACGCATGACGACATCAACCTCATGACCACTCTGTTAGGTGATGGCCGCGGAGGGTTTACCCCCGCGCGCGGCTCGCCGTTTGATCTTGGGCGGCGTGGTTACGCAATTCTTGCCGCCGACTTGATGGGAGATGCGCGGACCGAAGTGATCGTCAATCTTATCGGACGCGATTCCTTGATAGTTTTGCTCAGTACTGAGAGCGGCGGGTACACCCTTGCGGCAGGCTCTCCGTACCAGGCGGGCCTAAATCCGAAATTAGCCACCGCCGATTTCAACGGCGACGGCAAGCTCGACATCATTACCGCCGGTAACGAGTCTTCGGATCTCACGGTCCTGCTTCAGAAGTAGCCTAGACTTTGGTCTGTGTTGCTACGTTGGGAATCACAGACTGAAGTCTGTGCGACGAAGTCTGCGCCCCGGCTGGTTACTCAGGCAGCCTTCCAAACCCGCGCCAGCTGTTTCGATTGTGCCAGTCGATGACGACACCGGTAGCACGGATGTCGCGCCACCACTCTTCAAACTCTTCGCGGGAAATGTAGAACGCGGTGGGCGCCACCAAGTGATCGAAGACGATCAAATGCTGGTCGCGCCAATTGAACTGCGAAATGTAATTCAGGTAGTCGTTGTAGAACAGATGCTGCGCGAGCTGTGCGCCGCGAGGGCCACGGTTGAGCGGCCGGTAAATTACTTTAGTCGTCGAATACATGATCGCCGCGGGAATCTTGGCCAGGTGATACAAGAGCCTCCGGCTCATTCGCGACGTTATGCTCCGCACGGGATTCACAAAGCGAACAATCCATTCGTTGTTTTCGGCGCCATAGACCCATGCTGAGGCATGCCCGCCGGGTTTGAGTCGCGAGACGAGCGACTTGAAACCCTCGCGCGGATTGGGCAGGTGATGGAGGACGCCGACTGAGAAAGCGTAGTCGAAGACGCGCTGCAGCGGCAGATGATAAATGTCGGCCTGAATCACGTGCGCGTTCGCGAGCCCTTGCGTGGCGGCGAAAGCGACTTCCACAGCGGCGCTCAAATCGACTGCAACAACGTCCTTAGCCCCCCAGCGCGCCATGCGTTGCGTGTGACGACCTTTCCCGCATCCGCCTTCGAGCACGATTTTCCCGGCCACGAACTCCGGACGCACGGGTGCGATCCAATCGAGAAGTTGTTGTTCGTATTTCTCGTCATCGTGCGAAAACTGTTGCCACGACCAGCCGAAACTGTCGGCCGTGGCCCGCTTCTCTTCTTCGACGTCGGGCAGCTCGGCAAAGCGAGGAACGCCCCGCACCACCGGAAAACTCTTCGCGCACGCGGCACACTGAAGTTCGCCGGATAAGATCTCAATGCCTTCTTCCGCTGAGACTGTGGCGAGATTTATGTCGCCGCCGCACGCCGGACAGGCGAGGTAATCCAGGAGAGTTCTCTTCATTGGCGGCTGGGGTTTACGTCCTCTATCACGGGCGGGCTACTGACAACGCGTGCGACGCACAGGCCGGAAACTCCGACGGGAAAATTCATGAAGCGCAGGAGTGTCGCCTCGGCGCCCAGGAGGCGCGCGAATAGCGGATTGAGTGCGGCGATGTTGATGTGGCTTTCGCTCTCGGGTTTGATTCCCGTCCAGCGCATGAACACGCGACCCAGAAACGTCGGCGGCAGAAAAGTGATGTTCGCGTACGTGGTTCGTTCGACTTCAAATCCTGCCTCGATCATCGCGCGCCGCAACTCCGGGAGGCGATAACGACGGCGATGATGGCTGATGTCATCCTGCACTCCCCATAGCCACATGAACGTGGGCACGAAAATCAGAATCCGCCCGCCCGGACGCAAGACGCGGCGCATTTCGCTCAATCCGGCAACGTCGTCGTCGAGATGCTCAACCACATCCAGTGCCGTCACCAAATCGAACGTCGCGTCTTCGTAAGGGAGATCTTCCGCCGCGCCCGCCTTCACTTCCAAGCCGCGTTCCCGGCAAAAGGCGAGTGCGTCTGCGGAAATATCAACCCCTTCAGCATTCCCAAACTGCGAAAGCAGTTTGAGATTGCCGCCGGTGCCGCAACCAACGTCGAGGATGCGCGGATGGCGGTCAGAGACTTGCGCGCAAATCTCCTTCACGAAACTTCCGATGATGCGCCGCCTGCCGATATGCCACCAATGCGACTCCTCAAGCTCATAGAGGATCGCGTAGGTGTGCTGCATCATTTCGCGCGGCAGCGTTCCCTTAACCGTTTCAGCGTTCGTGGACATCTGACCTGAATGTTAGCCCAGAAGTGGTTTCCGCGGCGAAGCCCGGCGTGACAGGTAATCGTTCACTCGGCGCGAGCAAGCCAACTCTTGCGCACGAAACGAGCCAATGCGTCGAGAGCCACGGCCGCAAAGACCAAGAGCAGCGCCTGCATCGGCAGCCCGTAACGAATTTCCGAGTGACCAATTCCCAGGGTGAACAAATAATAAGCGACCGTCACCATGAGCAGCACCGTCATGCGCCAATTTTTGCGCCCCGCGATCAACATCCCCACGAGCGTCAGCGGCACAATGATCGTCCGCACGACGCTCTGAATCATACCGAGTACCTTTACTAGAAACGCGATCGCCCCGCCTTGTCGCGCCGGTGAAAGGGTCTTCTCAGCAGTCACGTTAATGCCCGCAGTACCGACGTGCGGCGCCGGCTTGCCGAACAATTTCAGATGCGCGCCGATGCGTCGCAGCACGACGCCCGAAAACCACAGCGGATGCGAAGCGATAACGCGCAAAGCTTTCCGTCCACGTTCGCGGTCGCGCCGAATGCCGTCCGGGAAATACAAACCAATCTCTGCGCCGGACGGAAGTTTCATGTTGCTCCGGTCCTGCTCAATCATCTCGGCGTCGCAACAGGGCGCGCCGAATTCGGGTCCACGGCTAGTCTCGCCAATACCGGCCCACAAGTTCCAACCGAAGCCAAGGCCCGTCGGCGCAATCTGTGGATAGAAAATCACGACGTTACGGATAACCACGGGTGAGATAACCAGTAAAGTAGCGAGAGCGACTGCCGCGCCCACTACCAGCCGTTTCCGCCACACGTCGCGAAACACCCAAGCCAGAACGGCCGCCCACGGCAAAAACAGAAACAGCGGATTCAGTCGCAGCCAACATGCGAGGCCGAGGAACGCGCCGGATGCTATCGCCCAGCGAATTGATTTCGTTTTGGCGGCAAGGATCAAACACCAGGCCCCGCCCAGCACCAACCAACTAGTGGGCGAGTCCGCGTTCGGTGTCGCGCCGGAAAAGGCGAGCAAGGGCGACAGCGCCGCCAGGCCACCCGCCATCAGACCAACCGGCCACCCAAACGCGCTGACGCCAATGCCAACCACCAGCAGCACCGCGAGCGAGTCGAGCGCCATCTGCACATACTGCACGGCGACCGGCGATCGGTTGCCGGTTAATTTGTAAATCACTGCAAGCCACAGCGGATATCCCGGCGGGTAAACGATCCGATCGGTTCGCGCGGCATCGGCAATCCAGAAGGCAGGCTGCTTTCGATCGACAATGTCTTGTGCCTGCCGATCAAAGACCGCATAAGAGCCAAACTGAAACCACGACGCATCGTTCAAGTGGGCGCGTATGAAATTCGCCGTCAGCGCACGCACGGTGAATGAGAGCGCGACTATCAGGAGTAGTGCGAAAAGACGTCTTTTGGAGTGCGCCGGCAGAGTCCCGACGCGTCGGGAACGACGGCGCTCTGGATCGCTGTGTGAGAAAACTTTGTTACTGCGGTGAAAAGACAATGAAACGAAAGCGCCGCCAGGCGGGCGCACTCCAAATTACTTTCGCGCAGAGATAATCACATTCCAACCAACGCCGCGGCCCAGCGCGCGCAGCATGCTTTGCGGTAAGAGTCGTCCAGGAAAATAGAAGTCTCCGCGCGTCAACTGCTGCACCTCGGTCTTTACTTCGCGAAACATCGAAAACAGCTCGCGCGCCTGCCGTCGCGTGTAAGCCTTCACCAGCGGCCGGCCTTCGCCTTCGTTGACTTCAACATAACGGCTCATGATCTCTTCCGCCGTTTGGCCGCGCAACAACTGCGCGCGCAACAAGCCGCGATGCAGAACGATCTCAAACCAATAGTTCCATGAATTGCGATGGTACAGCATCACCCGGGCCAAACCGCCCGGACGCAGCACTCGATGAATCTCGCGAACGGCTTCAGCCGTGTCGGGCGTGTGATGCAGCACGCCGTTGGAATACGCTACGTCGAAACTCTCGTCGGCGAAGGGCAGCTTCTCGGCGTCCGTGAGCGCGAAGTCACCGCTGAGACCGTACAGCTCAAGATGACGGCGCGAGGTTTCGATGGAACGCGGCGTGAGATCGACACCGGTCACGCGCGCGCCGCCACGTGCAAACTGCAAAAGATCCGTCCCCATGCCACAGCCGACTTCTAACAAACGCTGGCCGGAGAAATCCTTGAAGCCCATGACGTGCGGCATCCACGGCGCGTAATCCTGGTAACGGTGACGCTCGACCTCATCAAAAAACTCCCGCGTGGCGAATTCATATTCCCGACCGTAAACCGCGCCGGCCGGATCGGCAGACCATTGCTCGCGCGCTTTTTGCTTTTCGTCAGCCACAGCCATTTTGCTTTAATTAATTCTTCGGGGTTTCAATGCCCGCTTCGCGCCGAGGAACAGACGCCCCGCGGTAATCGAAATGAGATAAAGCGACGTCGCGACCAGCATTGCCCAAAAGTAATGAATCGGCAGAATGTATCTTAGTTCCAAATGCAGCGGCGCATGCGTGAGCAGGAAATACAACGGCACGGCACAAGCGATCGCCAGAGCGTCAAACCGCCGCGCGAGCGCTAATAGGACGACCCCGAACAAAGCGAGCGGCAACATCCAACCTGTCGTGAAAAACTTTTGCAGGGCCTTCACCGGTACCCGTGGATATTTTGTCCATAGGTACGACGACGGACCTAAACGGTACAGGTCTATTGGCCCCGTCTCGATCACGCTGCGACTCGAGTGGTGTTCACCGCCGGCCACTACGATTTTCAATTGGTCCGCGTCGGGATTAACGAAAGGCAGGCTCAGAACCGTGAACTCACCGTCCTTCGGCGCGCTCGGATCTAATGAATCGGGAACGGTCGCCGAGGCGACGGTCTTTCCATTGTCGATCCGAGTCACGTTTATCGTCATTCGGCCTTCGACTGGTCGCACCGGCACCGCGAGAAGATAGTCCGATTGCGGCTGAACGCTGATCGTCGCCAGTGAAAAAATGTTTTGTTGAGCGTCGCCAGTAATCCGCAAAGTTTGACCGAACCGCGACGCCTGTTTTCGAGCAGCGTCGTCGTTACTGGCAGCCAAATCAAACGGTGACCCCCGCCACGCCAATTCCGCGCTGCTCGTGTTCGGTGAGTTAGTGATAGACGGCTCAACGGCGATGATGGCGACCGGCTCATAGGTCAACATCTTCCCGGCCCTTCGCGCCATCACTCCCATGAACCAAATCTTGTTACCTCTGATGACGGCCCATACCCGCCCCACGCGCAGACGTTCTCGGAGAATCCCGTCAGGACGATATAAGTCTTCCGCATAATCCGGACGATTGTAGAGAGCAGCCTCTTGTTGCGAGACCTTGTGATCGTGCTGCTCCATGGCAAAAAGTTTCTCCGGATCGTAATCCGCAATTCCTTCCATCAGATTAGTACCGGTGCCCAGCGTGAGCGGGATGAATGACTTGAACACGAATGCGTTGCGAATGGTAATTGGCATGATGGTGAGCACGGCGGCCGTGACCAGCAGTACGGCGTACCGCCACCACTTGTCACGCGGAAACAACAGCGGAATGAAGAGGCAGAGGAAGGGCGCGAGCACCAGGACGTTGGCGCGCAACCAGCAAGAGATGCCGAGACAAACTCCGGCGCCAATGATCATTAGTTGATGCGGCTGGCGACGGGCGCGGACCAGCAAATAGATGCCGAGCAGGATCGTCAGGCCAATGATCGAGTCAGGCAACAAGACCAGCGAGTAAAAAGACAACTGGGGAGAAACTGCCGCGAACAACGCCGCCAGGATCGCCACGCCGGTGGGCAGTAGCTCGAGAACAATGAGCAGCACCAGAACGGCCGCCGCGGCGCCACCCGCGATGTGAACCAAACGCAGCGCGACATTTGAATTACGTGAGACCGCGTGAACGACCGCGACAAAAATCGGGTACCCGGGAGTGTGAATCAGCATGCCCGTGTCCGGTTCCTGAGAGTGCCCACGTACGAATGAAGTGAAGTCGCGGTCAGTTAAGAACTGCGCCTCTTCCTGATAACGCGCAGCCGTTTTGTCCATCAGGTTATCGATCGTCAGCCAATTGTTCTGCCAGTGAAGCAGTCTTACGCCGACGGCAACTGCAAACACGACGAAGCAGAGCACCAACAAGCGCCTCCGAGGGATTTCACTCGGCTGGAGCGTTTTGCTGATCCAGTCACCGATGTTCCCGAATCGCATTTGCTCAGCAGTTTGCTTCAATGACATCGAGGATGATTGCTGATTCGACTTAGCAAGTCTCTTACTTTGAAAGCTCGCGGTATGCGTCTATCACCCTTTGCGCGTTGTGCTTCCAGGTGTGGCGCTCGACGGCTGTGCGACGCGCCGCCGCGCCCAAACTTTCACGCAATTCCGGGGACGTCGTCAGCCGCAGGATCGCGCCGGTTAGTTCCTCTACATTGCCCGGCTCAACCAGCAGCGCGGTCTCTTCGTGTTGCAGCACCTCGCCGATTTGTCCCAGGCGGCTGGCGACAATTCCCTTGCCCATCGCCATGTATTCGAACAGCTTTGTCGGCGAGCCAAAGAATTCCGCGCCCGCGTCGAGCGGCACATGGGGCGACACCAGGACATCGCATGCGTCAAGCAGCGACGGCACGCGATCGTGCGCCACAGCGCCGGGCATCAAGACACGATCGGCAGCTCCAGCTTCGCGCAGAATCTCTTCGACGCGCGCGCGCAAGGCGCCGCTGCCGATTAAAAGAAACCGCACCGGCGAATCTAATGGAATGTTCGTAATCGCTTGGGCGAGAACTTCAACGCCGTGCCACGGTCCGAATGTGCCGATAAAGCCGACTACGATTTCATCGGGCGTCAGACCTAATTCGCGCCGGGCTTCGTCGCCGCCGATGCCGGGTTTGAATTTATCGGCGTCAACACCGTTCGGATTGACGATGATCTTTTCCGGCTCGATGCCTGCTTGCAAAAGATTTTGTCGCTCTACTTCTGAAACGACGAAGATTCGAGCGGCGGCGGTTAAGTTCAGACGTTCATATCGCGCCAGCAGATCCAGCTTGTCCACGCGATCCCAGTGCCGTCCGACCCAAACCTCGGATCCGTTGTATTCAAGAAACAACGGCCGTTGCGTGCGCAGAGCGGCCGCGACGCCGGCCCAACTGAATCGCGCGTAGCGCTGATAGATAAAGTCGGGTGGTTCGTTTTGAATCTCCAAGACGGCGCGCTCGGTGAAATGCAGGTTGTTGTAGATGTCGAAGGCCGCGCGCGTTGAGCCAATCGGTTCGGGCCAAATAATTTTCGTCGGAACCCTCGTTTGATCGAGCCCGGCTATCTCGTCGTTGCTGATCAACGAAACGTTTGTCCCGAGTTGCAACGCTGCGTTCACGAATCCATTGATGTGACTGGCGGCGCCCCCCGCTTGCGTCCCCGGGCCGGGCGAAGCGCGCAGGTAAATCATTTGCGGATTAATCGCGGGCTCAGCGGGCGCCCATTCCCGATGCTTATCGCGCGTGACCGCAGCTTCGAGCGCGCGCAGCTCCTTTGCCGCACGCCGCATGGCCGCACTACTCAATGCTGCTTCGCGCGTCACGCGCACGGGCGCGGAGGCGATGGCCCGGCTTTTTGACTCCTCGCGCCAACCAGAATGCGCGTCGAAGATTATCGTGCGACGCGCGCCGGCCAGCGCGCCCAGCAGGAGAAACTGATCCTGTCCGCGCTGCCAAACCAAACGTTCCGTCGCCACGGCAAAAATTTCCGGACTCATTCCGCGCAACACGCGAATGCGCAGCGCCGAGCCGGCTTTTTCCAACTGCTCTCTGGAAATTGAGTTGATGGTCGCGTCCGGATAGCGGCTTTTCAAAGTTTCATGCGCGCGGGCCGCGTCACCGCTCAGCGTTAGGAGGACTATCTTCATCGCAATCGAAGTGGCACAGACTTCAGTCTGTGATTTCATTGCGCTTGATCACAGACTGAAGTCTGTGCCACTGCTTGCGCAATTCATGTGTCCGCAGCACAAACGTCTCCACCGGCCCGCGACCGGTCTTCATGCTGAAATAGATAGCAACGAGAAAGAAGATTAGCGCATAGCTCAGAGTCGAAGTTACCGCTGCCCCACGCGCGCCAAACGCGGGCACCATCAGGAGATTCAATCCTATATTGAACGCCAGCGTGACAATCCAGAACACCGGAATGATCGCGGGCAAGCCGGTGCCGGTGAAGTGTTGTACGAGCACTGATTCCAGGCCGACGAAGAAAATTCCGGGCAAAAGGATCAGCAACTGGATGGTCGCATCGCTAAATCGCGGCCCGTAGATCAACGGGAGCACAAACGAGAACGCCGCCGCGGCCAGACACATCAAGAGCATCACGAGAGTCGTGTGTCTCGTCACTTGCACGGCGAACTCGCCACGCTCGTCCTGTGATGCGGCCACTCGCGGAAACAAAAGCGTCGCGATCACGCCCGGCAACATCAGCAACAAAAAGGAAAATTGCGAAGCGACGGCATACACGCCGGCTTCCGCAGCGCCACGAAAGCGATTCACAATTAACACGTCCGCGCGAAAGATGATTGCGCCGGCCATGATCGAAATGTAGAACTTCACGCCGTAACGAATCATCGCATTAAGCAGTTGAACGTCAACCCGCGCTTTCCCCTTCGAAACTTCGCGGCCAATGTACAGAGCCAGCAGCAGGCCCAGGACAATCGCGGCGCCGGTATTCGCAGAGACGAGAGTAAAAAGCCGTTCGCGCAGGATGATTAGTACGACGACGGCGTTCGCGAACACCCAGGCCGGCAACAGCGCGTCGAACAAATTCAACTGACGGATGCGATCGATGGCGAGCAATATGTTTAAGCCGAGAAGGATCAGCAGTTGAAAAGGTATTGAGACTGCTGCGACGGCAACCAGTTGCGCGGAAACCTTGCCGAAGACTGACGGTTTGACCCAATTAAGTCCCAGCACCCCCACCGCGATGATGCTTCCAACCACGAGCGCGAAAACGAGCGCATTCGCGAAGATCGGACCGAGCGTGGTTCGGTCGCGCGCGAGAAAGAACGTGTTCGCGGATGGCAGACCGGCGCTGCCGATTTGTACAGCCAGTGCGACCATCACGCTCAACACCGCGTACGTCCCGAAACCCTCATCACCGAGCCAGCGCGCCGCAACAACGCCCGAGCCGAACACCCCGACCATCATCAGGAGGCGAGTGCCGAACGTCAGCACGACTCCCGAGACAAAGCTGCTGATGACCGGCGTCTCGTCCAGTGGAACGGTGGCGGCGGTTTCGGTTGGGATAGGCATGAGTTGTCGGTCGGTACGCACGCCTCCGGCGTGCTGCATGCCAGAGGCATGCGTGCCCTTATTTAATCCAGCGGTCGTACCAAACACTCACATTTAGCAATGCCCAAAGGTGCGCGCTCCAGTCCTGTCGTTCGCGCCGATGCTCGTCCGCCAGCTGCTCGACGAATTTGTAATCAAAGAAATTTCGGCCTCGCATGCGCGAACTCATGATCAGTTGCACCAGCTCGTCAGCTTGCGGTCCGCGAAACCATTCGCGAGCCGGCGCCCCGAAGCCGCGCTTGGGTTTGTAAAGCAAGTCCTTCGGCAGAATCGCTTCAAGTGCGCGCTTGAGAATGTGCTTACCGGTCGTGCCCTTCACTTTAAGATCGCGTGGCAAGCCCAGCGCGTACTCAATTAAATGATGATCGAGAAAAGGCACGCGCGCCTCCACCGATGTCGCCATCGTGATCTTATCGACCCTCATCAGCAGAAGCTCCGGCAGGCGCAGTTTTAATTCGAGATATGTCATTCGGGCCGCGAAATCTGAATCGGGCCGTTCGCGCGCGATGTGATCCAGGTATTGCCGCACGACGTCGTGAGTCGATAATCCGTTGTGACGCGCGCGCAGTTCTGCAGAGAGCACTTTCGGCTTCGTCGTTTCGTCGAACACACCAACGCCGCCCCAAAACAGTGCTTGATCCTTCCCGAGACGCCGGATCAACTCACCGGCTTTTTGTTTCTTAAACGTCTTCTGCGCGAGGGGAACCGCCACCGCGGCCGCCGCCCGACGCGCCGCCAAAGGCGCCCGCTCGGCATAACGCCAGAACCTCTCTTCAATCCGCAAATACGTTCCGAACCAATCATAGCCGCCGAAGATTTCGTCAGAGCCTTCGCCCACCTGCACTACGATTGTTCCCGAGTCGCGCGCAAGTTTGGAAACGTAATAAAGCGGCACGCAGACCGGATCGGCGATGGGCTCGTCCTGATGAAAGACGAGTTCGGGAAGAAACTTCTCCATCTCGTCACGGCCGATGATCACTTCGTGATGGTCGGTGTTGTAGCGTTTCGAGAGCGCGCGCGCAGCTTCCAACTCGTTCAATTCTTCCGTGTCGTGGAAACCGACCGTAAAAGTGCGCACGGGCTGCGTCATCAACTCAGACATCAAAGCGACGTTCGCTGAAGAGTCCACGCCACCGGAAAGAAAGACGCCGAATGGCACATCGGCCATCATGCGTTTCTTGATCGAGTCGCGCAGCAACTCGAGAATTCTCTGTTGATGTTCTTCTTCCGAAACGCCGGCGACGGTCGACTGAGGAGGCAGCGCGTCCCAGTACTGCGTCAGGCGCGTTTCACCATTACGCTCGACCACCAGCATGTGGCCCGCCGGTATTTTCTGAATGCCACGAAAAAGGGTGTGGGGCGCGGGCGTCGTCAGGAGCGTGAGATAGTGATAGAGGGCTTCTTCGTTGACCTCAGCCGTGACTGCCGGATGTTGCAGGATGGCTTTGATTTCAGACGCGAAGATGAAGCGGCCATCAGTCTGGTAAAAGTAAAGCGGCTTCACGCCCGCCCGATCGCGCGCCAGCACCAGCCGTTCGCGATCCGCATCCCAAATCGCAATCCCGAAATCACCTTCGATGTCCTGAACAAAGTCGAGCTCGCGCTCTTCGTAGAGATGAAGAATCGTCTCGGAATCGGTGCGCGACGCGTAGGTGTGACCGCGTTGTTCTAATCCCTCGCGCAACGCCGCGTGGTTGTAAATCTCTCCATTGAAAACCAGCCAGACTCGATCCGTACAAGCGCGCATCGGTTGATGACCGGCTTCTGAGAGATCGATGATCGACAAACGGCGAAATCCAAAACCGCCACGAGCATCGTCGAAAACCAGCTCACCGGAGTCATCCGGCCCGCGGTGGGTCATCACGTCGCGCATCGACACGAGTAGCTCGCGCCCGACATTGCCGCGCGCCGCGCCGTATTCCCAGACTCCGCAGATGCCACACATCGTAAGTTTCGAGTTTCGAGTTCCGAGTTGGAGCTTGCCGAGTTAACTCGAAACTCGGAACTCGGAACTCGGAACCGATTTTGAAAGGCGCTGTTGCGCTACATCCTGGAACAACTTCGACATCACGTAATAACGTTTGCCGGATCCATCGTTGACTTGAAACGACTCTTCTTCCTGCTGAAGCTTTTCGAGCGCGCGTCGATAAAGCCGCGCGTCGCAATCGAACAGATACTGCTTCGCTTCAGCGGTCGTCTGACAGTGCGAAACGTCCACTGTTTCAGACAGAACAATGCGCGCGCCGGTATCGATTCCCGCGTCAACAAAGAAAACTGAAATGCCGGTCGGATCGCCTTGCACGAGCGACCATTCCATCACGCTTCGTCCACGATACTTCGGCAGAAGGCCAATGTGCGCGTTTAGAATTCCCAGACGAAAACATTCAATCGTAGCGCTCGAATAGATGCTTCCAGATTTGTGCAAGCCAACGTCGAGCTCTAGCTCCTGCAGTCGCGAAATGGTCTCGCGATCGTCCAGCGGCTTGCGAAAGGTAACAACGGCGCGCTTACCGACGAGCTTAAGTGATTTCCTCCGCCCTGATTTCGCCACAAAGCGCGCGACATGTTCAAACAATCCACCGTCGATGCCCAACGGCGCGAGTAAAACGAACACTTCTGCACCCGGCAGGCCTCTGGCTTCGTCGTAGATCTTCAACGCGGCGGGAAGCGAATTTGCCAGTATGCCGATCCGCATGAATAGGTTATGACCAGGAGTTAAGTGCGCGCGCGTAAAGTGCGAACCAGGAAATCAAAAGCCACCCGTGCTGCGATTCGGGGCGCCAGTTCACGGGTAGCAACTCGTAATAGTAGTTCAGCGCATCGAGGAACCTCAAATCAGTCGCAGTTGCAGCATGGACGCTGATCAAATTCAGTTTCAGCAACAAATCATCAGGATTCACGGCGCCAGCTGAATTGCTTTCGATGCGCGCGCGGTCGGCGGTCATCAAGCGCATCAGCACATACTCACGAATGGCGTCCTCAGGCGGAAACGAAAAGTTCAGCGGCCACGCATATCTCTCCACCAACGGATCGAACGCAGCTTCGGGCGAGCCGGTCCTTACTCTGAGCTGATCCCAAAAATTATCCAGCGATGGGTGCTGGGCCCGCGGCATAGTTTTGGTTCCATGCAAAGCGAGCACTCGTAAAGAAGTGAGACACTCGGTATCAGCCGCGACCCACTCGGCGGGCGATGAAAAAGGAGTCAGGCTTGAGACTCGAGTCGGATGATCGAGCAGAAGCTCTTTGATCGAGGTCAGGAAGAAGCCTGCGTCTCCGAACGTTTCCGGATCAAATCGGTTAACGCGCTCGCGTACTTCATTGAGACGTCGAGACACCGCTGTCGAAATTAGCTCTTTGTTCATTGCGGCTGCCGGGTCTTAATCGTGAAACGGCCGGACTGCAAATCGTCGGCAATTTCGGTAAGCGTTACGCAACGAATGTCTGCAGCGGTCGCCACATCGCTCACAAATTGCTCGATGTGCGAAAAGTCGTGCAGGTCTTTGGTGTGATTCTCGAGAATCACCGGCACATCTTTTAAGCCGCTGGCCCGCGCCCGGCGGCGAATCGATTCAAGCATCTCGGTCATCAGCGAGTAATCCAGTTGCGCTAGATCCGAAATCAGATGGCGCCCGATCACGTAGGGCACAATTCCCTTGTCGTAAACGCGTCGCCAAGTCGAATCATGACTGGTCTGCGCCCATTCGTGACCATACGTTTTGACTGAGCGGGCGGAAGCCTTCGAATCGTCTGCAGATGAAGCTCGATTCTTCAATCTTGCGAACAGCTTTCCGACATGGTGCTGCAAAGTGCTGCGACGCGAGCCATAAAAATGGTTCGTCGGCAAGCATACAATCGGTTCCGGTTTGTCAGAGACCTGGCGCGCGTCCGACATCACCGGATAGTACGGCAGGAAGTCTTCTTCGCAATTTGAGTAGTCGAGTTCGATGCGGCGGGTCTGGTAGCGCACGCCTCCGACGATGCTCATGTCGAACACGATCCCAAAATCCGCCAGCAGGGTAAGCATGAAAGGCGACGGCGCGATGCACCACGAGCCGGAACGAAAGGAAACTGAAGCGTAATTTGGATCAACCGGCCGCAGCAGATTTTCGAGATATTGTTTGCCGCGTTCTATTAATGCGCGCGCTTGTTCGGCAGAGTAGTTAAGAATCGACCAGTCCCCGGTCAGCTTCCACTTGCCATCGATGTACTCGGCGCTGCTCCACTGCGGATGAATGTGCAGTTGCACGTCGTGACCCTGACGAAACGTCTCGCGGATCGAGTCGTCCCATTCATCGGCCAGCGCCTGCAACTCTGGATGTGCGTCTTGAAACTCTCGAAAGGTGAGTTGTTGCAGGACCTCGGCATTGAACGAACCGCGAATTCCATGGGCGTTATAGATCTCGACAAGCTTGCGCATCGGCGCGAACTGCAACTCGTGCGGATCGCCGGACCCGTCGCCGCTCAGTTCCCAGTCATCCACAAACGCGAGATGAATCGTTGGCTGCATTTGTTTACTTCAAAAGTTCTTCAATCGAATCCAGGCGTCCCCGCTCGTGCTCGCCCGCACAGAGCGGCAATAAAAGCCAACGCAACTTCAGCGGCACCGCTGCTTCAACCGCCCAGCTGGCCGTCATCGAACGCTGCTTTTCGCCGTAATCACGCGAAGTGCATTGCTCTTCGGAGTTCGGCGGTCGCTGAACGTCGAGGGCCTGAACCAACAGGCGCGCACCAGTCTGCGAGTTTTGGGCGACCATTGCAGATTCATTGTAAGCGCTTAGCTCAAGCCCTGCATTGAAGTGAAAACGCGTGATGAACTGATGTTTGCCGGCGCCGGTGAACTCGTCCTCGATCAGCCAAAACCGATTCGACCTGTCGAAACGGATTGAGCGACGATGCGTGACCGGTTGAGAGAGTCGCTGATAACCGTCGTGTTCAGCAATGAGGTAATCGAACTCGTCGTTCGTTTCCCATTTCAAGACGCGGGGGTGGGCTTCGTCGCCAATGACAAACGGCGTCTTTTCGTCGGTCGTGTTTTGCTCAACGCCATCGATTTGAACCGTCGAATGGTACGCGGTCGAGCGAAACAAGTGACGCTCGCGCAAGTCGTGCGTGTAAACGTATGAGCCAGGATCGACGATGAACGAGGTTCCGCACGCCGAAACTTCGATGCTCAACGCGTTGTTGTGACCGTGCGAGCCGCGACCGTTCAAGCCGCACCCGCTCGCGTTGAATAGCAAATAAAGATCATTGTCGCGGAGGATGTAAATCCCGGCATCCGGTAACGCCTGAGATGTTGCCGGCGGCGCGGCAGATAGAGATTCATAGTCGCGCCCGCCTTGCTCGCCGAGAATCCAAAGAAGTTCTTCGGTACGCGCGCCTCCTGCGCGCTGCATGCCAGAGGCGTGCGAACCCAACGCCGCGTCGGCGATCGCCGCGAGGTACGCATGATCATCGCCCGCCCGTTTTACAATCGGTAAGATCTGCCCGCTGTCTGAATCGCCGATCAGCGGCGCTCGCCCGTCCGGTCGCAGGTAAGCGCGCATGTAATCCGCCATCGCGCTCAGCTTCTGCCAATACTTCTGCTCGATTTCGATTCCGTTTTCGCGGCACAGAATCAGCGAGTAAAGCAGCAGTTCGAGTTTCAGACGATGGTAACCGGTCGAGCTTTCAGAGTCCGCGCCATCGGCCAGAATCTGCTTGTCCATTTCATTCAACAGCTCGCGCAAACCAAATTCGCGCCACGCGCGCGCAGCTCGCAATTCGGGCAACATGATTCCCATCCAAAGCAGTCCGGCAACGTCGCACATGTAATGGTTGCTGGTGGCGATGTGCGAGTACTCGAGATTGCGACGAATGTGCGCGCCATGCTGATCGAAGATCATCAGCATCTCTGCCAGCGCATCTTCATCGACAAGTGTTGACGGCAGAAACAAAGCGAACGCGGCAAGCAGATTCATCGACCGTAGCGCTACTTCCATGGCGCAACTCCAGTTGGCTCCGCGGGCAACGGGATTTTGCTGCCGCCAGCTTCTAAGTTGTCTCAGGAACGCAGCCGCAAAATTTTCATCGCTGGAAACAGCGTACGACCGGCCCAGCGTGATCAGATGCGCCAGCCGATTCAGTTCCCAGAGGACCCGAGCGTCCGAACCGTCCCCGCGGAACAGGTTGATGTCCGCGTGATAGTCGAGCGGCCAATCAACTCCGGAAAGCGGATCGCGGTTCCAGTTAATCTCTGACGAGCTGAAACATTTTTCGCCGAAGCCGAGCAGGGACCAACAATGCTCGTCAGCTATCCGTTTGGCCACGACCAGCAGTTGATCTGTTTCGCGCGGGAACAACTCCTTCTGCAACGCGGCAGTTTTGGTGGTGTCAACAAAACCAGGAAAAAACTTTGGCGATGAGCGTGCTCGAAAATGTTCGAGGAGTTGCGCGCGCGACAGACGAGCAAACTCCGGCGTCAAACGCGCCGGTTGATGGTTAAGCTTTTGAAGGCGTTGTCGCTCACGGCGCCGTTGCAGACGAAGGTTGACGCGTCGAAGCGCTTCGAGCGCAGCGGTCCCTGCGCTGACTTCGCCGCGCAGCATTCGTTTGATTGCTGAGAGTCCCCTCATCGAACGTGAGGGAGAAGGTTAACAGGTCAGAACCACCTGCGGTAGCGATATGAGGTCAGAACCACCTGCGTTAGCGGGTGGGTTAAGCGGTCAACATAAAGCTTGAGTCCCTTGACCCATCCACTCACGCAGATGGTACCGACTTCATTACCAACCGCCCGCTATCCGACATATCGGATTCTGACTGCGTGAGCTTACAACCTAACAATCCGCGCCTTACTTCCGCGCCGCAAATCCCCGTTCAACGCGTTGCGCGTATCGACGACGAGCGGCGCCAGCTCGATCACGCGCGCGTAGTTTATGCCGCTGTGGTCGGTGACGATGACCACGCAATCAGCCTCGCTAATTTCCCGGTCGTTCAACCCCACAGACGACAAGGGCTCGCCGCCGCTTTCCGTGTGCGCATCGTCGAACCGGATTTCGGCCACGAAGGGATCGTGGTAACGAACGTCGCAGCCTTTTAGCCGCAGCCGATCAATGATGGAAAGCGCCGGACTCTCGCGCACGTCGTCGATGTCTTTTTTATACGCCACTCCGAGCAGCAAAATGCGCGACCCGTTCATCGCCTTGCGTGCGTCGTTTAAGCCGTCCGACACGAGCTGCACCACGTGCTCGGGCATGCGCGAATTCACTTCCTCGGCCAGGCCGATGAAACGCGAGTCAAAACCGTGTTGCCGCGCTTTCCATGAAAGGTAATGCGGGTCGAGCGGAATGCAGTGGCCGCCGATTCCGGGACCGGGATAAAACGGCATGAATCCGAAAGGCTTGGTGGCGGCAGCGCGAATAACTTCCCAAGTGTCGATGCCGAGCGCGTAACACAGCCGCGCCATTTCGTTCGCCATGCCGATGTTCACCGCGCGAAAGGTGTTTTCCAGAAGCTTGGCGGCTTCCGCCACCCGCGCCGAGCTGACGGCGTGCACGTCGTCGACGATCTGCCCGTACAGCATCGCGGCCGCTTCAGTCGAATCATCGGTTACGCCGCCGACTACTTTCGGAATGTTGTGCGTCTTGAATTCGGGATTGCCTGGATCGACGCGCTCAGGCGAGAACGCGAGCAGAAAGTCTTCGTCGAGTTTCAGTCCCGTGCCTTCCAGCATCGGCAACAAAACTTCATCGGTGGTGCCGGGGTACGTGGTTGACTCGAGAATAATTAGTTGGCCACGACGCAGCCGCTTCTGGATCTCTTCAGCGGCGGCGAGGATGTACGACACATCCGGCTCTTTGGTTTTCCGTAGCGGCGTGGGCACGCAGATGATGATCGCGTCGCAATCCTTCAACTCGTCGAAATTCGTCGTGGCATGCAGCTTCCCGTTGTCGATTAGCTCTTTGACCTGAGACGATTCCACATCGCCGATGTAAGATTCGCCGCCGTTTATCTTCGCGGCTTTCTCTTCATCTACTTCGAAGCCTGTTCCGTTGAAGCCGCTGCGCGCGAATTCCGTCACCAGCGGCAAACCGACGTAACCCAGACCAATCACACCCACGCGGGCGCGGTGGTTCTTAATTGAATTAATAAGTTCGTTTTTGATCATGAAATTGTCTTAGCAGCAGAGCCTGAATTCATAAAGGCAGGAAATGAACGAGTCACCCAAGCGTAATGAGCAGCGCCATCAGAGTCAAGGTTCGGCTGGCGAGCGCTTCGCCCCTCCCCACGTGTGGGGAGGGGTTGGGGTGGGGTTAAGGCGCAGCCAACCTCTCCCTTCCCGCTCTCAACTTGCGGAGAGGGGGTCTGGCTGATTTCATTTACTTTTCCTCGCGCGCAAATCGATAATGACGTCAATGGGAGCGCCAAAGACCTGCGATGTCGTTGTTGTGGGCGCCGGAGTCTTCGGCGCCTGGACGGCTTATCAGCTTCGCCAAGCGGGCAAAAGCGTTACGTTGATCGACGGTTACGGCGCCGGAAACAGCCGGTCAAGTTCGGGCGATGAGTCGCGCATCATCCGCATGGGTTACGGCGCCGATGAGATTTACTCGCGGTCAGCCTGGCGCTCACTGCAATTATGGAAGGAGTTCTTCGCCCAAACTGGTGACAACCTCTTTCGCGAGACTGGCGTTCTTTGGCTGGCGCACGAGGGTGACCCTTACCCGGTCAGCACCTTCGAGACTCTTACAAAACTCCGCTTCCCGGTCGAAAAGTTGACGCTGCCGGAAGTCTCAACCCGATATCCGCAGTTTGGCTATGAAGGAATCGGCGGCGCTTTCCTCGAACCGGAGAGCGGCGTGTTGCTCGCGCGACGGGCGGTGCAGGCGGTCGTACGCGAGGCGTTGAAGTCCGGCGTTGAATATCTCCAGGACTCCGTCGAGCCGGCCAATGTGCGCCGCTTCGACGAAGTCGTCACCACGAGCGGCGAGCGTATCTCGGCCGCCGTTTATGTGTTCGCGTGCGGCGCATGGCTGCCGAAAGTTTTTCCTGAGGTGCTCGCCGGAAGAATTCATCCGACCCGCCAGGATGTTTTCTACCTCGGCGCGCCCGGAATGCGTTTTCAATCGCCGGCTTTGCCGGTGTGGATTGATTTCAAAACTGAAGCTTATGGCTTGCCGGATATTGAGGGCCGCGGAGTCAAAGTGGCGATAGATCGCCACGGCGAAGCATTTGATCCAGATACGAGAGACCGCGTCGTCAGCAGTGAGAGTCTCGCCGAAGTGCGCCGGTATCTTGCCCGCAGAGTTCCGGAACTTCAGAACGCGCCAGTGAACGAGACGCGCGTCTGCCAATACGAAAACACTTCGAACGGCGACTTCCTAATCGATCGCCATCCGGAGTTTGAGAATGTGTGGCTGGTGGGCGGCGGTTCAGGTCACGGTTTCAAGCACGGGCCGTTCGTGGGCGAGTATGTGGCGGCGAGAATTGAGGGACGAGTTGAAGGAGAACCGCGGTTTAGTCTGGCGACGAAATTAGACGAGCATCAACGTGCGGTCTACTAACAGGTTTCGATTATTCTGCCACGCCGGCCGCTACAGCTGATCCTTCAGCCAACCGTTTCACAATCACCATTGTGATGTCGTCACCGGCCGGAGTGCCTTTGGCAAACTTGGTGAGCGCCGATTCGATTCGATCGCGAATGCCCGCCGCGGAAGCGTCCAGATTGCGCGCGACGGCTTCGTACAAACGCGTCGGTCCGAATTCTTCTCCCGTGGGGCTGACCGCTTCAGAGACTCCATCCGAATAAATGACCAGCACATCGCCGGCGTTCAAAGTCGTGCGACCTTCGCGGAAATCCGCGTCCGCCATGATTCCCAGCGGCAACCCGCCGGCAGCCAATTGCTCCATTGTGCCGCTGGCGTGAACGATAAGCGGCGGATTGTGGCCCGCGTTCAGAAAAGCCAGCTCGCCTGTTTTCGGATTCAAATCGGCATAGAACAGGGTGACAAAGCGATTGGCGGGAATACTCTCGACCAGATAGCGATTGATTGACGAGATCGTTTCGGCCAGCGAGTTGTGCGTGTCGAACTGCGCGTGCACCGCCGCATGCAAAGACGACATCAGGAGAGCCGCGGCCGTGCCTTTGCCCGATACATCGCCGAGCGCCACTACTAAATTGCCATTGCCCTTGTGAATGAAGTCGTAGTAGTCGCCGCCAATTTCGTAACACGGAAAGCTGATGCCTTGCAGTTCGTACCCGGGCACTTGCGGCGCGGAGGCCGGCTGAAAACGCTGCTGAATCTCGCTGGCAACTTGCAGTTCGCGCTCGAGTCGTTCGCGTTCGAACTGCTCTTCAGTGAGGCGCGCATTCTCAACCCGAATCGCGGCGACCGATGCCAGCGTCGTCAAAACCTTCAGGTGATCTTCCGTGAAGCGGCCTTCGGCAATCGGCGAGTCCGCATAGATGATTCCGAAGACGTTCTCACCGACACCCAACGGCACGGCGAGCACCGAGCGCACGCCTTGCAGGACGACTGTGCCGCCCATGAAGCGCGGATCCGACTGCGCGTCCGAAGTAAGGACGGATTTACCGTTGTTGACGACTTCATCGATGACTGAACGGCTGATGCGAATTTCGCCGACGTCGCCGTGGCGATCACGCAGACGCGCCACGGCAACCTTCAACTCCGGATTGTCCTTATCGCGCATCATGATCATGCAACGATCGCCAGGCACGGATTCGAAGACGAGCGTCACGATCTGCTCGAGCGTTTCGTTCAACGTCACAGAGGCGAGCAACGCGACGCCCACTTTGCTGATCAATGCGAGCAGGTCAGTTTTCTGTTCGATCTTCTCTTGCGCGGCGGAATCGTGAGAACGCGACAGCGCGCCTTCGATTTGTTGAAACAGACCTGAGGTGGTTCGATCCGCGGACGACAGCGCAATGGTGGCTTCGGGCACGGACGTGCTCTGCTCGGTGATCATGGTCGAGCCGCTGCTGAGCGGATACGGGCCGTCGTTAAAGACGATTTCGGTCTCGCCGATCTGAATGCGGCCGCCGCGCGTCAGAGGAATGGCAGCGTCGACAATCGAACCGTTGTAGAGCGTGCCGTTCGCTGAACCCAAATCCTGAAGGTAGTACTCGTCGCCTTCGTTGCGCACTTCGGCGTGGACACGCGACGCGAACGGATCGGGGATGCACAGATCGTTGCGCGCCGAGCGGCCGATCGTGATGCGCAGACGGTTCAGCGGAAAATGCTCCGCCGTCCGATCGGGATATCTGACAACTAACTCAGCCATGAAGTCTTAAGAATCAAGCTTGCCCTCCCTCTCACTTCGGAGAGGGCCGGGGTGAGGGTTTACAGCGCGACCAGCGATTGCCGTACTGTTTCCTTCGCGAGGCACAGCCTGCGAAGAAGAAAAAAAACCTTGTGTCCGCTAAAGCTTCGCTCCCTCACCTAACCCTCTCCCAAAGTGAGAGGGAAAAGAATCTGCGTTATTCCGGCGGACGCGGGCGTCGCGTCGGAGCCGGCGACGACCCGTACTCGCGAATCACCACCGTGCGCGCGATCAGATCATGCAGCGTGCGCCCGGTGGGATTTACGATCGCCATTAAAAACCCGATTCCGAGCAGGAAAAAAGAAACCGGATAACCCACGAAGTGACGCAACAGCGCCCAGCCTATGCCGGGCACGCTGCCGTCGGTGCTCTCCATCCGCAGACCCGTCGTCCACTTGCCCAGAGTCTTTCCGGTCAGTCCCGCGAGAACGCCCAAATCTAACACAGCCGCCACCAGCGTGAAGAAGATCCCGACCTTTTCCGCCGTGCCTCCCGCCAAACGCGCGCCGCCGCCCATCATGCGCGCCACCATCGTGCTGAAAGTCATGATCAGCATCAGCATGATGTAGTCGATCAGAATCGCGCCGCAACGCAGCGCGAAGGGCGCGCGATAGCGCACCTGGATGCGCTCCAGACGCTTCGACGTCGGGCGCGAGGCTTTCCCCGATTCGATTTTAGCCGGCACTGTCGCTTGCATTGTGTCTGCGAAATGTCAGAAGTCCGCCGTCATCCGACCAGGAAGTGCAAAGTGGTCTCGCCCACGCGGAGGCGATCGCCGCTGTCGAGCGCGCGCGGCTGGCGCGGTTCAAGGTGGATAATATCATTGATGACGGTGCCGTTGACCGAACCGAGGTCTTCGACCATGAAAGCGCCGCCTTCCCTCCAGATGCGCGCGTGGCGACGCGAAACTTTTGTGTTCGGATCGAATCGCGACAAGTCGATTTCCGGAAAGATGTTCGAGAGCGGATCGGTGCGGCCGACCAGATTGGTGTCCTTCTGAATAAGAAACGAGGCGTCCAGTTCTGTCGTGCCGGCGACCACCAGTTTCGCGGTCGTGCGCGCGGACAGCGAGGCTGAATCGGTACCCGCGAGCGGCTGCTTTGATCCGCAGTGCGCGCAGAACACGTCATCGGCCGCAATCCGCCCACCGCAGAAGCCGCAAAACACGCTCGAGACGGCCATCGTCTCGCCGCCCAACTGATACGCGGGCGCGCCATAGCTGACCTGGCCTGATCGCAACTTCTCCAGGTGATGCGCCAACGAATCGCGCAGTTCCGCGCCAGACTGATAGCGGTGCTCCGGCTTGTATTCAACGGTGCGCAGCAGGATGCGCTCGATCTCGCTTGAGAGCGCCGGATTAATTTGCCGCGGCCGCGGGTTCTTCGTGAAATCGAAGATCAGCAGCGGATTGTCCTGTGGGTCGGCGCCAGTCAGCAGGTGAAACATGGTCGCGCCCAGACTGTAGATATCGACACGCGGATCGGCTCGGCCGCTGAATAGCTCCGGCGGCGCGTAACCCATCGTGCCCACCGCCGTGACGCCCTTCTCTTTCTTGTTGACCCAGCGCGCAATACCGAAATCGATCAGCATGATGCGATGGTTGTTGCTGTCGATCATCAAGTTCGCCGGCTTGAGATCGCGATAGATGATTGACTGCGGCCGCGTGTGCAGATAATGCAATACGTCAGCGACTTGAATTCCCCATTCGGTGACGGTTGGTTCGTCGATGCGGCCTTGCGGCGTGGCGCGCAGACGTGAAGCCAGGTCGGCGCCGGGGATAAACTTCATCACGAGATAAAATCGCTCAGAATTATCGTCGTAGAAGTAATCGTAAACAGTCGGAATCGACGGATGTTCGAGTTCCGTCAGCAGCAATGACTCGCGCTTAAAGTCGGCGATCGCTTTTTCGTGTTGGGTCTCGTCGATGTGGGACTCGATCATCTCTTTGACCGCGCGTGGCGCGTCGCCAAGATTGCGATCTTTGGCGAGGTAAACCGCCCCCATGCCGCCACCGCCGATGCGCCGCACGATCTCGTAACGATGATTGAGGACTTTCCCGCCTTCGAGTGCCTTTGGTTTTGATCTGCGAGACGAACCTTCGGAGCCGCGGGAAGTGGCGCCGATCTCAGGTTCGGCAACTTCTCCGGTGCCCGCGTCGGATTCCTCCGCCGCCGGAACTATGGTCGAGCCGCCCACACCGATGCTCTTGGCCAGATCGGACTGGAGCGCGCTCTCAGCCAGCGGCTCCTCGGTCTTTACCGGCGCGCCGCAACTGCCGCAAAAGTTCTCGTCGAGCGCTACATCCGCTCTGCATTCCTTACAAGCAGGCATTGTTGAACTCAAGAACTGCGAATCATTAACTCAACATTCCGAGCTGAAAAATCGATACGCACGCGTCTCGCGTACTTCAGTGGTGATGCACGCCAGAGGCGTGCGTACGATAATCATTTGGCAAGATGAAACCTGAGAAACGTCTTGCCCACGATGATTTCGTCGCCATCATTCACCGGGTGGCGTTCACTCGGTTTGAGCCGGCGCCCCCGATTCACAAACGTGCCATTGGTAGATCCGAGATCCTCAATGACGTACTGGCCGTTCTCGCAGGAAATCCGCGCGTGCCGGCGTGACACTTTTGCTTCGGGATCATCTGTGTCCAAATCAACGTCGGGAAATACGCCGCCGTCGGCGTCCCAACGGCCGATGTCAGAGCCTTCAGGACCAATCGGAAATTGTTTGCCGGCGGACTTGCCGCGCTCGATCGTGAGGGTCGCGTTCCGGCCGGTAATGGCGACCGCCCCCGCTCTGTGCTGCGGAACCATGCCGGAGCCCGGCGGATTTGCGGGGCGCGCGACGGTCAGGGAAACTTCCTTGTTGCGGCTACCTTCGTTGCCGTTGGCCTGCGGATTTGCACGATCGGCGGCACGGCCGGCCAGCCAAAGCGCAGCCCCGCATTCATCGCAATATCGCGACCCCGGCAGGTTCTGTGTACCGCATCTTTCGCAGGTGATCATGGCAAAAACACGCGCGGCTTGAGTTGGGGAACAACCAAAGCCCGCGCGAGAATATCTTATCGCGAAACAGTTGGCACGGCCAACGCGTTGCTGCCGGAATTTACGCTTTTCACCGTCTCAGAGATTTTCACCGTCAAAGAGAAACGTCACGCGCGCGCTTCGCATTAACATCGGTTATAATCCCCACTTCTCGCGAATTCCTGAAACCAGCCGCTGGATTTCGTCGTAGAAACAACTCTAACGCGGAACTGTGCTCAACCGCCCGGCGTCCAAGTAACTACCGACTGATTTATTTAAGGAATTACACAAATGGCCCTCAGTAGAAAGAAAAAAATCATCATCGCGGTGTCTGCCGTTGCGGTGCTCGGCTTAGTCGTCATTATCAGCGTACTCGCGACCCGCACGGAACAACCCGAAGTCACCACCGTTAACGTCAACGTGCGACCGGAACTGCGCTCGACGGTGACGGCGTCAGGCGAAGTGCGTCCGATACGCTATATCAAGCTCACCAGTGAAGTGCCGGGCCGCATCCTCGAAATTTATGTGAATCCGGGCGACCAGGTGACGAAGGGTCAGGCGCTGGTGCGCGTCGATCCGACGCAGCTTCAGGCCAGCCAGGAAGCTCAATGGGCAGCGACACAGGCGTCACTCAACGATGTACAAAATGCACGTCAGGCAGTCAGTGCCGCGCAGCAGGGACTGGTGGTGGCGGAAGCGGGTGTCTCGCAGGCCAGACAGAGCGCCTCGACATCTCTCATCGACCTCCGGGCCGCGGAACGCGAGCTGAAGCGCGCCACGAACCTGGTCGAACAAAATGTAATGTCGCGCGCTGAGTACGACGCCGCGCGCGATCGTTACGATCAGGCAAAGGCGAAAGTTGAAGCCGCGAACATTGCCGTCCGAGAAGCTCAGGAGCGTGCTAATTCGCAGAAGGTAGCCGTAAGAGAAGCTCAGACGGGCGTGAAATCCAGCGAGATGCGCGCGAACCAGCAGCAGGCAATTCTCCGTGGCTCATCCAGCCAACGCGAAAAGGCGACTCAGTTTTCGCCGTTGACCGGAGTGGTGGCTGACATTCCGACGCGCGTCGGTGAATTCGCGGTGTCACAACTTTCTTCGACGCCGCTAATGACGATTGCCGATATGTCCACCATCAACGTTGAGGTCAACGTCGACGAAACCGAAATTGCGAACGTGGAAGTCGGTCAGGAAGCCAAGGTGAAGGTTGACGCGCTGGGCGAAAAGGAAATGAAAGGCATCGTCACGCAAAAGAACCCGCTGGCAATCGCGAAGTCCGATACGCAGGGCGGCCTTTCGAATCGCGTGAACGTGCAGGAAGCGAAGGAGTTCAAAGTCACGCTCGAGATTCGCGATCTTCCGGATGAAGAACGTAACAAGCTGCGTCCGGGCATGAGCGCCACGGCCACCGTCACCACCAAGACGAAGCAGAACGTGGTCGCAGTCCCGCTGCAGGCAATCGTCGAAAAGGCGCCGCCAACGCCTGCCCCGGGACCGACTATCGCGAGCAGCGCGCCACCGGCGGCGGGTGAAAAGCCGAAGGAACTGAAAGGCGTTTACACCATCGACAAGTCGAACAAGGTGAAGTTCGTGGAAGTGACCACCGGCATCACCGGCGAATCTGACATTGAGATCACCGGCGGGTTGGCATCAGGGACAGAGGTCGTCACGGGCCCCAGCCGTATTCTGAAAACTCTGAAAGACGGAACCGTGGTGAAGCGACAGACACGCACACCGGGCGCGAACGCGAACGGCGGCTAGCGCTTAAGCGCCGTAGGCGCGGAATTTTTATAGAGCCTGACACTCCATAAATATTTCGCCGCTACAGGGCGTCTCTTTTGAACTTAGTTGAGAGATTCAATGAGTGAAGCAGCGACCATCGCAGGAGTGCCTTCAGCAACCATCTCGGCGCAGCCTGAACCGCCCTCCGAGGTCGGCAAAAGCACATCGCTGATCGCGATGCGTAACATCTGGAAGACCTACGACATGGGCGCAGAGAAGGTGCACGCGCTGCATGGCGTGTCCTTCGATGTTAACCGGGGCGAGTACCTCGCCATTACGGGCCCGTCAGGTTCAGGCAAGTCCACCCTGATGAACCTGATCGGATGTCTCGACACGCCATCACAGGGCGAGTACTGGTTGAACGGGAAGAACGTCTCTGAGATGGATGATGACGAACTGGCGCGGATTCGCAATCAGGAAGTCGGCTTCGTCTTTCAAACTTTTAACCTGCTGGCGCGGGCCACGGCTTTGCACAACGTCGAGCTGCCTTTGATTTACGGCGGCATTCCCGGCGCCAAGCGAAAAGAGATGGCGACGCACGCGCTGGGCGCCGTCGATCTCACCGACCGCATGATGCACCGCCCGAATGAACTGTCAGGGGGACAGCGTCAGCGTGTCGCCATCGCTCGTGCGCTTGTGAATCACCCGTCTATCCTGCTCGCTGACGAGCCGACCGGCGCGTTGGATACGAAGACGAGCTACGAAATCATGAACCTCTTCGAGAAGCTTCACGAAGACGGCAATACCATCATCCTCGTCACGCACGAACATGACATCGCCGCGCGCGCGCATCGCATCATCTCGGTTCGCGACGGCCTAATCGAAAAAGACGAGCAAGTTAGGTAGGATCGCTGCCATGCCCGACCGCAGCGAACAATCCCCCGAACGCGCTGCAACGGTATTTGGTAAGTCACTGTCTGTCCCCGCTCGAGTCCGTTCGTTTCCCATTTTCCGCGTCGCCGCCCTCTGGGAAGCTTTCCTGGTTGCCGCTGCCAGTCTTCGTCAGAACAAGTTACGCACCGCATTGACCCTCGTCGGCATCATTGTCGGCGTCACCGCTGTCATCTCGGTCGTCACGATCATCAAAGGTCTCGATCAGACTGTCTCGCAGACATTCAATTCACAGGGCTCGACCGTCTTCACCATCTCCAAACGTCCCCAGGTCATTACCTCGCGCGAAGAGTTCGTCAGATACAACAAGCGCAAACCGGTCACCCCGGATGATGCGAATGCGATCGCGCGGCTCTGCACGGCGTGCTGGCGCACGGGCGTCGCGGTGAATTCGATTAAACCCGCCAAGCGTGGCAACGAAACTTTTGAATCCATGCAGGTTCGCGGGATCGAGCCGGTGGCGATGTTTGACATCGACGGCGTATCGATCGATGCCGGCCGATTTTGGACCGAAGGTGAAGGCGCCGCGGGCGGCGACACCTGCGTCGTCGGCTCAGACGTGGTGACGAATCTATTTCCAAACGAATCCGCCGATCGCGTACTCGGCCAGGACATCTGGGTTGGCGGCCATCGTTACATAATCATCGGGGTGCTCCAGCCGCTGGGAAAGATCTTTGGCATCTCGCGCGACACGCGCGTCTACATTCCGTTCGCGACATACAAGAAGCGCTTCGGGGTTGATTTCAGCGGCGCCGCATACGCGCCGCAGGGTTCGCTGGTTGTCTTTGTGCAAACCGAATCACCGGCGCAACTGGAAGCAGCCGAAGATCAAGTCCGCGCCATTATGCGTAATCGCCGCGGCAAGAGTTTCAAGGATGAGGACGATGGTTTCGCGCTCGAAACCCAGGATGTCTTTCTGGATCTTTATTCGAAAGCCACTTCGAATATTTATCTCGTGACGATTGGCGTATCGGCGATTTCGCTCGTGGTCGGCGGCATCGTCGTCATGAATATCATGCTGGTCTCCGTTACCGAGCGCACGAAAGAAATCGGCATTCGCAAAGCGGTGGGCGCGCGCCGAAAAGACATCCTGACGCAGTTTCTAATCGAGGCTGTGACTGTAACGGCGATCGGCGGGACGATGGGCGTGCTGACGGGATTCGGCGCGGCCTGGTTGATTGCCCTGCTGATCGGGTTTCCGCTTTTGATCAGCATCTGGTCGGCCGTGCTGGGCGTCAGCGTCTCGTCAATTGTGGGCGTGGTCAGCGGCCTGTGGCCGGCATGGCGGGCGTCGCGACTCGATCCGATTGAAGCGCTTCGCGCTGAATAAAGATGAACATCGCCGACGTAAAAGAATCGGCCTGGATGGCCCTTGAGACGGTGCGCGCTAACAAGCTGCGCTCGGCGCTGACGATTCTCGGCGTCAGCGTGGGCGTCGTGACGGTCGTGTTCATGGTGGGAATCATTCAGGGGTTGAACAAAGCATTCGCCGATCAAATCGAGTCGCTCGGTTCCAACACTATCTGGGCGACGAAGTTCGACCCGAGCATTGGGCATCAACCAACGCAGGAAGAAATCCATCGCAAAGAGTTGACGATTGAAGATGCGGACACCATTCGCAACGAAGCAACCTCAGTCGCGGGCGTGGCGCCGTTTTATCGCAAAGTCGCAGAGACCGTTCAGTACCGTGGTAATCAGAGCGACACTCCGATCCTGATCGGCGCCACGCCTTATCACGAATACACCGTTTCAAGTTACGTCGATCGCGGCCGTTTCATCTCTGAACTCGACGTTGACCGGCGCGAGAATGTCTGCGTGCTGGGCATCGATGTCGTAAAGGCACTTTTCGAGTACGAAGATCCGCTCGACAAGGAAATAAAACTTGCCGGCCACCCATTCAAGGTCGTGGGCATCATGGAGCCGCTCGGCAGCATCCTCGGCCAATCGCGGGACAACTCAGTCTTTATTCCGATCACGACGTTTGGGAAGTACTATCCGGAGTTCGACTTCCCTGAAATCATCTCAGCCATTATTGTCCGGCCGGTTTCACGCGCGCACGTTAAGACCGCTATCGACGAGATGACCGACATCCTGCGCCGGCGCCGCGGCGTGAAGCGTGGGGAGCCCAGCAACTTCGGCATCTCCTCGCAAGACGCGCTGCTGGATGTTTATAACCAGCTCACTGGCGCAACGTATCTCGTGCTGACGGCGATTTCGTTTGTGGCGCTGATGATTGGCGGCATCGGCGTGATGAACATCATGCTGGTATCAGTCACTGAACGCACTAAGGAGATCGGATTGCGGAAGGCCGTCGGCGCCACGCGGCTGAACATCCTTTCGCAGTTCCTGATCGAAGCCGTCGTGCTGACGGCCATCGGCGGTTTGCTAGGGCTGCTGGTTGGCGAAGTGGCCAGCATTCTCACCAACTGGTACTCGCCGCTGCCGGCGTATGTGCCCGCGTGGGCGATCGTGATCGGCATAGGCATCTCGGGCGGCGTCGGCATCGTGTTCGGCCTGTGGCCCGCATGGAAAGCAGCGCGGCTGGATCCGATTGAATCGCTTCGCTATGAGTGAGGCGGGGCAGTAGCCCGGCCGTCAGGAAGGGCGTGTCGCTCCGTTAGCGCCCTCCCTGACGGTCGGGCTACTGCCCCGCTCTTTGCCCAAGTAACCATTTCCCCTCGCTGAACGTAGTAACCAACAAGTGAAGCTCATCGAAATCCTGAAAGTCGCGATCGCCGCGATTTGGGCGCACAAAATGCGTTCAGCGCTGACTTTGCTTGGCATGATTGTCGGTGTGACGGCGTTTGTCACAGTCGTTTCGCTGATTCAGGGTTTTAACGTCTATATCGACGAGAAGATTGCCGGCATCGGCGCAAAATCGTTTTCGGTCCAGCGCTTTAATCCGTTCGAAGATTTCAAAGACACCGACACGATCGCCGCCGCGCAACGTCGCAACAAAGAGCTGACGCTCGATGACTACAATTACCTGAAAGAGAAAGCGACGCTCATCGGCAAGATCGGCGCAAAGGCCCGCGGCACTCCCGCCGAAGTAAAACGCGGCGATCAGGTTCTGGAAGACACCTTTGTCAGTGGCGCCACTGCCAATACCGCTGACATCGACAATCGCAACATCGAGTTTGGCCGCTTCTTTGCAGACGCCGAAGCTGAAGGTGGCGCGCGCGTCGCTTACATCGGAGCGGACATCGCCAACAAGCTCTTCCCGGCCGGCAACCCGATCGGCGGCGAGATTCAAATTCGCGGCCTGCCTTATCGGGTCGTGGGCGTTGAAGCTGTGAAGGGCACGGTCTTCGGCATTCCGCAGGACGGCTTCATCGTCATTCCCTTGAAAGCGTATCAGCTGGACTTCGGGCCCCTGGTGCGGCAGCGCTCGTTGTATTTCACCGCGACTGCGCGGTCTGATGAAATTTTTAGTGATGCGGTTGAGGAAGCACGCTTTCTCATGCGTGCGCGCCGGCACCTGCAGCCGAAAGAGAAAGATAACTTTGGCATCGTCACACCCGACGCGATTACCGGCCTGCGCGACCGCATCTTCGGCACCATCTTTATCGTGGCGATGTTGGTTCCCGGCATTGCGCTGATCGTTGGTGCGATTGTGATCATGAACATCATGCTGGTGTCGGTCACCGAACGCACCAAGGAAATTGGCATCCGTAAGGCGCTCGGCGCGCGCAAGGCGGATATTCTCAAACAGTTCTTATTTGAAGCGGTGACGCTCGCGACGATGGGCGGCGCCGTGGGAATCTTTTTGGCGTGGGTGATCGGCAAACTAGTGACCGCGGCTATTTTTCCGACCTATCTTTCACTGGCCGCGATTCTCGGAGCCCTCGCGGTCTCGGGTGGCGCCGGCGCGGTCTCGGGACTGTTTCCCGCGTGGAAGGCTGCGCGGCTGGATCCGATTGAAGCGCTCCGTGCGGACACTTAATTTGTTAACAGTGGGGAAACGAGGATGAAGTGTGTGGCATGTGGAAGTACGGCTCTCGTAGAAGGCTCGCTGGTGGATACCACGTCCGGAGGACGGCTCGCGTTTCAACCGGCTGACGTGTCCACCCTGAAATCAATGTTTGGAATGGGCAGTCGTGGAGTTGTCTCTTATGCTTGTATTCATTGCCGGACCCTGCAATTGACCGTTGAATTCAATGAAAAGGATTTGGCGAAGTATCAACAGTTTGAAGGCCAACAACCCGGCGTGTTGGAGAGAATTAATTTGGGCGAGGAACGAGAAGGCAGCTAGAGATGAAGCTAATCCGTTCTGACATTCTCGAGAACCTTTGGATGGCGCTGGGCACTTTGCGCGCCAACAAGCTGCGGTCGTTCCTAACGGTCTTTGGCGTCATCATCGGCGTGATCACGGTAATGCTGATCGCCTCGATCATCGCGGGCGTCGACACAGCGGTGACGAAAGAAGTCGAATCGTTCGGCACCCGCTCGATGTACATCAGCAAGTTCGATCCCGGCATTCATGTCGGCCGCCGCTCGCGCGAAGAGCGCATGCGCAAAGAACTGACCTATGACGACGCGATCGCCTTGTCACAACTGCCCACCGTTGAAGTCTCAGTCCCCTTTCTCGACATCACCAGCAACTTTTTTGGCCGGAAGATTAATGTCAGCGGCGGAGGCAAAACCTCGGCGTCGGTAGCTCTTCAGGGCACGCTGCCGGACTTTGAAAAAGCCGGCACGCAAGTCATTTCGGAAGGTCGGTTCTTTTCACAATACGAGAACGACGCGAATCAGAAGGTGTGCGTGATCGGCTCAAAAGTGGCCGACGACTTTTTCCGGTTCCGCTCGCCCGTCGAAGAACACATCAAGATCGACGAGGAAGAGTTTCGCGTGGTGGGCGTGCTGCAAAAGCGCGAGCAGTTTTTGTTCAGCGGCGGCAGTGACGATCAGAATAATGTCATCTACCTGCCGTATAACGTCGCGCGCAAAGTGAAACCGAACGAGGACGACATCTACATTCTCGCCGTGGCAAAACCCGGCATGATGCGGCAGGCGATGGATCAGGTTGTCGATACGTTACGCGTGCGGCGCCAGGTGCCGTTCGGGGCCCGGGACAACTTCGGAATTGAGACGACTGAGTCACTCATCTCGACGTTTCGTTCGATTACCGGCGGCGTCGCCGTCGCGATGGTGGTGATTTCGTCAGTGGGCTTAATGGTAGGAGGCATCGGCGTGATGAACATCATGCTGGTGTCGGTCACCGAGCGCACCCGCGAAATCGGAGTGCGCAAGGCGATTGGCGCGCGCCGCAAAGACATCATGGTTCAGTTCCTGATCGAAGCAGCGACACTGACTGGATTCGGTGGACTGCTGGGATTGTTAGTCGGCTGGCTGCTGACGCTGGTGGTGCGATTGATCATGCCGTCCTACGTTCCGCTGTGGGCGCCGATTGCGGGTTTCGCCGCGAGCGTCGGCATAGGCGTGATCTTCGGGCTGTGGCCGGCGTGGAAGGCCGCGCGGCTCGATCCAATCGAATCGCTAAGATACGAATAACGTGGCACAGACTTCAGTCTGTGATCAGCCCGATCAAACTGAAGTCTGTGCCACCGCTGGCCCTTAGCCCAGGAAGCTCGGGAAGATTGCGGCCATCGCCAGCCTGAGCACCAGGAATAGAACTGTCAGCGTGATGGTCACTCCCCATGCCGCGGTCGAGCTGACTTTGTAGCCACCCTCGCGCAGTCCCGTCGCCATCAGCCAAATTCGATACAACGCAAGGATGCCGAAGGTCGCCAGGAACGTGTACAGAATCGGATGGTCTTTCGACGAAACCAGCAGCGCCAGGTGGTCATACACCAACGACTCCTGGCCCAGCAACGGATGGATGTCTTCCGGCGCCTTCAGGTAAAGCACGAGGAAACTAATTAACTTCTGTATCACGGTCACGGGAAGACTGAGGTATGCGACGACCGAAAACGCCTGCCAGTAGTGCATGCGACCGCCAAACGCGAGCACGCCCAGAAGGGCCAGCGCCGCTACAAGTGCGACGCCAAAAAACCCGTTAGCGATGGTGCTGATTCCATTTGTCACCTGGGCCGACGTTGAATTTGCTTTTTCCAGTTCCGTGCGTCTGGATTCGGCAAGCGCCTCGGGCGGCGGTTTCAAAGGGCTTTGCTCGAGCGCGTCAAAAGTGAAATTCACAATGCGTTCCGGACCGAGGCGCCGGTAGAACGCAGTCGTGTACACCGCACTGACAATTCCCACAATCAGAATCGCGGCCAGCCAACGCGGGTGCGCGCGGAGATTCCGGAAGACGCGCGTGGGTTCAAAAAAGATTCCGGCGAGCGTTGCCGCGGTGGACATTTTAGGCGGTGCGTCCGGCACGGCCGGCAATCGCATGAAGCTGAACCCGAAGAACATGATGCCCAACACACAAACCGTCGCGCCGGTGCCAATCGCTGACGTCAGCACGCCCGCGATGTTCAGCCCGATGATGATTATGCCGACTACGAATACACCGACGCCCGCCCACATCAACCAGGTGGGCCGCTGCCGCTCCGGCTCAGTTTGGATTGGCGGCGGTGGTGGGGCATGAAACTCCTGATTTGGATCGCTCATGTTTTCTCCTCTGACTTTTAGAGGACGGGGAGACTGCTTTCCGTCCGATGATTACGTTAAGTTGTTTTACGGACGCGCTGCGCGCCAGGTTTCAAACCGTTTTGGTAACCAGAGTCTCGATTGGCTTTGCCTCGGCGTAACCATCGACGCGAATGCAGGCCGCGGAATGACCCGGAGAAATTTCGCGCAACTCTGGATCAATTCGCGAGCACTCGTCAATAGCAATCGGGCAGCGCGTACGAAAGCGACAGCCCGACGGCGGATTGCGAGCCGTCGGCACGTCGCCCTTCAAGATAATGCGGTCGCGTTTCTCTTTTGGATCGGGAACCGGAATTGCCGATAACAGCGCGCTCGTGTACGGGTGCAAGGGGTTGGCGTACAGCTGAGCGGCCGTCGCTATCTCGACCACGCGGCCGAGATACATCACGGCCACGCGCGTTGAGATGTGTTCGACCACGGCGAGTCCGTGCGAGATGAAAAGGTAGGTGAGCCCGAATTCTCTTTGCAGATCCTGTAGCAGGTTAACGACCTGGGCTTGCACGGAAACATCCAGCGCCGACACCGGCTCGTCAGCAATGATTAGTTTCGGATTCAACGCCAGCGCGCGCGCCACCCCGATGCGTTGTAACTGTCCGCCGGAGAATTCGTGGCTGTAGCGACTCGCGTAATCAGGATCGAGACCGACCTTGCCGAGGAGCCAGGCGACGCGTTCACGCCGCTCTGCTTTGTTTCCGATTTTGTGGATCACCAAAGGTTCGCCGACGATGTTGCCGACTTTCATGCGGGGATTCAGTGACGCGGCGGGATCCTGAAAGATGATCTGCATTTCGCGCCGCAACGCGCGCAGGTCACGTTTGTTCATCGCGGTGACGTCACGGTTTTCGAACTTCACGTCGCCGCTGGTCGGTTCGATCAAACGCAGAATGCACCGGCCGGCCGTTGATTTGCCGCAGCCTGATTCGCCGACCAGTCCCAGCGTCTCGCCTCGGAAAATGTCGAACGTAACGCTATCAACGGCGCGGATTGGCCCGTCGTCAGTCGGAAAGTGCTTGACGAGAGACTGGACGTTAACCAGTGGTTGTCCGGTTTGGTTTTCCGTGGACATGCAAAGCTTTGCGGCTTGCCGCCGCACAGTGCGGTAAGGCTTTGCCTTACCGTGACTGTGAAAAATAAAAAGGAGGCTACTCCTCGGGTGCTGAGGCGTAGCCTCAGTCTCGTTCAGGATCGCGGCCGGAAAGGCGAAGCCTTTCCGCACTGTGCTGCGGCAAAGCCGCAACCGTGGCCGGATCGTAAAGTACACATCGCACTGTCACGTCTTCGCCTGCCGGATACAAAGGAATCTCTCCTTCGCGACAACGCGGCATGCGATAGGGACAGCGCGGCTCAAAGTGACAGCCGGGCGGCAATGCCGTCGGTTTCGGCACGACGCCTTCAATTGTCTGCAAGCGTTCCTGTTTGACGACGTCCTTCATCGTCAGCTTGGGCACCGAACGGATCAGACCTTCCGTGTACGGATGCTTTGGCCGCGCAAACAATTCAGCGACAGGTGATTCTTCGACAATCCTTCCCGTGTACATCACGCAGACGCGATCAGCGACTTCGGCAACGACGCCGAGATCGTGCGTGATCAGCAGTACCGCGAGATGGCGCGTCTTCCTCAGATTGTCGAGGAGCTCGAGAATCTGCGCCTGAATCGTCACGTCGAGCGCAGTGGTCGGTTCGTCCGCAATTAGCAGTTCGGGATCGCACGCGAGCGCCATCGCAATCATTACCCGTTGCCGCATGCCGCCGGACAGCTGGTGGGGATAATCGTCCGCACGCATTTCCGGATCGGGAATCGCAACTTCGTGCATTGCCTGGACGGCCGCCTGGCGCGCAGCCTTCCGTGAAAGCCCACGATGAAGACGTAGCGCCTCAGCTATCTGCTCGCCAACCGTGAAGACGGGATTCAGCGACGTCATCGGGTCCTGAAAGATCATCGCGATGTCGTCACCACGTATAGCCCGCATCTCGGCATTCGATAATTTCATCAGATCGCGGTCTTTGAACAAGAGTTCGCCGCCTACGATTTTTCCCGGCGGCGCAATCAGACGCATTATCGACAGCGCCGTCATCGACTTGCCGCAGCCGCTTTCGCCCACCAGCCCCAACAGCTCGCCGCGATCGATGTAAAAACTGACGTCATCGACGGCACGCACGATTCCCGCGCGGGTTGGGAAGTGAGTCTTCAGATTGCGGACTTCGAGTAAGTGCATTTTGATCCAGTGTAACGCAGTTCGGGGCAGTAGCCCGACCGTGACGGAGGGCGCTGATGAGATCTCAGATTTGAAATTTGAGATCTCAGGACGCCCTCCCTGACGGTCGGGCTACTGCCCCGACGCTAGTCGCAAGTTAGCAACTTGCGTTACAGCTTACTGCTCACTGCTCACTGCCTGGTGCTCACAGGTTTCCGCGGCAGCTTCTCATCTCTCATCGCACTCTGATAGATGAATGCGGCCATGATCGTGGACGCCTGCTTCATATCATCCGCCTGGATGCGATCGAACATGTCCATGTTCGAGTGGTGCGTGCGCGTGTCGTATTCAATCTCATCCTGAATGAATTGAAAGCCCGGCAGGCCAATCGCGTCGAACGCCAGATGATCCGTGCCGCCCGTATTCGAAAGCGAGAGCGTCTCAGCACCAAGATCGCGGAACGGCGCCAGCCATTGGCGAAACAGTCCGGCCATCGCGTCGTTGCCCTGCAGGTAAACGCCGCGAATCTTTCCAGTGCCGTTATCGAGATTGAAGTAACCCGCGACCTTGTCATAATCCGGTAGCTTCACCAGCACCGGCGCGGGCGGCGGCGCCGCCGTCGTTCCGTTGCCGTTGCCGTTTGCCGCAGTCGTGGCGGCCGGCGTTTCCATTCTGCCGAAATGTTTCGCGACGTACGCGCGCGAGCCGAGCAGTCCCTGCTCTTCGCCGCTCCACAAAGCGATGCGAATCGTGCGCCGCGGCTTCAATCCCAAAGCTTGAATGATGCGCACCGCTTCCATGCCCACCGCTACGCCGGCCCCGTTGTCCGTCGCGCCGGTGCCGCCATGCCAGGAGTCCATGTGGCCACCCAGCATCACGATCTCAGCCTTCAACGTGGGATCGCTGCCGGGAATTTCCGCCACCGTGTTGTAGCCATTCAGATCCTTGTCCTGGTATTCAACGGCTAATTCAACTTCCATCTTCACCGTTTCGCCGGCTTGAATCATGCGCACGACACGGTTGTAATGTTCGACCGCCATGGCCACCTGCGGCACCATCTTTGGGGCGTCTTTGTCCCACGGTCTGAACCGCCGGGGGGCATTCGCGCTGGCCGCGCCGGGCCCGAAAGTATCCGGCGAGAACGGCTGCGGCACAGTGGCCGCCGATACGAAAATCGTGCCGCCATCACCACGGCCATGATCGATTAGCACGGCCGCGCCTTCGTCAACAAAGAACTGGTTCCTGGCAGCGGCGAACTTCTGCGCCGCAAGAAATTCCGGATTGCGATTGCCGGCCCCACCACGGCCACCGCCGCCCGGACGGGGCATCGGCGCATTCGCGAGGGCGAGCAGGTTCTTTTCGTCCCGTCGCGTTCCCGGCGCCGCAAACAGTGCTTTCACTTCGCGCATCGGCGCGGTCAAGACGATCTTGCCTTTCAACTTGCCTTTAAAGCGCGCCAGATCGGCTTCGTCCTTCGCGTCAAAGTAGACAACTTCAGCGGCTACCGGTCCGTTTGTTCCCGGCGACCACGCTTTCGGGTAAGCGATGAGCGGAAAGCCCTGCGGCTCGATCACCTGCGCGCTGAATCGTTTCAAAGACCAGCCACGGCCGAACGTCCCCCAGCTTTCAACATTTGCGTTCTGCAATCCCCATTTCGCCAAAGTATCGCGCGTCCAATCGTTCGCGCGCTTCATCTGCGGCGACGCCGTCAGGCGCGGCCCGATGACATCGGTCAGGTAAGAAAGCGTCTGCATCACCTGTGATCGATTCATACCTTCATCGCGAATCTTTGCGATTGGGTCGTTGGGATCGAGCGCGGGCTGTTGGTTGGCCGGCTGCTGCGCAAGGGCAGCGTACGGCGCGACGAGTGCGAAAAGCAGAACTAAGGCAGCAAATTGGCGACGAATCATGGTGGACTCCTAACTGAACTTCGAAATGGAATGTTTCACTTGGCTTGAAAGCCAACCGCGTAACTGGATTGACGCTGCTTATACTCGGAAAGTTACAACGAATCAAGAAATTAGAAGGTCTTTGGGCTCTTTCGGCTTTGGTCTTGGGCTTGGGCCTTTGTTCCGATGAGCACGAGTAGCTGGAAATTCTGGAAGCACTCAGTGGCAGAGACCAAAGACCTAAGACAAAGACATAAGCCCAAAGCCCAAAGATCTAATCACAGAGTCCCAAGTGCGTTTTTGTCTGTTATGATTGCGCGCTAATGCCTTCACTAAAGACCCAGCCGGCCCGTGGCATGCGCGATTTCTTGCCCGCCGACGTGCGTAAACGCGAGTACGTCATTGGGGTCATTAAGCAGGTCTACGAGCGCTACGGTTTCGAGCCGCTGGAAACCCCGGCGGTCGAAAATATCGAGACGCTGATGGGCAAGTACGGTGAAGAAGGCAATCAGCTCATCTTCAAAATTCTCAAGCGTGGCGAGCATGAGAAGACCGGCGAAGCGGATCTCGCACTGCGTTACGATCTGACTGTTCCCCTCGCGCGCGTGGTCGCGCAGTATCAGAACGATCTGCCGAAATTTTTCAAGCGCTACCAGATTCAACCAGTCTGGCGCGCGGATCGTCCCGCGCGCGGCCGCTTTCGCGAGTTTTATCAATGCGACGTCGATGTGCTTGGGTCGCAATCAATGATTGTCGAGGCCGAGCTAATCGCAGCGGCGAGCGACGCGCTGGTAGCGCTGGGCTTCAAAGACTTCACGATTCGTTTGAATCATCGGCAGGTCCTCACGGGCATTCTTGATCAGGCTGGAGTGTCGCGTGAGCAGCACGACGCCGCTCTAATTGCCCTCGACAAGATGGACAAAGCCGGGCCCGAGGGTGTCGCACGTGAGCTTCAGGCACGGGGCATCGTCGATGAATCCGCCGTGAAGCTGATGCGCTTCTTCGAAGGACTTGCCGGCGCGAAACATGCTTTGGATCTGGTCGATCTCGGTGAGGCTACCGACGCGCGCGCGGCTTACAATGCCGACGTTCTCGGGCGTTTGGTCGAGTTCATCGGCCCACACGAAATCGGCGCGAGTGGCGTTGACGATTTGCGCCAAATTCTTCAGTTCGCCAAGGCAAGCGGCGTCGATCAACGAATCAAACTCGATCCGACCCTGGCGCGCGGACTCGCGTATTATACTGGCGCGATCATTGAAATTAACGTCGCGGATCTCGCGGGCAGTCTCGGCGGCGGCGGACGTTACGACAATCTCGTCGGCATGTTTCTTGGCAAAGACGTTCCGGCATGTGGTTTCTCGCTCGGACTAGAACGGATCATCGTGGTGATGAGCGAGCGCGAAATGTTTCCGGAACAGTTGATAGCCTCGCCCGCGGACGTGATGGTGACACTCTGGAGCGACGACTCAATCGCTGAATCGATCGCACTCGCGAGCGAATTGAGAACCAACGGGTTGCGCGTCGATGTGTATCCTGAAGCCGACAAGCTAGGTAAGCAATTTAAGTATGCCTCGGAGCGCGGCATCCCGTTTGTGGCGATTCTTGGAGACGAAGAGCGCGCCAAAGGCGAAGTCGCGATTAAAGATATGCGGAGCGGCGAGCAGAAATCCGTGGCCCGCGGCCAAGTCGCGCATTTGTTACAGAACCGCGAGCGATAGCGAGCGGATTTGGAGTGCGGTGGCAAGCGTAGCGCGACACCGCTTTGGATCGCCCGTCGCGATCCCTAATCCAAAGCGCCGTCGCCGCTTCGCTTTGCCGGCGCACTCCAAATTAAGGACAAGGCATGACCACTCAATCTCTCGGCCAACATTATATGGAAGACGTGCTGCGGACCTTTCGCGAATACAAAAAGCTGGGCGAGCGCGCATTCGCGCAAACCAGCGACGAAGATTTTTTTCGCACCATCGACGACGAGTCGAATAGCATCTCCGTCATCATCAAGCATATTGCCGGCAACATGCTTTCGCGCTGGACTGACTTCCTGAACACTGACGGCGAGAAGCCGGACCGCAATCGCGACATGGAATTCGTGATGCTGCCCGAGACGACAAAGGACGAAATGCTTGCGTACTGGGAGAAGGGTTGGAAATGCACATTCGACGCGCTCGAACCATTAACGGCTGACGATCTGCTGCGCACGGTGAAGATTCGCGGCGAGGATCACACAATCGTGCAGGCCATCAACCGGCAGATTGCCCATTACGCGAGTCACATCGGGCAGATTGTCTATCTCGCGAAGCATTTCAAATCGAATGAGTGGCAAAGCCTGAGCGTGCCGAAGAACAAGTCGGCCGAGTTCAACGCTCAGTTACAGAATCGCGAGGGTAAGCACAGAGGCAAAGGGGTTTGAATTCATGTTTCTCGGACTACGCACAGCCATCTATCACGTCGGCGACATTGAAAAAGGCAAGATGTGGTACACCAAGGTCCTCGGAATCGAGCCTTACTTCGACCAGCCGTTCTACGTCGGATTCAATGTGAGTGGATATGAACTCGGCCTCCAACCGGACGAAACCGCTGCCGATGTCCGAGCTGACGGAGCGGTGGCATATTGGGGAGTCGCTGATGCGGACGCAGTTTTCAAAGAGCTGATCGCATTGGGCTCAACGGTTCACGAACCCGTACAGGACGTCGGTGGAGGAATCAAAGTGGGGACGGTTAAAGATCCCTTCGGCAATGTCTTTGGCATCATCGAGAACCCACACTTCAAGCTTGCTTAATGGTCGTAGCACTGCATCACGTCAACGTAACGGTGCCCGCGAAACTTGAAGCGGTGGCCAAGCATTTTTACGGCGCGGTGCTCGGCTTGAAACAGATTCCGAAACCAGCGACGTCGCGCCAAAGCGGTGCCTGGTACGAAATCGGTGAGACGCAGTTGCATCTCTCGGTCGACGACGAAGGACACGGACAGGTGAGTTCCGGTCATGTCTGCTTCGCCATTTCTGACCTGGCGGAAGCGGAACAGAAATTTCGCGAAGCCGGAGTCGAGATCATCCCTGACCCCAAGCCGAACCCGAATGCGCCACGATTTTTTGTCCGCGACCCGGGCGGAAATCTGTTAGAGATTGCGCAGGCCTCTGTGTAAGTCTGTGGTCCTTTGTGTCTCTGTGGTAAGAGACGATCAACTACAGAGGCACAGAGAACCACAGAGGTTCACTGAGAAAAAAGCATGGCCTTCACACTTATCAATCCCGAATCACTCGGTGCGCCGCGCGGCTATTCGAACGGAGTGCTCACGGACGCCGGTGGCCGGGTGCTTTTCATCTCCGGGCAAATCGGTTGGGATCACCAGCAGAAGATAGTCAGCGATGATGTCGTTGAGCAGTTCGATCTCGCGCTGGCGAATGTGATTGCGGTCGTCGTTGAAGCCGGCGGGAAACCGGATCAAATCGCGCGACTGATCATTTACGTCACTGACAAGAATGAATACCGCGATCGAACGACGGAAATCGGTGAGCGTTATCGCGCGCGCATGGGGAAACATTTTCCGGCAATGGTGCTGGTCGAAGTGAAGAGTCTTTTAGAAGACCGGGCTAAAATCGAAATCGAGGGGACGGCTGTTCTCTAAACGATGAAACGGTGCCCAACATGTAGTCGAGTCTACGACGATGTCAGTCTGCGATTCTGTCTCGACGACGGGACGGAGTTGGTAAACAAGCCTTTGGAAACAGATCCGCCGACTCTCGCTATGCAGACCTCGCCCGAAAGCCAGCCGACCATTAACGCGTTCCAACCTCCGCCGCCACCGCCTCCCCCGGCGGCCACTGTCTCTGCGTTCAAGAACAAACGTCAGCGAAATCTAATTGTCTGGATTCTGATCCTGGCGTTGGGTCTGCCGTTAATTGCCGGCGCCGTGCTCGGCGGGTGGTCGCTTATTAGTAGCCGGAAGTTAGCGTGGCATCTGGTGCTGGAAGTAGATCCAAAAGCGCCAGATCGAAGCGCGGCGGTGCGACAAACCGTCAATGTGATCGACAGCCGGCTCAACGCGTTAGGCCTGGCGAATTACGAAATTCAACCCAAAGGCGATCCCGCTAACGGACTCATCGAAATTAGCCTGCCGGCCACCGACGATCCTGAACGCGTAAAGCGAATCATCAGCACCTGGGGAAAACTTGAGCTCGTTCACGTCGTAAGTCCGCCGAGCCCGTCGGCCGTGCAAACGTTCGTGACCCAAGAAGAAGCCGCGGCCTCGTTTGCTTCCGCGGAGGGCTGGAAACAGACACACCGGGTGCTGCCGTATGCCGACCGCGAGGAAGTTAATACTGCAACCGCGAAACAATGGGTGGTGGTTAAGTCTCCGCCGATCATCGCCGGCGCCGATCTCCGCACCGCTGCGGCCATGGCAGACCCCGGTGGTGGTAAGGGAAATTACTCGGTTAGCTTTTCGTTGAAACCAGCGGGAGCGGCAAAGTTTGGCGCGTGGACCGGATCCAACGTCAACCAATACCTCGGCGTAGTTCTCAACGACGAAGTTAAGTCGATCGCCTACATCAAGTCTCGGATTGACGATCAAGGCGAAATTAGCGGCCGTTTTTCGAAACAATCGGCGGAAGATCTGGCTCTGGTTTTAAGGGCGGGCGCTCTCCCGGTGCCGGTAAGATTCGTTGAAGAGACTGTGAACCAGTAACTTAGAAATGAAAAATCCGAAAAGTTTTCTTTACGAACAGCGCGACGGCATCGGCACGATCACTCTGAATCGGCCCGAACGTTTGAATGCGATCACGTTTGAGGTGTATCACGAGCTGACGGACTTCATCGCACAGCTTCGCGATGAAAAAGATGTGCGCGTCGTCGTGATTACCGGGGCGGGCCGCGCGTTCTGCTCGGGCGGTGATGTCGTGGACATCATCGGCGAATTGACGGGCCGCGACGCCGAGGGGCTGCTTCAGTTCACGCGGCTGACGTGCGAACTGATTCACAACATGCGCGCGCTGCCAAAGCCGATTATCGCCAGCTTGAACGGCACAGTTGCCGGCGCAGGCGCGTGCATCGCGCTGGCTGCAGACATTCGGATTGCTGCTGAAGAGGCGAAGATCGCTTTCATCTTTGTAAAAGTCGGACTCGCCGGCACAGACATGGGCGCGACTTATCTGTTGCCCCGCGTCGTGGGTCTCGCAAAGGCCACCGAGTTGTTAATGACGGGCGACTTTACGGAAGCGGCCGAGGCCGAACGGATGGGGCTTTACAATCGCGTCGTGCCGCGTGCTCAACTTGAAACCGTTACGCGTGAGTTCGCCGGGAAGCTTGCGCGCGGGCCGGCGCTGGGAATCGCCAAGACGAAAGAGATGCTTAATCGCGAGCTTCACATGGGATTCGATGCGGCCCTCGAAGCCGAGGCGGTCGCGCAAGCACTGTGCATGCAGACCCCGGATTTCAAAGAAGCACATGCGGCGTTCATAGAGAAGCGGCCGGCAAAGTTCGAGTGATTTGGAGTGCGCCGGCAGAGCGAAGCGGCGACGGCGCTTTGGATGGATTCGGAAATGAGCGTCCCACAAAAAATCACTTGGCCGCATGCACCACTTCACCAACTTTCAGCTCGCGGTACTTACATTGTCACAGCGGGCACCTACCAAAAAGCGCACCATTTTCGTGAACGCAAGCGACTGGACGTACTGCATCGCGGTTTACTCTCGGTAACTCAAGAATTTGGTTGGGGCTTGGAGGCTTGGGCCGTCTTTTCTAATCACTATCATTTCGTCGGCCACTCGCCAGATGAGGGCGCCGACAATCTTGCCCGAATGCTCGGACTCCTCCATGAGAAAACAGCAAAATGGATTAATAAGGTCGACAACTCAGCAGGCCGGGAGATCTGGCATAATTTCCGGGAAACAAAACTTACGCACAAGAATTCCTATCTTGCGAGACTGAACTACGTGCATCAAAATCCGGAAAACACGGATTGGTTTACACTGCTAATCAGTATCCCTGGTGCTCTGCTGGTTGGTTTGAGCGAACGGCGCGACCTGCGCAGGTGAAGACGATTTACGGTTTCAAGATCGACAAGTTAAAAGTGGTTGATGACTATGATGTATCGGTAGCCGACTAATTCAAAGCGCCGTCGCGCTTCGCTTTGCCGGCGCACTCCAAATAATGGATTCCTTCATCGCCACAATTCCATTTTTCACCTCACAGCAACGCTCCCTCGCTGACCGCGTCGAGGAATTCGCCAGCCACGAAATCGAACCGCGCGCCAGTGCCGACGAGCGTGACGTTGAAGAAGCGTTACCCGCCTACGTGCGGCTGTTGAGCGAGCAAGATCTGCTGCGCTACGCGGTGGCCGCACCTGGCGAACAATTCGATCTGCGCGCCTTCTGCCTCATTCGCGAAACGCTTTCGTATTCCTCGCCACTAGCTGATCTCGCGTTTGTGATGCAGGGGCTGGGCACGTACGCGATTAGCCTTGCCGCAACTGAACACGTGCGCGATTTCTGGTTGGATCGCGCGCGCACCGGACAAGCAATCGCGGCTTTTGCTTTGACCGAGCCTGACGCAGGTTCAGACGTGTCGGCTTTGAAAACCGAAGCACGACGCGAAGGCGACGGTTACCTCATCAACGGCCGTAAACGCTTTATCTCAAATGCAGGCGTCGCTGATTTCTACACCGTGTTCGCGCGCACCGGAACGCGCGCAGACGGTCGGGCGGAGATTTCTGCATTCATCGTAAGCGCGCGCATGCCGGGATTCAGCGTTGCCGAACGGACTGACATGATCGCGCCGCATCCGATTGGCGAACTGGAATTCAAAAACTGTCGCGTGCCGGCCGAAGACATGATCGGAAATCAGGGCGACGGGCTGCGCCTCGCGCTGCAAACGCTCGACCTGTTTCGCGCGAGCGTCGGCGCGGCGGCCTGCGGCATGGCGCGCCGGGCCCTGGATGAAAGTGTGAAATATGCGAAAACGCGCGAACAGTTCGGTAAGCGACTGTCAGAGCATCAACTGATTCAAGAGAAGCTTGCGGACATGATCACTGAACTCGACGCGGCCCGGCTGCTCGTATATCGCGCCGCGTATTTGAAAGATGCAGGCGACGAACGTTCGACCCGTGAGGCCAGTGAAGCAAAGCTGTTCGCCACTGAAGCGGCCGGCCGCATCATCGATCAGGCCGTACAGATTCACGGCGGTAGCGGACTTGTGCGCGGATCAGTGGTTGAGCGGCTGTATCGCGACGTGCGCGCGCTGCGGATTTACGAAGGAACTTCAGAGATTCAAAAGCTCGTGATCGCCAATCAACTCTTGAAAGAGTAAGCGCCACGTCAACTTCAAAAACACAACCTGAAACTCTCGCGCGCCGGTTAACGCTCTTCGACGCGACGATGATCGTCATGGGCGGAATCATCGGCGCGGGCATTTTCACCAATCCTTACGTCGTCGCGCAGTTGGTGCATTCGACGACACTGATTCTTGGCGTATGGATCGCGGGCGGGCTGATAGCGTTGGCCGGCGCCTTTATTTACGCGGAGCTTTCATCGCAGGTTTCCGAGACGGGCGGGCAGTACGTCTATCTGCGCGACGCGATGCACCCGGTCGTCGGCTTTGTTTACGGCTGGAGCATGTTGTTCGTGATCCAGACCGGCGCGATGGCCGCGGTCGCGCTCATCTTCGCGAACCATGTATTTGCCGTGGCCGGTGTGACGGCCAGCGAGTGGAGCGCCGCGCTGCTGGCCGCGTCAGCTCTGATCCTTTTGACGATCGTGAATTGCATCGGCGTGCGGGCGGGCACGTTCACGCAGAACACGTTCATGATTCTTAAGCTCGTCGCCATCGCCGCGCTCGTCGTTATCGGCCTCGCATTAGCGACGCCGGCGTCCCCGGAAGTCAGCGCCGTCACCTCTGGCGAAAGCACCTGGCAAACATTGATTGCGTTCGGCGCAGCTTTGATCCCGGCGCAGTTCGCCTACGGTGGCTGGCAAACGTCCTGCTATGTCGCCGGTGAAGTGCAGGAACCCCGCAAAACTTTGCCGCGCGCTTTGTTGATCGGCGTCGTGGGAGTGATCGTCGTTTACCTTTCAGTGAATTTCGTGTGCGTCTATGTGCTGGGTCCGGAGATGCTGGCGAGAACCAAGACGCCGGCGTCAGCGATTATGGGACTGGCGCTCGGCGACAAAGGCGCGCGCTTCATCGCCGCCGGCATCGCCATCTCGACGATAGGGTTCCTGAGCCAGAGCATGCTGACGGCGCCGCGAGTTTATTTCGCGATGGCTGAAGATGGTTTGTTCTTCAAACGTCTGGCGTCGTTGAATCGCTCGCGCGTCCCGGCATTTGCGATTGCGCTGCAAGGCGGATTGGCGGCGGCGATCGCTTTGGTGGGCAGCCGCTACGAACAGATTTTGAACTATGCGGTGTCGGTTGATGTCGTCTCGTTCGGCATGACGGCGGCTTGTGTGTTCGTGTTCCGCAGGCGGCTTCGCGCTGCCGCGGATGTGTTCCGGATTCCCGGACATCCGTTCACGACGCTTTTCTTCATCGGCATGTGTGCCGTGATAACGTTCAGCATGATCTACAAGTATCCGCGCAACAGCGCGATCAGTTTTGGAATCATGTTTCTGGGCGTACCGGCGTATTTTCTGTGGGCGAGGCGCGCGCGGCGATGAACACTCAATCCACCTACATGCAATGGGCCAAGAAGCGGCCGAAGGTGAAGTACGATCTCGCTTTGAGTGGAATTCTGAATCTTCCCTTCCCCGAACTCGAAGCCACGATCGATGATATCGATCTGAACGGCGACAACTCATACGGCTACAGCCCGCTGGTAAATGCGATTGCCGATCATTGCCATGTCGCGCCCGAAGACGTGGTCAGCATTTCCGGCGGCACGTCTATGGCGAATCACCTCGCGATGGCGGCGGTGATCGAACCCGGCGACGAAGTTTTGATTGAGCAACCAACGTATGAGCCGCTGCTGGCTTTGGCCGAATACTTTGGCTTGCAGGTCAAACGTTTCTCGCGGGCGTTTGACAACAACTTCGAGGTCGATCTGGACGAATTACGAGCGAAAGTCAGCTCGCGGACGCGCTTGATCGTGCTGACGAATCTGCATAACCCGAGCAGCGCGTTGATAGATGAAGCGACCCTCAGGCGCATTGGTGAAATCGCCAACAGTGCCGGGGCCCGCGTGCTGGTTGATGAAGTTTATCTCGATGCCATGTTCGAAGACGCACCGCGCTCATCGGTTCATCTTGGGCCGCAGTTCATCGCGACCAGTAGTTTGACGAAGGGTTATGGCCTGAGCGGCCTGCGCTGTGGCTGGATCCTCGCGGAACCGGAACTCGCCGAAAGAATGCGCCTGCTGCACGACATCTTCGGGGCGGTTGCGCCACATCCAGCGGAGCGGCTGAGTGTGCTCGCCATGCGGCAGCTGCCAAAGTTCATCGCACGCGCGAAGAACATTCTGGAAAGCAATCGCGCCGTGCTGAATGATTTCCTCGACTCCCGAGAAGAACTCTCCGCGTCGAGATCCGAAATTGGCACGACCTGTTTTCCGCGATTGGAGAAAGGCAGCGTTGATTCGCTTTGGACTTTGCTGAACGATAAGTACGAAACCGCTTTTGTGCCGGGCCGCTTCTTTGAATCACCGCAGCACCTGCGCCTCGGCATTTGCGCCGAACCGGAACTTTTCGAAACGGGAGTGCGACGATTAGGGCAGGCTCTCGACGAACTAGGCAACTCAAACTAACGGCGTCAGAGTACCCACTTTAGTTGGGCTCTTGGGTACGCACGCTTCCAGCGTGCTGTTTCCTCTGCCGGCGATCAACTAAGAGCACGCTGGAAGCGTGCGTACCCGGATGAAGATCAACATTATCGGCGGCGGGCCGGCTGGCATGTACTTCGCCATCCTCATGAAGCAGGCCGACGCCACCCACGAGCTCACCATCTATGAACGAAACGGCCCGGACGACACGTTTGGTTGGGGAGTAGTGTTTTCGGGAAAGACGCTCGCGAACTTACGCAACGCTGACGAAACGTCGCACGCGGAAATCACCCGCGACTTTGAAGCGTGGGACAACGTGGATGTCGTGCATCGCGAGGAAAAGATTTCGATCCACGGCAACAGCTTTTCCGGCATCGCGCGACTTCGCCTGCTGAAGGTCCTGCAAAAACGATGTGAAGAGCTCGGCATTCAAATCCATTTTCGAACTGAAGTCGACGATATCGAGTCACTGAAAGACGCGTGCGATTTGCTCGTCGGCGCGGACGGGGTCAACAGCACGGTTCGTCAGAAATTCGCCGAACATTTCGAGCCAGACCTCAGCGCGCGGCCGAACAAGTACATCTGGTACGGCACGAATCAGTTATTTCACGGTTTGACGCTTACGTTCCGTGAGAGTGATGCCGGAGTTTTCGCGGCGCATTCTTACAAGTTCGACAAAACGACCAGCACCTTCATCGTCGAATGCGACCCCGAGACGTGGGATCGAGCCGGATTCGCGACGCTGCCCGATGAAGAGACGCGCCGGTATGTCGGCGAAGTGTTCGCGCGCGATCTTGGGGGGCACGCGTTGCGGTCGAACAATTCGAAATGGATTAACTTTGTCCTGGTTAAGAATGCGAATTGGCATTTCGAAAACGTCGTGCTGCTCGGTGACGCTTTGCACACGGCGCACTTCTCGATCGGCTCAGGCACCAAGCTGGCGATCGAAGACGCGATTACGCTGAAGCAATCCTTTGACGATACTCACGATGTCCGCGCAGCCTTGACGCGATTCGAAGAGGTGCGTAAGCCGGTGATCGAGGACTATCAAGCCGCGGCCTACGAAAGCATGTTGTGGTTTGAGAACGCGCGCCAATACATGCACCTGTCGCCAATTGAACTCGCCTATTCGCTGATGAAGCGGAGCGGGCGCGTGGATGATGAAGAGCTGCGAAAGCGCGATCCGAAGTTTGTGGCGCAGTACCAGCGAAGGACTTCCGGGAGATGCTTTCGTGCGGGCACTGAAGTGAAAACGCAGCAAGGATGGAAAATGATTGAGCGCATCCAATGCGGTGAAGTCGTCTGGACGCATCGCAACAGATTAAGACCGGTGATTGGCCTTCAGCCGCATCCGCATGTCGGTCGCATTATTGGTGTTCGTGTCCAAGGCAGCATGCAAACGATTTGGATGACCCCCTCGCAGAGACTCTTCTCCCCCTCTCCGCCTGCGGAGAGGGGGTTAGGGGGTGAGGACGCCGTGCGTCTTGACCCCGCCCCTAACCCCTCCCCGCAAGCGGGGAGGGGAGATATACAACGTCGGCTGGGTGGCTCGCATGTCGGATTGTGGAAGTTGGGTCGCGACCTGAAAAGAAACTCCACGGCCGCTGAAAAACTTCTGTGGAATGAACTCCGCGGGAAGAAGCTTGGAATCAAGTTTCGGCGACAGCATTCCCTCGGCAATTACATCGCCGATTTCTACGCACCCGATGTCCTCCTGGCCATCGAGCTGGACGGTTCTATCCATGATTCTGACAGACAACGATGGGCGGATGGCATTAGGCATAGACAGATTGAGCAAGCAGGTGTTCGAATTCTTCGGTTCAGAAATGAAAGAGTGTTGCACGATCTGAAAGCGGTCCTTGGCGAAATAAGTCACTGCATCCCCACCTCTCCACAGGCGGCGAGCGGAGAAACTGCGATAGGCCCTTACTTTCGCAACGCTGGTGACTTAAACGTTGGGGACGAAATCATTCTCAGCGAATGTGGTCATCTGGGTGTGGTCGAGTCAGTTGAATCAGCTTTCACAAACGAGACAGTCTTCGATCTCATCGTCGAAGAGGATCATTCCTACATCACAGCAGTCGGCATAGCCTGTGAATAACTCATTTTCAAGGTGAGCTCCTTCGATCATGACAATTCCCCTCCCCGCCTGCGGGGAGGGGTTAGGGGAGGGGGTAAACGAGATTGCCCGTCCTCACCCCCAAACCCCCTCTCCGCATGCGGAGAGGGGGCAAAAGACGCGTTGACGGACGAGAATCGCGCCAAGCTTCTTCATTACCTTACCCGCTTTCATTTTGCTTACCTGATCACGATTCCCTTCCTCGGGCTGATTAGCTGGTGGTTTGTCAGGCCCTCAGCTTTGGCGGCCGTAATCATCGCCGGCTTCGCTCCGATCGCCGCGTACTACTCGCTGCAAGTCGAGCGTTATCACTTAACGACGCATTTGCCTTCGGCGCTGTGGGTAACTATTTCCGGGCCGTTGCTGGTTTTGATCTCGAGCATACGCGGCGGCGGCATCTGGTTCTTTTTTGTCGATGCCACGTTCATCGAAATTGGCGGCATGTGCGCCGGCATCATCGTCGGCGCGACGGTCAAAGGAATTCGCGAACGCGAATATTTTTACCCCGGCGTGCTCTACGTGTTCATGGGAGCCTTTATCGCTGTGTGGGGATGGTTAATCTGGCAAGCGCACGCCGCGTTTCGGTGGGACAACCTTTGGTTGCTCGCGGCTTTGGCCAATGAAACCTACGGCTACAGCCGCATGTTCATCTCCGGCGACGTCGATTTGTATTACGGCAACACGCGGGCGGCGAAACGCGCGGGCGCCGATTGGCTTCCGGGACCGCTGAAAGACGAGCATGGGTTCGCGCTGATTCTGGTTTTTGCCGTGATTATTATCCTGTCGCCGTTTGTGATTGGGCTGCTGAAGTATGCAGGAAAGTTGTGACTGCTTTGTGCTTGTACGTTGTGTTCACTGCTCACTGCTCACTGCTCACTGCCCACTGCTCACTGCTCATTGCTCACTGCCCACTGCTCACTGCCCACTGCCCACTGCTCACTGTTCCCAATCAGGCGGCAGCAATCGCCTGCGCCCGTCGCTCGCCATCGAAACTCCCGGCTCATCGAGCTCCTTGCGATCCCAAAGCTTGCACGTGACCTGCTTGTGCGCCTGGTCGAGCGCTTCACAGTAGTTTGTGTAAGTGCAGCGACGCACTTCTTCACCGCGACCGAGTATCACTTTTCTAAACCAGTCAGGATCGGCCAGCGCCTGACGCGCCATGCCGACTATATCGGCGTCGTTGTTTTGCAGAATCTCTTCGGCCTGTTCAAAAGTTGTAATGCCGCCAGTTGCGACGATAGGAGTTCTGAATCCGGCGGCGTTGACCGCGTGTTTGATTTGCGCGACCAAAGGAACCGAACGCGCAAACGGCCCACGGTCATCCGAAAGAGTTGTCGGCATGCATTCGTAACCGCTTTGTCCCGTGTACGGATATACGGCCTGACCGACTTTCGGCTGCTCGGCATCTTCGAACTTGCCACCTTTCGAGATCGAAAGATAATCGAACCCAGCTTTCGCGAATTCCACGCCGAAATAAACGGCATCGTCAATTCGATTGCCACGCGCAATCACTTCATCGCCGAGAAATCTGACACCGACCACGTAATCGTTGCCGACACGCTCACGCACTGCGCGATAGACTTCGAGCGGCAAGCGCGCCCGGTTCTCTCGGGCACCGCCATAACCGTCGGCGCGATCATTCAACGCACTGAGAAAACCCGCCATCGTGTACGCGTGCGCGTAGTGCAGCTCGACGCCATCGAAGCCGGCTTCACGTGCGCGGCCAGCGGCGTCCGCAAAGATTCCGGGTAAGACCTGCGGCAGCTCGCTAATGTGAGGCAGGTGCATGTCGGTGACTCGTTCGCGATAGCCGAAGCGGAGAGACTCAAGCTCGCGTTCATCCAGAACATGATCCAACACTTCGTCCGAAGCATTCCTCAGAAATTCGCGTGAACGCGTTTCATCGCCGTTCAGATATCGTGGATCACTCGTGAGCTCGGCGATCATGTCGCGGTGGCGCGGTGTGATCTTCAGGAACCGTGCAAAATATTTCGCTGGGTCGGGCCGGCGTTTGACCGCCAGAAAGTCGATTATTTGAATGAAGAGCTTCGTGCGGCCTGCGCTCGCGTCGCGAACTGTTTCGACGAGCTTCTTCAGTCCCGGCAAGAACCGATCATCGCCGATGCGCAGCAGCGGGCCACTGGCAATATCGCGAACTCCGGTGGCTTCGACGACGAGCGCTGCCGGTCGTCCTTCAGCAAATCGGCGATACCAGTCCAGGTTGTCCTGGGTGACGAACCCGTCTTCGGTCGCGCGCCACGGCACCATCGCCGGCACCCACGTGCGGTTTTCAAGCGACAGCGAACCAATCACGATCGGTTGAAACAGAAGCGACCGGCTCGCGTGATCGGCGGCCGGCCAGAGCGTTTCGGGTATCTGATGTTTGATCGGATTGGGGAACTTCCACATCTTTTGGCTACTTTAACATGAGGTCAGTACCGGGAGCGGTAGCGACTGGGTCGCAAGAGGATGGCGATCGAGCTAGCGAACTGTGACCCGGTCGCCACCGCTCCCGGTACTGACCTCATTGCTCGACTAGCGCGTTGCCTATGGTAAATTAAGACCCAGGTACCAATCCTTTGACTGACAATCTTCTCAAGTGGCGTTCTGAATTTCCGATTCTGGACAAGACTGTCTACCTGATCTCGCACAGTCTCGGCGCAATGCCGCGCGCGACTTACGATCGGCTGCATGAGTTTGCCGACGCCTGGGCCACGCGTGGTGTGCGCGCGTGGGCCGAAGGCTGGTGGGAGATGCCGGTCAACGTTGGCAACGAAGTCGGCCGCATTATCGGCGCCGACGCAAACACCGTGGTGATGCATCAGAACGTTTCCGTCTGTCAGTCACTGATTCTGTCGGCGATGCTGCCGCTTGCGGCCAATTCAAAGCGGAACAAGATCGTTTTTGAAGAGCTAAACTTCCCGTCCGTGATGTACGTGTATGAAGCGCATGCGCGCGCCCATGGGCTGCGGGTCGATCGCGTTAAATCCGACGACGGCATCACGATTCCGCTTGAGCGAATGCTCGCGGCGATTGATGAAGAGACGCTGCTCGTCCCGATTTCGCATGTGCTTTTCAAGAGCGGTTTCCTTCAGGACGCAAAAGCAATCACCGAACGCGCGCATCAAGTCGGCGCCATGGTCGTGCTCGATTGCTATCAATCCGCGGGCACCGTCCCCTTCAACGTCAAAGAGTTGAATGTAGACTTCGCGACCGGCGGTTCAGTGAAGTGGCTGTGCGGCGGGCCGGGTGCGGGTTATTTGTATGTGCGGCCCGATTTATTCGATCAGCTTGAGCCAAAGACGACCGGTTGGATGGCGCACGAGCAGCCGTTCGCATTTGAAGCTGAGATGCATTACGCGCCGAACGTTACGAGGTTTCTGCACGGCTCGCCGGCGATCCCGGCACTTTACGCGGCGCAATCGGGTTACAAAGTAATCAACGAAATCGGGGTCGCAGCGATTCGCGAAAAGAGTGTCCGCCAAACCGGAGCATTGATCGAATTAGCAGAAGAGGCCGGCTTCCGCGTTACCAGTCCGAAAAGTTCGGCGCAACGCGGCGGCACGATTACAGTTTGGGACGACAACGCCGCCAAGATCACCAAAGAACTGATTCGCCGCGAATTCATTGTCGATTACCGGCCTGGCGCAGGCGTGCGCATCTCGCCGCACTTCTACACGAAAGACGAAGAGCTGGAATTGATCGTCGCTGAGATGAAAAAGATCCGCGACAACCGCGAGTACCAGACGGCAGGGAAAGCAGGAGCTGCGTTTTGAAACCGTCAGAGCGATTAAAAGAATTTACTGACTCGCCGAATTTCATCAGGACGATAGTCTCGGAAGCTAAGAAGAACAACGCGACGGCGAGTGAGTTGGTTCGCGGACTTACCCAACAGCAGCTCAACTGGAAACCTGATGCAAAGCAATGGAGTATCGCGCAATGCCTCGAGCATCTCGCGGTCACGTCCCGGCAGTTCAACAGCTACTTCAGACAATTAATCGAAAGCGCACGTCTGAAGTGGCCGACGAACGGCGCCATTCCGTACCGGCCCAGCCTGGTCGGTGGCTGGCTAATCAAACAAGTGGTTCCGGAAACGACGCGCAAAGTTCCAGCGCCCAAGGTCTTCAAGCCTTCTGACTCGTCATCGATTCAGGACCCGTTGGGATTATTTCTTAAGCAGCAGGAAGAATTTGTCCGCTTCGTGCACGACAGCGAAGGCGTTGATTACAATCGCGCGCGTCTGCGCTCACCGGTTACGCCGCTGATGCGCTACAGTCTGGCGGACGCGTTCGTGGTCACTATTGTCCACGGCTACCGGCACCTCGCGCAGGCCAATCGCATCAAAGCAATGCCCAACTTCCCGAACTGAACCTACACAAAGATGTCCACCGAATACGGCAAAGACGCTCCGCTCTCATACAACGATTACCTGCGCGTGCAGGAGTTGATCGAACTGCAGACGCTTCGATCGTCTCCGGCGCACCACGACGAACTGCTTTTTATCACCGTGCATCAGGCGTACGAGCTTTGGTTCAAGCAGATCCTGCATGAGATTGACGCGACGCTGCGTCTGATGAATGAAGACGCGACGGGCGAAGCAGCCTCAGCAATGAAGCGCGTGGTCGAAATCGAGAAGCTGCTCATTACGCAAATTCACATCCTCGAAACAATGTCGCCAATCAGCTTCCTCGGCTTTCGCGACGAGTTAAATCCGGCCAGTGGTTTTCAGTCAATGCAGTTTCGCGAAATTGAGTTTGCTTCAGGCTTGAAACACGAATCGGTCGCGCGCGCGTTCAAGGATGACGAGTTCGCGCACAAGCGCTTGCAAGCGCGGCGGGATACACCTTCGCTCGGCGACGCATTCTTCGCCCTGCTTCGCCGCCAGGGCTTTGACGCGCCGGCCTCTGATGAGCAAGAGAGTGAAGACGAACGACGCAGCAGTCGCGGACGCCGCGTGCGCGCGATCATTGAGATCCTGACGCATCCGGAAAAGCTCTACAAAGAATATCAGTTGGCCGAAGGGCTGCTCGAACACGACGAACATTTCGCGCTGTGGCGTTCGCATCACATCAAGATGGTGGAGCGCATGGTGGGCACGAAAAAAGGCACGGGTGGCTCAGAAGGTGTTGGTTATTTGAAGACGACGCTCGACTACAAGTTCTTTCCCGAGCTGTGGGAAGCCCGGACGTATCTGAGCACGCAGCACGGCGACACGGGATGCCCATTTGCTAAAACCTGAAACTCACCGAACTCATGCCTGTCGAATTCCCTGAACGCTTCAACATGGCCGATTACTTCCTCTACCACAATTTGGAGGAAGGGCGCGAAAACAAGGTCTGTCTTTACTTCAAAGATCAAACTTACACCTACGGCGAGGCGGGGCGGATGTCGAATCGCACGGGCAACGCGCTGCGCGAACTCGGCGTGGAAATGGAAGACCGGGTGCTGATTGTTCTGCCGGATTGTCCGGAGTTTGCCTGGACGTGGTTTGGCGCAGCCCGCATTGGCGCCGTCATCACGATGGTCAATCCGCTGCTGCCTGCGGATGACTATCGTTACTATCTCGAGTACACGCGCGCGCGGGTGGTGGTCGTGCATCAGTCTCTGGCGCAACCGTTTGTCGAGGCGGTCTCAAGCGCGAACCATCTGCGTTCCGTTTTGGTAGTTGACGACGGAGCCGCGATGGAAGAACAGCTGGTCGATCCGCGCGGCCGCGTCAAGTACTTTCCGTTTGCTGAAACGGTCGAGTCCCAACCCATCGCCTGCCGCGCCGCCGACACGCATCGTGACGACATCGCTATCTGGCTATTCACTTCAGGCTCCACTGGTCATCCGAAAGGCGCGGTGCACCTGCAGCATGACCTGCCTTACAACACTGAAGTCTTTGCGAAGCGCACGATGGGCGTGAACGAAAATGATTTGACGGTGTCTGTACCGAAACTCTTTTTCGGATATGCAACCGGAACGAACCTGCTGTTTCCGTTTGCCGTGGGAGGCGCCACTGCTTTATTCGCCGAACGTTCGACTCCGGAGAAGTTGTTCGAAGTGATCGAACGATACCGGCCGACCATTCTCACGACCGTGCCGACGATGATCAATGGAATGCTTAACGCAGACGATGCCGCGTCGCACGACGTTTCCAGCATACGGTTCTGCTACTCAGCCGGCGAGGCTCTGCCGGTCGAGCTTTATCACCGTTGGAAGCAGACCTTTAACGTGGAGATTTGCGACGGCATCGGTTCAGCCGAGATGTTCCACATCTACATTACGAACCGGCCCGATGACGTGAAGCCCGGCAGCCTCGGCCGTATTGTCGAAGGTTACGAAGCAAGGATCGTCGATGCTGACAGTAACGAAGTCGCGACCGGCGAAATGGGCACACTGAGAATCAAAGGCGACTCAGCCTCGCTTTGTTACTGGAACGCGCATGAAAAATCGAAAGAGACATTTGCCGGTGACTGGTGCACAACCGGCGATCAATTTCATATCGACGCGGAAGGTTATTACTGGTATCACGGGCGCACCGACGACATGCTCAAAGTCGGTGGCATCTTTGTCGCGCCCGCGGAGATTGAGAACTGTCTGTTGCAACACGAGGCAGTACTTGAATGCGCAGTCGTCGGGCATGAAGATGAAGGTGGATTGGTGAAACCAAAAGCGTTCGTCGTCGCGCGTGATGGGCATGCGGTAGGCGATGCGCTGGTCGAAGACATCAAGCAATTCGCTAAGTCACGTCTCGCCCTGTACAAGTATCCTCGCTGGGTCGAATTCGTCCCCTCACTTCCGAAGAATGATCGGGGCAAAATTGATCGGAAGCTGTTAAAGAGTGTCAGCTAGCCTCTCGTCATCCTGATGTCGAGACACATGTTCAAACTCTTAGTCGTCGGCAATCAGATAATCCTGCTGGCATACACACTGTTAGATGAGATGACGACGAACGCTCTAACTGCCGGTGAAAGTGTTTTCGCCATCCAGAACTCGAATTGGCCCCCGTTGAGCGACGTGCCGTACTGGTTAGGCTGGATACTTTTATTAACCGGGCTAATGGGGGCGGTGGGACTGTGCCTGGAACAACGATGGGGCAGGACGTTATTCCTTGCCACTTTCGCGGCGGCCGTAATTAGCACTCCACTGACCGAGTTGTATGTTAGTTCCGGCTGGGCGTCTTTATTCGGTTATTTATCCGGCGCCACTGAAGGAATGATCATCGCGCTCGCTTATTTCTCGCCCGTGAAGAGGATGTTAGAACCTTCTGAACCAGACTCTTTAGACTGAATAGCCTCAGGTTTCCAGTTCGAATTGCCAGCTAAAAGCAGCCGTTTTTATCGGAATTTCGGAATTGCATACCTACTAACCATTTCCTTCAGGTGATGAGTCAAGACGACTTTTCGGAGGGAAGATGATCGTGCGAAACCTTTTACTGCTGATTGCCGCGGCCGTTGTTTTCGCGCTACCAGCCACCGCATCCGCGGACGTCATTACGTTCCAAGCCCCGGCTACCGCACCGAATGCCGGTAATGGCGGACCCCGGCAAGTCGACTTGGATCACCATCGCGCCTACACCTGGCGCATCGACAATATCAACCTGCCGCAGGGCCATACCCTGATGGGCGCGACCCTGACGTTCCACAACATCAGCAACTGGGACACGAATCCCAACATGCTCTTCATGCATCTCCTCGACACCGCACGCAATGCCGGCATCGCTTCATTCACGGATGCTACCGGGACGCCCGTGCCGTCGTCGCAGATTCGAGATAACTTTGCTGGTTCACTGCTCGGCAGCAATCCACTGGTAGCGCCGGGCACGGGAAACATTTTGCTCACGCAGCAATCGTTCACCACCACGCCGCGCGATTTTGTCTACACGTTTACCGCCGACCAGCTAAACATTCTGAGCGTGTTCATTCTCAACGGTGGCAATCTCGCGTTGGGTTTGGATCCGGACTGCCACTTCTGGAACAACGGCATCACCTTAACCTTGACTACCTGTCCACCGACGGCCACCCCTGAGCCGGCTACGATGGCTTTGTTGGGAAGCGGCTTGGCGGGACTGTACTACCGAAGACGACAGCAGAAACGCAAAGCTGCTGCTGCGGCTGCTGCGAATCAAGTCTGAAAAAGTCGCTTTTAGAAAATCGAAAGCCGCGGATCCCGTGCTCCTGGGATTTGCGGCTTTTGTCTTTGTCAGAACCACCTGCGGTAGCGGCTGGTTGAGCTTTGTTTTCGGTGCCTTCGACCCACCGGAGATCAACCGCCCGCTACCGCAGGCGGTTCTGACAGGATGGCTAGCGCAGCTTTCCTTCTAAATGATAATCGCGCAGACGCCGATACAGCGTTGAAGGCGAGATGCCGAGCAAAGCGGCCGTCTTGCCTCGATGCCAGCCGGTCTGCTCCAGAGCATTAATGATTTGCTGCTTCTCAACGTCGCGCAGAGCCGTCGGCGTGGAAACATCCCCTCCGTTGGGTGCGCCCGTGGATGGTGTGACTGCAAACGAGGCCACGCCCAGCGTCCGGCCGGCGACTTCCGGCGGCAATTCACTCACGCTTATGCGGCCATCGTTGGCGAGCAGCACGGCCCGCTCTAAACAATTTCGCAGCTGGCGAACGTTGCCTGGCCAACCGTAGTCGCGCAGCTTTTCCACAACTTCCGGTTCAACTACAGGCGCGCTCGCCCCGGCCAGCTGTTTCAAAATGTGTTCTGTCAGCGGGGGAATATCTTCCGTGCGTTCCCGCAACGGCGCCAGATGGATTTGAAAACTGTTGATGCGATAGAGCAGGTCGGCGCGAAACGTCCCATCGTTTACTACCGAATCCAAATTGCGGTTCGTCGCCGCCACGATGCGCACGTTGACTTCGACTTTGCGCACGCCGCCGACACGGAAGAAGGTGCGCGTCTCAATGGCGCGGAGAAGCTTTGCCTGCAAATTCGCCGGCAGCTCAGTCACTTCATCGAGAAATAGAGTGCCTCCGTCAGCCAGCTCAATCAATCCCAGCTTGCGAGCCTTCGCGCCAGAGAAGGCGCCCGCTTCGTAGCCAAACAATTCAGATTCCAGCAGCGACTCTTGAAACGCGGCACAGTTTAAATCGATAAAGGCTCCGTTCGCCCGGTTCGAAAGCCGGTGAATCGCCTGCGCGATCAATTCTTTGCCGGTGCCGGACTCGCCGGTAATCAGTACTGATGCATCAGACGGCGCGACCCGTTCAACCAGGCGAATCGCTTCCGCAATCGCTCTCGATTCCCCAATGATTTCCGGAATGGCGGTCTTGCGCTCAATTTGGGCCCGCAGTCTTTGGTTATCAACCCGCAGGTTCCGCTTCTCAGCCGCCTGGCGCACGCGCACATCGAGTTCGCTGATGCTGTAAGGCTTGGTCAGGTAATCATAGGCGCCGGTTCTCATCGCCTCGACCGCGGTTTCGATGGTGCCCTGGCCCGTGAGCATGATGACTTCGGGAGGGTTGGGCCGTTCGTGAACGCGGCGCAGCAACTCCATGCCGTCCATGCGCGGCATGTTGATGTCGCACAACAGCACATCGACATTGCTCTCTTCAAGCTTTCGCAAGGCCGCTTCGCCGTCGGGTGCGACGTGCACACGATAGCCGAGCCGCTGCAGTTCTTTCTGCAACACCAGACGCAGGTTTGCCTCGTCTTCGGCTATCAGTAATCTTGCATTGCGTTGTTCGTCCACGCTTTCGACTCCCGCACTTGAATCGACGGCTGGCGCCGTTAGTTTAATCGCTCGCTTTGGGTAGCGAGATGGTGAAAGTAGTACCAACACCTACGGTTGACCGGACGTCGAGGCGGCCCCCGTGCTCAGATACAATACCATAACAGACCGCCAGCCCGAGGCCGGTGCCGCGACCCACGTCCTTCGTGGTGAAGAACGGATCAAAAATTTTGGTGAGGTTCTCGGGAGAGATGCCAACGCCATTGTCGGTGACTTCAATAGTCACGTTCGGTCCCGCAGGAACCGTACGTAGCGTGAGCGTGCCGCCCTCTGGCATTGCATCAATCGCGTTGGTCGCAAGCGCGACCACCGCCTGTTGCAACTGACCTTCGTCACCCAATATCTCGGGAAGGTTTTTCATAGTTTCGATTTCGATCTGAATGTTGTTGTCCCCACGCTGTTGATGGGTGACGAGCCGCGCCGTCATCTTGATCGTCTCGGCCAGATTCACGGGGACTCGATTGCCGGCGCGCAAACGACTGAAGTCCAGCAACCCATGTGTGATCTGTTTGCAGCGGAAAGCTTCATCGCGGATCAAACCGAGATACTCTTTTAGGTCTTCAACATCCGAAGATTCAGCGAAAGCGCCTTCCGCGATTCGGGTCTCCAGCGACTCAGCACAGGCCGCGATCGTCGCCAGCGGATTGTTGATTTCATGGACGACGCCGGCCGCCAGACGACCAACGGCCGCCAGCTTCTCAGCGCGCGCGACAGCGCGTTCAGATTTGACCCGGGAAGTAATGTTCTCGCCGACTGTGATGACGTGCGTCACCTCGTCCGTTTCGTCGGCGTGCATGGGTATTTTGCTGATAAGCCAGTGGTTAGCGTCGCCGGATTGCGTAATCGCCTCCTGCTCGACGCGGTGTATTTCACCGGTCGCGAATACCTTATTGAACTCGCGCTCCAGTAATTCCCTGCTTTGTTTTGTCAGCACATCGAAGATGTCTCTGCCCAGCACTTGTCCGCGCGGCATGCCGAGTTCACCCAATTCGCGATTGCGGTTCCAGGCCACAATACGCTTGTCACGATCGATGGCGTACAGCGAAAGCGGCAGGCTATCGATGATTGCTTCGGTGAAGCGCTGCTGTACTTCCGCCTCGACGGCGCGGCGGTCAACCTCTTCCGCAAGCGTCGCGGCCGATTCGCGCGCGTGTAGATACAACAACGAGATGTGCGCGGCGAGGGCCGCCTGCTGCGCGGCAGCGTCAATGAGACCACAGTCAGTATTTGAATAGTCTTGCGGACTGTCGAACGCGACGATTAGAGCGCCGAGGACTTCGCCGCCGAACCGGAGCGGACTGATGTACTCAGTCGTCCGCCGATCGTCGTGCAAAAGGAATTCTCTTTCATTGGTCAGTAGCGACGGAGTGGCGGCGCGCTTCGAGTCTAACCATCCCGCAAAGCGTTCGCTGTTGACCAGTGATGCGCCTTCAGCGTTGCCTTCCCGGTCGAAGGCGCAGATGGCAAACCCGTGGCCGTTATTCTTCACCACACAGGCACACAAAGCGGCGTTGATGCCTTCGAACGTTGCACCCGCGACGCGGCGCGCCACCTGATCAGGTTCGAGAGTTTGCAGTAAACCGCGGCCGAGGTCGGCGAGGAAACGCAATTCATGATTCGCATCCGTCAGTTGCGACTCGCGTTGCGCGCCACTCAAGTGCGAATTGACCCTGGAGATGAGTTCCCCGGGTGTCGAAGGCTTGACGATGTAGTCGTCGGCGCCGGCGCTGAAAGCTTCAACCTTGCGCTGCTCGTTGTCGGTCGCTGAAAACACCAGCACCGGCAATTGGCGCAGCGACGGTTGCGCGCGCAGTAGACGACAAAGAGCGAGACCATCAACTTCCGGCAGCTCGACATCGAGCATCACCAGGTCGCACTGCTCTTTTTTCAAGAATCGCAGCGCCGATGGTGCGTCGCCAACCGCGACGGTGCGATGACCGGCGCTCTCAAAAATGCTGCGCAGGCCCTCGCGCGCCGACGAATCATCGTCGATTACGAGCAGGGTCGCCGGATTAGTCTCGAACGCAGGAGAAACAGACATTAAGGTCAACATTGAGGACCGAACAGTTTGATGCAACACGCGAGTTCCAGAGGATGAGAGGGGCGGGCCGGAAACAAATGGCCGGGTATTTTGAAGAGCGCGTTTGTGGTGGACTGCGCCCGAAGCGGACAAACTTGTCCGCAGCCAGTTTCCAGATTGGAAGATCGAGGCGGGAGTTGTCAAGATTATTTAATTAATTGAAGCGGTAACTAGATTTTCGGTATCGGCTTCCCCGGACGGGGCGACGGACGTGCTCATGGGGACTTCCGGCGCCTGCAGCAGTGGCAGCGCGCCGGTCTTGTGGGCCGATTTCGCGCGATACATCGCCTGATCGGCCGCAATTAGAAGGTGATCCAAGGTCTCGCCGTCGGCGCCGAAAATCGACGCGCCAATCGAGATGCCCACCCGCGCGCGCGTTTGCGAGCCCGAGCCCACGCCCAGCGAGAACGAACTGACAACCATTTCAATACGGTCCCTCAGTTCCTCCACCTGCTGCACCGTCAAGTCCGGCAGCAACGCGACAAACTCGTCACCTGCATAGCGGGCGAGAAAGTCGTATTCCCGGAGCTGGTTCTGAATCAAGCTGGCAACTTCGCGCAACATGCGGTCGCCGATCTTGTGACCAAAGCTATCGTTGACGATCTTAAAGTCATCGAGGTCCAGCATGATGACCTGGAACGGACGATTGTTACGACGCGCGCGCGAGACCTCCTGGTCGAATCGCACATGGAGCGCACGCGCATTTGGCAGCCCGGTCAACGAATCGGTCAGAGCATTGGATTCGGCTTGCGCGTGATGCATCGCGTTCGCGAGCGCGTCTGACGCCAAACGCGTGACTGTCTCGAGCAAACGAATCTGGTTGTTGGTGTATTCCCGAAGCGACGTCGAATACAGCGACAACGCGCCGAGCAAGACATCGCCCTTGAACAGCGGCAGCGATGCCATCGAACGATAGCGCGCATCGAGTTTCACCCCGAGTAGATCGAATTCGAGACTCGGTTGCAGCCGGTTTACTGAGCGGCGGTTCGCCATCGCAAAACCGGTGACACCTTCGCCCGGCGCGACACATCGATTGCGCAAAGCTTCGGCGTCGCGGCCGACGGCGAGGGCGGCGGACGCGTAACCTTTGATATCGTCGTAAAGGTAAACCGCGCACGTATCGAACGTCACCAGATGCCCCACCTTATCGACCAGCACTGACAGAGTGCTATCCATCTCCAGGGACGAACTGAACTTGCGTGCGATTTCGTAAAGCGCATACACCTCTCGATGCGCGTTGCGAATTTCATCGTACGCCGCGAAAGAAGTGTTCTCGCGCGCACTTGCAACTTCGTCTTCAGCCGGTGCAATCGGCATCGGAGGGTTGCTGGAATGAATTTCTGCGTCGAGGCCGCGACTGGAAATCTCAGACTCAAACCGCGGTAATTCGCCGATAAATAACTCAACGATGTTCGGATCGAAATGTGTGCCGGCGCCTTTGCGCAACAGGCTGATCGCATCTTCGCGCGACATACTTGGACGGAACGGCCGGTCTTCGCGAACCGAGTCGAAAGAATCAACCACCGACATGATGCGCGCAGTGATCGGAATCTCTTCGCCTTTCAAGCCGTCGGGGTACCCGCAGCCGTCCCAACGCTCATGATGGTGCTTGACGATGGGGACTACCGGATACGGAAAATTGACGCGGCTGAGAATCTCGGCCCCGACAGTCGTGTGAATCTTTGTTTTCTCGAACTCAGCAGGCGTCAGCGATCCTGGCTTGTTCAAGATGTGATCGGGCACAGCCAGCTTGCCAATGTCATGCAGCAACGCGCCTGCGCGTAAGGCGGCCAGCTCTTTCTCAGACAAGCCAAGCAACCGGCCCAGGCCATCGATATAGATTTCCACGCGTCGCACGTGACAATGCGAAGTCTGATCCTTCGCGTCAATCGCGGTGGCCAGTGCCTCGGCGGTCGCCAAATGCAGCCGGCTCATCTCCTCAGCTTCGCGTGTCTTTGCGTTGAGGCGCTCAAAATACAGTTTGTAAGTCCAGAAGGTGACGGCGAGCACAGGTACGCTCAGCACGGCGTATTTGATGCCGCCCTGGAGGACCCAAACGAATACCGAAATACCGGTGACGGCGAGGACGTACCAATAGGGCCGAGCCGCGCCGTTGTAATCAGACATGTCGATCAGTTTCATGTTTGCCTTGCTTAATCGTTTAGCCGCGGGCTACCGCCCGCCGAATTGCAAACCGACGTGGCGGGCAGTAGCCCGCCTCTAAACAAGACGTCATCATTTCTGTCTAAAAAAGTCCGCGCCGAAACCTTCAACCGGGAGCAACCTCGGCATTTCAGTTCGGCGCGGCACTGGGCAAGTCGGCGATGCTGGCACGCATTCGCCGGCTGGGGTGTAGTAACAGGGCAAAAGAGTCGCGCGCTTCGGGTCATAATTTTTAGGCGGCTAGCGGACCCAGTGCGGTGGGCCCAACAGCGGTTAAGCTTTCCTAGCCGCGCCATTCACGATTACAACGCGTGTGCCGCAAGTGTCTTTCGCGGAAGCTGGCCTATTTGCGTGGATTTCTGATGACACCGCGTTAGTTCATCGGGCAGATGCGGTCACGTTTCTCATTCTGACAAGTCAGACTGACGGCAGTCGCGTTGACAACTTCATTTGGCCGGTGCACCGTTCATCATCTTCCAAAAATCGGATGAAGCTGCGAAACAGAGTTCAACCAACCGTCGCGACGGCGCCGTCAGTCGGTTATTTAGAGCTGCTTCGGAAGAACCGGCAGTTCCGCATGCTTTGGTTAGGCCAGGTGGTCAGCCAGATGGGCGATTGGTTCGACACAATTGCCGTTTACACCCTAGCGTTGCAACTGACAGGTTCCAGTCGATCAGTCGCGCTGATCATGGTCGCGCGTTTCCTGCCGAGCGTCGTCATGGGCCCGCTGTCCGGCGTCGTGGCCGACCGGTTCAGCCGGCGGTCGATCATGATCGCTTCAGACATCATGCGCGCGCTGGTAGTGCTCGGATTTTTGTTCGTGCGCCGTCCGGATCAAATGTGGCTGGTTTACGTGCTCACGGTTTTGCAACTGGCGTTCTCAGCATTCTTCGAACCGGCGAAGACCGCCGCCATTCCCTCGATCGTTTCGGATCGCGAATTACTTCCGGCAAATGCCATCGCCTCGGTCACATGGTCGATCATGTTGACTACCGGCGCAGCCATCGGTGGCGTCGTGACCGGATTGTTCGGGACGAATGCCGCATTCATCCTGGATTCGCTGACGTTCCTGGCTTCGGCAATCTTGATCAGCCGGGTGAGTCTTCCGAAACGCCCGGCGCGCGAGAAAACTAAACTGACAGTCGCGAAAGCGGTCGGCATCACCGACACGATTGAAGGCGCCCGCTATGTGAAGCAGCGTCCGCGCGTGCTGGCTTACCTGATGGTCAAGACTTCGTGGGGAGTGGGCGGTGGGATCTTGACGCTGCTCGCGGTTTTCGGCGAGCGGGTTTTCCCGGTAGCCGGGAAGACCGCGACAGGCATCGGCGTGCTGTTCACGGCCCGGGGTATCGGCACGGCCATCGGACCCATCGTTGCACGCCGGTGGGTGGGCGAAACACGCCGGCACATGCAGACTTCGATTGGCGTCGCGTTCCTGATCGCCGGAGTTTTTTACGCTGCGTTCGGAACTTCGAGAAGCTTCACGCTTGCGTTGCTGTGCCTGCTCGTCGCTCACGCCGGCGGCAGCATCCTCTGGGTGTACTCAACGGTGCTTCTGCAACAAACCGTTGGAGATCAGTTCCGCGGCCGTGTCTTTGCGGCTGAGTTAACGCTCGTTACCCTAACAATGGCAGCCTCGAATTATGCTGTGGGCGAACTGATGGATCGGTTCGGATTCTCGCCGCGCGTGGTAACGGCCGCGATCGGCGTGTTTTTTCTGCTGCCTGGAATAATCTGGTTTGTAACGCGGAAATGGTGGGACGTGGCAGAGGCCCGCGTGTCACCGCGTGTCAGTACCCCGAGCGGTAGCGAGGTGGATCGATCAGTCAACGTTGACCCCTGACCCGGTCGCTAACGCTCTCGGTACTGACACCACGCGGCGGGCAACGCCCCCCTCTAACGTAAAGTCATGAAGATCAAAATCGGTGTCATGGGTTCGGCGGAAAAAATGCCGGACGTTTGTGCAAAAGCAGAGGCGTTGGGCCGGGCAATTGCCGCGCGTGACGCGATCCTGCTGACCGGCGCGACGACCGGGGTGGTTTACGTAACCGGGAAAGCCGCGCGAGATTCCGGCGCCACGCACGTCGGTATTTCGCCGGCGCACAACGCCGAGGAACACGTGGAGCGATACGAGCTGCCGCTCGACGCTTGTGACGCGATCATCTATACCGGCTTTGGATTGAAAGGTCGAAACGTGGTCCTGGTGCGTTCGTGCGATGTCGTGATATTCATTTCCGGCTCGATCGGATCGCTGAATGAATTCACCATCGCGTACGACGAAGGAAAAATAATCGGCTGTCTGACGGGAACGGGCGGAGTCGCTGATGAAATCAAAAAGTTGGCTGAGACTTTTCCGAAGCAAACGAAGTCGCGGATCTTTTATGACGACGATCCGGTGCGGCTAATCGGTAAGTGCACGGGCGCGATGGATGAGGGGCACTAGCCCGACCGTAAGGGAGGCCTCACCAGCCCGAGCCCTTGCTTACGCGCGGGCTAATGCCCCGGCTCGACTCTCCGAGACCAGTTATGGACTTAGGAATCAAAGATCGTGTTGCACTTGTCGCCGCCGCCAGTCGCGGCATTGGCTATGCGGCCGCGCTTGAGCTGGCCCGCGAGGGCGCGCGAGTTTTTCTTTGCTCGCGTGATGAACAGCGCGCTTCGGAAGCCGCCGCAGCCATTCACAAAGAGACAGGCGCGGACATCGCCGGCATTGCGGCCGACGTTACGAACGGCCAGGACACGGAAAGGTTTGTCGCGCTCGCTCTTGAACGCGCCGGTCGCGTGGACATCTGCGTGACGAACGCAGGCGGCCCGCCGGCGACAGTTTTCGACAATACGGACATCGAGATGTTTCGCCAGGCGTTTGAGTTAAATGCCCTCTCTGCGATTCGACTGGCGAAGCTGGTTCTGCCCGGCATGCGCGAGCGCAAGTGGGGCCGTATCATCAACGTCACGTCGATCTCAGTCAAACAGCCGGTGGAAGGATTGCTGCTTTCCAACACCGTGCGTGCCGGACTGACGGGCTGGGCGAAAACGGTCTCGAATGAGGTCGCCACCGACGGGGTGACCGTGAATAACGTCGCGCCGGGTTACACTTTGACAGAACGGCAGAGCGAACTCGCGAACATGCGGTCAAAGGCGACCGGCAAATCAAAGCAGGAAATCATTGAAACGTGGGCGACGCAGACACCCATGCGGCGCATGGCGGGCGCGGAGGAAATCGCTGCGGCGATTGCATTCCTCGCTTCCGAGCGTGCTTCTTACATCACCGGCGTGACCCTGCAAGTCGATGGCGGGTGGACGCGGGGATTGTTTTAGAAGATCATCGGCACAGTACTGCGAGCAGTATCGGATACACATTCACCTTAACCTGCGAGGATCCTGAATTATGGCGCGAGGCTGGGAAAGCAAATCGGTTGAAGATCAGGTCGCTGATGCTGAGGCGGCGAAGGACGATCGAGCGAAACTCCACCTCTCTGCGCAAGAGCGCGTACTGGAGAACCAGCGGCAGCATCTGCTGCTCTCGCGAACCCAAATTATGGGTCGCCTTAAGGCAGCCACGAATGAACGTTACCGCACGCAACTCGAGGCGGCGCTTCAGGATTTAGAAAACAAACTGCGTGAGTTGGACCCGAAGGAATAACTTTAGGTTCAGTCTAGGGTCGTGGCGCGGATCTTCTTATCCTGCTCGGCGCGAAATTCGCGCAATTTTTCTTTCAGTTCAGGTCGGCTGTTAGCGAGAATTGCGATCGCCAGCAAAGCGGCGTTAGTGGCTCCCGCTTTTCCAATTGCTAAAGTCCCTACCGGAATTCCACCCGGCATCTGCACCGTCGAAAGCAAAGAATCAAGTCCATTGAGCGCGCTGGTCATCGGCACGCCCAGCACCGGCAGAGTTGTGTGCGCCGCCATCACACCCGCAAGGTGAGCGGCGCCGCCCGCGGCGGCAATGATCACCTGGATGCCGCGTGAGTCAGCCTTGCCGGCAAACTCCGCCGCTAGCTGCGGCGAGCGATGTGCGGACATAACGTGCGATTCGTGTGGCACGCCGAAGTCTTTCAGCGTGTCTGATGCTGAACGCATTACGTCCCAGTCGGACTTGCTACCCATGAGGACCGCGACTAGAGATTTCGAATTGCGAATTGCGGATTGCGGATTTTTCTTAGCCATGCAGTTTTCAGATAGACTGTGTTCGAAGTGTTGGAGTCAGCTACTCTCCTTGATCTAAAGAATATCCACGCTCGCCGTCAAAGTTGCACAGGTTCTCGGTCTTGATGAAATCAAAGCCACCGGCGTCAACGCTCGACAACAAATTGATGATCTGCTGATGCTCGATGGTGCCGCCGTTCTGGCTTACGAAACGGCAACGCCAATGATCGGAGCAGAACGTTTCAGACTTGCCGCCGGGCCAAACCTTTACGCCGCGATTACTAATCATCGTCAGCTTGAGATCCTCCGGCGTAATATCGGTCAGCGCCGCGCCCAGGTCGTCCGGCGAGCCTTTCATCCAATCCAGGAACACATCGACGCCCACCAACTCTTTCTTGGTGTCTGAGCGTTCTTTGAAGATCGTTTCTTCGGCAAACACTCCCTCGCCGCTGTCCTGGTTATAGGTGACCGCTTTCAGCGTGTGCGGTTTCTTACCGAGACGCTCGACAATGGCCTGGCCAAATTCCTTAGTACCGACTTTTTGTTTGCTTACTTTCTCGTCGTAGACGTCATACGTGTGGACACCGTCTTCAATCGTGCGCAGCCACGCATTGTGAACGCGCTCGGCAATTGCAGACTGGCCAATGTGGACGAGCATCATTACCGCGCCGAGCAGCAAACCAGACGGGTTGGCGAGATTCTGACCCGCGCGGCGCGGCGCCGAGCCATGAATCGCTTCGAACATGGCGATGTTCTCGCCGATGTTTGCTGATCCCGCGAGCCCCACCGAACCGGCGATCTGCGCCGCCACATCCGACAAAACGTCGCCGTACAAATTCGGCATCACGATCACGTCGAAAGCTTCCGGAGTGTCGGCGAGCTTGGCCGCGCCGATATCAACGATCCAATGTTCGTTCTCAAGGTCCGGATATTCAGCAGCGATTTCGTCGAAGACTTTATGAAACAGACCGTCGGTCAGCTTCATAATGTTGTCTTTGGTGAAGCAAGTGACTTTCCTACGGTTGTGACGGCGGGCGTATTCGAAAGCGTAACGAACAATCTTTTCCGAGCCAGGCCGTGAAATCAGTTTCAAACATTGGATGACCTGGTCCGTCTGCCGATGCTCGATGCCCGCGTAAAGATCCTCTTCATTTTCACGGACGATTACGACGTCCATGCCGGGATGCTTTGTCTCAACGAATGGAGAGTACGAAACGCACGGCCGCACATTCGCGTAAAGGCCGAGTGTCTTCCGCACAGTCACATTGAGACTCTTGAAGCCCCCACCTTGTGGGGTCGTGATCGGCGCTTTCAGAAATACTTTGTTGCTGCGCAGCGAATCCCAGGAACTTGGCTCGATGCCTGAACTATTGCCCGCAAGATAAACTTTCTCGCCGATATCGATCCGGTGAATGTCGAGTTTTGCGCCTGCTTCTTTCAGAATGAACAGCGTCGCTTCCATGATTTCCGGCCCGATGCCGTCACCATGGGCGACTGTGATTGGAACTGTGGGCATGAACGAGTGCCTTTCTTTGGCGTAATGGAAGTTGACGAATATACGCCTAAAGGTAAAGGCGGGCAAAGCGGGGTGAAGGGGGACGATTGCTTCATTGATTCATTGCTTCATTGATTCAATGGTTCGGTTTGAATAGGTCAATGATTCAATGGATCGATGTTCCAATGAACCAATTTCCTATCAGTCTAATCTGCGGATAGGTTCCTGGCGGTGTAAGATTGATTCTTCCATGAATCCTCAGGCTTTCGGAATTCTTGAGTTCGATCAGTTGCGCCAACTCGTACGGCGGCACGCGCAAACCGACATGGGTCGCGCGCGGGTCGCGGACCTCGAGCCGTTCGACGATCTGGAGCCACTGCGGCACGCGCTGACTGAACTTGGCGAAGCGATCAGTTTGCGCGCGCGGGGTGCGCGCTTCTCGTTCGACGGCGTCGCTGATCCGAGCGAGTCAATCGCGCGTTTGAAGATCGAAGGAGCGGCCCTGGAACCATTGGCCATGCTCGATCTGGTGCGCCTGTGCAACTCAGCTCTGGATGCGCGAAACGCGATCCTCGCGGAACGCGAAGACTCTCCGACGCTCTTCGACACAGTCGCCGCGCTTTCACCCGACCTGAAGCAGCTCGCGACCGCGATCACGAAGAAGATTCTGCCGAACGGCGAACTGGATGACCGTGCGAGTCCTGAGCTGGCCCGCATTCGTCACGACGTCGGACGGCTTCGTTCATCGATCACGCGATCGCTGGAAAACCTGATGCGCCGCTCGTCCGAGGCAATTCAGGAAGAACTCGTCACTGTTCGCAACGATCGGTTCGTCATCCCCGTGCGCGCGGATCATCGGGGCCGCATCAATGGCGTCGCGCACGGTTCTTCGTCATCGGGACAGACGATATTTATCGAGCCGATGCCGACAATCGAGGCCAACAATGAATTACAAACGCTCCGCGAAGCGGAACAACGGGAGATCGCTGCAATCTTATTTCGTCTTTCCGAAGACCTGCGCGCGCAGTTGCCGGCGATCGAAGCGGCCGCGGTGGCCGTCGCGGTGCTTGACGTAATCAATGCGAAGACCGCGTTCGGCGAACGCTTCAATTGTGTGGTGCCTGAAGTGGCACAGACTAGCGCCAGGGGTGAGGTCAGTACCGGGAGCGGTAGCGACCGGGTCCGCTCGTCGGCGAGCGTTGCTTTTGTCGATCATGACCACCCGGTCGCATCCACCACCCCACGCGGGCTGCCCGCGCAGGGACCCCGGTCCGCTCCCGGTACTGACCTCATAGCCAACCTGGAACTACTCGACGCGCGTCATCCGCTGCTCGAGGAGAATCTGCGCGCATCCGGCGGTCAAGTCGTGCCCGTTTCATTCACGCTGGATCATGAGCAGACAACGATGGTGATCTCGGGTGCGAACGCCGGTGGGAAGACCGTCGTGCTGAAAACCGCGGGTCTGCTGTCGCTGATGGCTCTCTCTGGGCTGCCGGTTCCTGCGCGTTCAGCGCGGGTCCCCTTCTATCGATCAGTTCTTGCCGACATCGGGGACCATCAGTCGCTGGCGGCAAATCTCTCGACCTTCACCTCACACGTTGCAAACATCGCGACGATGATCGAAATCTGCTCCGGCAGCGCGGACATCTCGCCCCCATCTTCTTCGTCCCTCGTACTACTCGATGAAGTCGGGACCGGAACCGATCCAGAGGAAGGGTCAGCGTTGGGCGTTGCCGTTGTCGATCATTTCAAGCAGCGCGGCGCTCACGTGCTGGCCACGACGCATTACTCCGGATTGAAAATGTACGCGGCGAATGAACCCGGCGTCCTGAACGCCAGTGTCGAGTTTGACGAACGGACTTTGCGGCCGACGTATCGTTTACTTGTCGGAGTCGCCGGATCCTCTTCAGGTTTGGACATCGCGCAACGGTTCGGGATTCCCGCGGACATCATCGCCGGCGCAAATGAACACGTCACAGAATCGTCGCGGGTTGCGACCGAATACCTAAGGCGGATTAAGCGCGAGGCCGATGAAGCCGAAGCCTTGCGGCGCGCCCTGGAAGAAGAACGCGCGGCGGTTGCTGAGAAATTCGCGACCCTCGATCTCGACTCTCAGCGGCGCGAACGTGAACGGCAGACTGAGTTTGAAAAACAGTCGGCCGCCATCTTCGCCGAATTTGAAAAGCTTTCCCGCGAACTTCTGGCGAAGATTCAAGAGCGCGCCGATCGCGTCAAGGTCGAGCGCGAAACCCAGAAACGAGCGGCTGAGCTCAAGGGCGAAGCACAACGCGCGGCCAAAGCGATGTCTGACGAGGCGCGCCAAAAAACGCGTGCCCAACTTAGAGGACCTCGCAGTCAGGAAGGGGGCCTGCCCCCGCAGTTGCGCGGCGTGAAGGTAGTTCGCGACGGGCAGGTTGTGAGTGATGCACCACGAACGGCTGAGTCGCCCGAGCCGTCGGAAGACAGCGGGCAAGATGCCCGCGCTCCCAAGCACCCTCCCAGCGGCGACCCCCTACGCGAGATTGCGGTTGGCGACCGGGTTCGTCTCCTTTCATTCGGTTCGACCGGCATCGTCGATCAAATCAAAGACGACGAGGCGGAAGTTCGTGTCGGCTCGTTGCGCATGCGCGAGAAACTCTTAAATCTTGAACTGCTCGACGGTACGAGCTCGAAGCAGAATGAAGTCAGTACCTCCCGCGGTAGCGGGCGGGTCAAAGGTTCTCTTGAGGCTCTGAAGAGACAGGCAACCGCAACCGAGCTGCACCTGCACTCAAAAGACTCGAACTCCAGGTCTCAGAACCACGAACTTAATCTCATTGGTAGGACCACCGATGAAGCCGTCGATCTGGCGGACAAGTTTCTCGACGAAGCTTTCCTGAACGGCCTCAGCGAAGTGCGCATAATTCACGGCCACGGCACCGGCGCGCTGCGTAAGGCGGTCGCTGAATTCCTGCGCTCCCATCCGCACGTCGCGCGCTTTTCATCAGCGCCACCTGAAAAGGGCGGATCCGGCGCAACGCAAGTTGAACTCAATTCATGAAGGAACGCGAGGATTCGGTTCCTCTCTCCGCATGCGGAGAGGGGTTAGGGGAGAGGTTAACGCGCGTCGCAACCCCACCCCCTGCCCCCTCCCCGCGAGCGAGGAGTGGAGAACACCCATTCAAACTCCATCTGGTTGAAGGCACCGGCCTGAAGCGTCTGTTCTTTTCCATCATCGTGGGGCTTGTGCTTTCATACGTCGGTCTGCTTTTGTACGGAACAATGTTCGCCGAACGAATGATCTTTCTCCCGCCGGTTACCAATTACCGCGATACAAGTTCAACTCTGAAACTAAAGTCCGGTGACGGCATTGAGATTTCCGCGGCTTATCTTCCCAATCCGGAAGCTACCTACACAATTCTCTTCAGTCACGGAAATGCTGAAGACCTTGGAACCCTGGCGCCTGAGTTGGAAAACATAAGGGCGCTCGGCTTTTCAATCTTTGCCTATGACTATCACGGATACGGAACAAGCGGCGGCAAAGCGACTGAGCAGAATGCTTACGAAGACATCGACGCCGCGTACAATTACCTGACTCAAGTATTAAAGGTTCCGCCGGATCGGATTATTGCGCACGGTCGTTCGCTGGGCGGCGCAGTCGCAATTGACCTCGCTTCGCGGAAACCCCTCGGCGGACTCGTCGTCGAGAGCTCGTTTGTGTCCGCGTTTCGCGTGGTGACCGGCTATCGCATCTTTCCATTCGACAAGTTCCGCAACGCTGACAAGATTAAAGCGGTCCGCTGTCCGGTGCTGATAATTCACGGCCGCCAGGATGAAGTAATCCCGTTTTGGCATGGCGAACGACTATTTGAATTAGCGAACGAGCCGAAGATGAATTTTTGGGCGGATGGCGCCGGCCACAATAATTTGAAACCTGTTGCGGGCGCCGAATACGTGAAGTCGTTGCAGGCATTCCGCGATTCGCTGGCAACTTTGAAGTAATGACTAACAAAGAACCGTCGTGGTTGACGCTTTTTCGTCCCGTAGGACAGCAAGAACTCGAACTAATCCAACGTAGCCAGAGCACTGCCTTTCCTCCGCGACTACCTGAGCAGCCATTCTTTTATCCGGTTCTGAACGAAGATTACGCGGCACAAATCGCTCGCGACTGGAATGCGAAATATAACGAGCCCAAATTTGGTTATGTGACGCGCTTTCGTGTAAGAAAGTCTTTTCTCGATCGTTATGAAGTGAAGACAGTAGGGGGCGCGAACCATCAGGAATATTGGATACCTGCTGAAGAACTTGAGGAACTCAACCGTAACATCATCGGCACCATCGAAGTGATCGCCGAATTCAAGAATTAACTCGTGCGTTTTCCGCAAACCTTCATCGATGACCTGCGCCGCCAGTCGGACATTGTCCGCATCGTGCAGGACTATGTGACGCTGAAGAAGGCGGGCGCGAATTGGGTGGCGCGTTGTCCTTTTCACAAAGAGACCAAGCCTTCCTTTTCCGTCAATCCCGCAAAAGAAATTTTCTACTGCTTCGGCTGTCAAAAAGGCGGCTCCGTTTTCAACTTCGTGATGGAGATCGAGCGGGTGGCTTTTCCCGAGGCGATCAAAATCGTCGCCGAGAAATCCGGCGTGCCCCTGCCGAAGATGATCGACGACGGACGGTTCGAAGCGCGCAAGCGCGATTCGGATGAGGTCATCGAACTTAATCAATGGGCGCTGCAATGGTGGCAGGATCAGCTCCAGAGCAAAGCCGCGACCTCCGTCCGGCAGTACCTAAAGCAGCGCGGCTTGACGGAAGAAACGACAAAGACGTTCCGGCTCGGATTTGCACCGGACAGTTGGGAGGCCCTGTCCACCCATCTGCGCCAAAAGGGCGCTACTCAGGAGCAACTTGAGCGCAGTGGCCTCGTCGTGAAAAAGGATGAAGGCGGATCTTACGACCGTTTTCGCGGGCGGCTAATGTTTCCGGTGTTCGACGCCCAGGGGAAGCCCATCGCGTTTGGCGGCCGGACGCTGGATCCTGAAGGCGAGCCCAAGTATCTAAATTCTCCGGAAACGTCGGCTTACACGAAGGGCCGCCACCTCTTTGGCTTGAACCTGACCCGCGACGAAATCAGGCGGAATGGGTTCGCCATTCTCGTCGAAGGCTACCTGGATCTCATCGTTCCTTACCAGTTTGGTATCAGGAATTTAGCCGCGAGTCTCGGCACCGCGCTGACGCCTGAGCAAGTGAAATTGATTGGCCGCTTTGCGCGTAAGGTTGTGGTGAACTATGATGGTGATCGCGCGGGTGTGCAGGCAGCGAAGCGGGCGATCGAAACTCTTCTGGCAGAAGACCTTGAGGTCAAGGTGTTGGTGCTCCCGGACAACGCCGATCCTGACGATTTCATCAGAAAAAACGGCGTCACGGAGTATCAGCAGCGGCGAGGCAACGCACAGCCCCATATACAATTCGTGATCGATCAAGCGGTACGGGATCGTAACCTTCACAACCCGGCGGACAAAGCGGCGGCGGTGGAGGAGACGCTCCCGTTTGTGCGCGCTGTCCGCGATTCGATTCAACGGCGCGGGTATTTTGATGAGGCAATGGATCGGCTGCGAATTCCAAACGATCAGCGGCGCGAGCTTTTGCAAAGAATACGCGGCGCCGCAAGTGGTGACGGACAAACCGTTCAGCAGGTGGTTGTCCGGCAACTGAAGCCGACGGTTGCGGAACAAAAGCTTTTGGAACTGCTGCTGGCGAGCGAAGAGTTGCGAAAGATTGTTCTGGCGCGGCTCGAACCGAGTGATTACGAAGGAATTGCGACGGCGCCAATTTTTCGCGCGCTGGTCAAGCTGAACGAGGACGAAGGCGAAGTCAACTTCGATTCATTGAGCGCGGAAACGCCGGACAATCCCGCGACCGGCGAGTTGCTGGCGCGGTTAATGATTGCCGAGCCAATTGAGTCGTTCGATGACGCATTGACGCACGCTGATAGCTGTCTGAATGCTTTGCGCCTGATGAAGCTGGATCGGGAGATTGACGAACTTAGTTCGCAAGTCGCCGAAGCGGAACGCGCGGGTGAAACAGAGAAACGCGACAGGCTGGAAACGAAAAAACAGGAACTATTCAAACAGCGCGGCAATTATCTGACGGCAGCGCAAGTCAGTAAAACGGTGCATTGAATTAATCGAGCCGCATGGTGCGGCCCAGTGGTCAGTACCACCTGCGGGGATTTGTCAGTACCACCTGCGGTAGCGGGTGGGTTGAACGAGGATAAAATATAACGTGGCTAGTGAAGAAAAAGATCGAGACGATGTGATGGATCGCCTGCTCCAGTTGGGCGGCGACAAGAAATTTCTGTCTTACGACGACTTGAATCGTGAGCTGCCTGAGAACGTTGTTTCGCCGGACGATATCGAAGACGTGTTGCAGAAGCTGGACGCTTCAAACATTCATGTCGCCGACTCCGACGAACGTTTGATCGAGCAGGCAGCCGCCATCGCGACGGAAGAAGAAGAGAGCGATGAAGATCTGGAACTGGATCTCTCCGCGGGCGCGCTGGAGAAGACCAACGATCCGGTTCGTCTCTACCTGCGCGAAATGGGCGTGGTGCCGCTGCTTACTCGCGAAGGTGAAGTCGCTATCGCGAAACGCATCGAGCGCGGCTTGATGAAAACGCACAAGTCGATTGCGCGCTCGCCGATTGCCGTAATGGAACTTTTGAAGATCGGCGAAGAGCTGGCGGAATTCAAAATTAACATTCGCGAGGTCGTGCTTTTCTCTGAGCAGGCGGAGCTTGCCGGCGAAGACGACAAGGCCGAAGAGTATCGCGAGTGGACGATCGAAGGTATCGAGGGTGTGCGCAAGCTCTTTAAGAACGCGCTGAAGGAGTACGCAAAACTCAAGACCGAAACGAAAGCCCAGCGCGGCAAAAAGACGAAGAAGGTCCTGCGTTTGCGCGGGCGCGTCGGGCGCCTGCGAATTGAGATTGCCGATGAAGTTGCCCGTCTGAATATGACGGAACGGTCGCGGCAAAGGCTGATCAACGCCATTCGCAATGTGCAGAAAGAAGTACGTTCGGCCGAGCGCGAGTTTTCTACTTACACCGAAAGACTTAATTCGAAGAAGCGCCTCAAGGCCGACGATCAGAAGGCTTACAAAGCACACGTTTCGAACGCGAAGAAACGCCTGCGCACCGTCGAGGAGGAGTATCACATCTCTCCCGTCGACGTTAAGCGTTCACTGCAAAACATCGTCACCGGCGAACAACAGACGGGTCAGGCCAAGCGCGAACTGGTCGAAGCGAACCTGCGGCTGGTGGTTTCAATCGCGAAGAAGTACACGAACCGTGGATTGCAGTTCCTCGATTTGATTCAGGAAGGCAACATCGGCTTGATGAAGGCCGTGGACAAGTTCGAGTACCGGCGCGGCTACAAGTTCTCGACCTACGCCACGTGGTGGATTCGGCAGGCCATCACGCGCGCGATTGCCGACCAGGCGCGGACCATCCGCATCCCGGTCCACATGATCGAAACGATCAACAAGCTGATTCGGACGTCCCGCGCGCTGGTGCAGGAGCTCGGCCGCGAGCCCACCTCCGAGGAAATTGCCCGACGCATGGACATCCCGGTGTCGAAGGTGCGCAAGGTCCTCAAGATCGCGCAGGAGCCGATCTCGCTCGAAACGCCGATTGGCGAAGAGGAAGATTCATATCTGGGCGACTTCATCGAGGACAAGAAGATCATCAATCCCGCCGATGCGGTGATGAACATCAACTTGTCCGAGC